>JBFJXW010000096.1:0-13294 GCA_041622895.1 Desulfobulbus sp. | reverse complement strand
CTTCAATGGTAACGGCTCCTTCACCTATACCCCCACTGCCAACTACAACGGCTCAGACTCCTTCACCTATACGGTTACCGACGCCGCCAGCGGAGAGTCCGGAACCCGCACCGTCTCCATCTCCGTCAACCAGGTCAACGACACACCCAAAGCCTCCAATGCAAATATCAATGCCACCGAGGATGTGGTGTTCAATGGCAACCTGCCGGCGGCTACCGATGTGGATGGGGATACGATTTCCTACACCCTGGGCACCGCTGCCACCCATGGCACCGCAGTCGTCAACAACGACGGCAGCTTCAGCTACAACCCGGTCTTGAACTTCAGCGGCGCCGACAGCTTCACCTACACCGTCAGCGACGGTAACGGCGGCAGCAACACTTATATCGTGAACGTCCATGTGGCTGCGGTCAACGATGCGCCGACAACGATACCGGTCACCCTGACCGCGATTGCCGAGGATAGCGGCGCACGTCTGATCACCCAGGCCGAACTGCTGGCCAATGCAGGTGATGTCGATTCCTCTGGCCTCACCGCCATCAACCTCGCCATCTCTTCAGGTTCCGGAACCATCAGGGACAATGGCAACGGCACCTGGACCTACACCCCGGCCCTGAATGACGACTCGTCCGTGAGTTTCAGCTATGCGGTTTCCGATGGCAGCCTGACCGTCGCTGGTGCGGCCGCACTCGACATCACCCCGGTCGACGAAACATCTAACGGCTCCGGGACTGATTTTGACGCAACTACAACGGTTGCAGGAGGTGTTCCTCGTCCTGAAGTTCCGGTCGTCGAGGCACCCGACGCCTCCCCCCTCCCCGAAGAACAACCGCAGCAGTCGGCTAACGGATATTTGGCACTTGATGAAATATCCACTGCAGAGAATGCCTTGGTGTTGCTGCACGATCTGCAAGCTGAAGACAATCAAAATATTATTTTTCTGACCGATGAAAATGACGCGGATACCGAGCCTGAAGCACGCGAAGACGACCGTGCGTACCTGTATTTCGACAACGACTTATACAAAGAGATAACCGCTGGAGAGCATTTATTTTTTAGTCAATCATCGTTTAAAGAACTATCGGATTTAAAGGAAATAACCGATACTATCTCAATCGATTTTGCTCCTGATAATTGGGAACCGCTGGCCAACCATAAAGAGTACGATCTGCTGCGAGAAGAAATCGACGAAACATTCCAATCAGAACAACAGGAAAAATCGGTGCAAACGAAAATTGTCACCGCATCGATGACCACGTTTACCGTCGCTGCCGTCAGTTATTTGTTACGGGCCGGATCGCTGGTCGCCAGCATGGTGTCAACCTTACCGATCTGGCGTAATTTTGACCCGATAATCATTTTTTCCGGAACCCAAAAAGACAAAAAGCATACGAATGAGCCGCCGAATAACGCCGACCAGCAGCCGGAAACTTTTTTTGACGGCGATGTTCAATGATATTTTTTAAAACCCCTGCCATACGGCTCAGTTTTGTGCTGACGCTGTTGACGGTCAACCTGCTTTTCCTGGCCAACCAGATCGGATTGATTCCCGATGAATCCAAATTGGCTTTGGAACTGCGCAAAGGGTTGAGTGAGTCTCTGGCCTTGCAATTTGCCACTGCCGCTGAAAAAGGCGAATTTCAAACCATGCGCAAGACCCTGCGTGCAGTGGTAGAGCGTAATGAGGACATCCGCTCTGCTGCGATCCGAACCGTTGATGGGACGTTGATTGCCATGGTGGGTGAGCACCTGGCGCACTGGAGACCCCCGCCTGATGAAAAATCCACCCCGACCCATATCAATGTTCCGGTGTATCGCAATGAAAAAAAATGGGCGACCGTGGAAATCCGCTTTGCCCCGTTATGGGCAGATAATTCAACCATCGGTGTGGCCAATTCCTTTGCTGTTCTGCTGGCGTTTGTCGGCCTGAGCAGTTTCATCTGCTATTTCTTTATCATTAAATGGACGTTGCGTGAGCTCGATCCCAAGGCAGTCATTCCGGAACGGGTGCAGAAAGCCTTCGATTTCCTTCAGGAAGGAATGCTGATCCTGGACACAAAAGAACAAATTGTGATGACCAATAAATCCTTTGCCGAATTGCTCGGCAAGGCTCCAGCGGCAATCATCGGTTTAAAAGGCTCGGAACTGGGCTGGCTCAACTGCCACAATCACTTGCAGGTCAATCAATTACCGTGGATCAAAGTATTGCGGGAAGGTCAGGAGCACAAAAGTGCCTCGCTGAGTTTGCTGAACAATCAGGGAGAAAAAATCAAACTCACGGTCAACGCCGCCAAAGTGACCGACAATGCAGGAGCATGCCGCGGCACCCTGGTCACTTTTGACGATGTCACCCAGGTGGAGGAACAGAACTTCGAGCTGAACAATCTGGTCGAAAAACTCCAGATAGCCAACGATGAAATCCAGACGAAGAGTCAGGAATTAGAGACCCTGGCCAATTGTGATCCGCTGACGCTCTGCTTGAACCGACGCTCGCTGGCATTACAGCTCGACACCCTGTTCACCCAAGCAAAAGCGAGCGAGATGCATCTGTCCTGCCTGATGGTGGATATCGATTTCTTCAAAGCGGTCAACGACAATTACGGCCACACAACGGGTGACCAGGTGATCAAGGCGGTTGCCGATGTGCTAAAAACCAATACCCGCGACAGCGACCTGGTCGGACGGTACGGCGGCGAAGAATTCTGTGTGGTGTTGCCCAAACTTTCTTCCGAACAAGCGGCGCAGATTGCCGAGCGCATCCGGCAAACCATCGAAAAGATATCCTGTTCAGGCGTTAAAATCACCGTAAGTATAGGGGTCGCGTTCCTTGAATCAACCACCAACAAACCCGAGGAGTTGATCAACCAGGCCGATAAAGCTCTGTATGCCGCGAAGAATAGCGGCCGGAACCGGGTTGTTACCTGGGGAAAAGAGTGTAATGCAGCCACGATCGATGCCGGGACGAAAAACAAGAAAAAAGCGGCTCACACTGATCACTTGAGAGTGATCGATGCAGATCAGGCTCAATTGCACCTTCGGGTGCGGGAACTCGAAGGACTGCTGGAAAAACGGACCTTAGAGATAGAACACTATGCAATGTATGATTTTAAAACCGGTTTGCCAACGCGTTCGCTGTTTGATGATCGGATCGCGCATGAGATCGCCAGAGGCAAGCGGAAAAATTATCTGGTTGCCGTATTGTCGATGACCATCGACACGATCAAACGGGTTCACGAAACCTATGGGTATACGATTGCCGAACAATTGGTCACAGCCTGCGGCCATCGGTTACACGATGTCTTGCGCGAGGATATCGACATGGTTGCCGTGGTTGAAAATTTTAAAGAGATGTCAACGATTTCCCTGATCAACCAGACCGAGTTTGGTATCCTCCTGTCCGATATCAAGCAGGTCGACCATGTGACCTGGGTGATGAAGCGCATGCTGGACGCCTTCGATAAACCCTTCACGATCAACGGCACCGAAATATACACCTCTGCCTATTTCGGTGTCAGTATCTTCCCCCACGATGGCCAGACCGTGGACGAATTATACAGCAGCGCTACCAATGCCTGCAGCTATGCGCAAAAGCTTCATGGCAAGGATCGCTATCTGTTTGCTTCGCAAAACCTGAACGAAATGGCGGTCAACCAACTGAAGATTGAGAATTCACTGCATAAAGCCATTACTGATGATGAACTGATGCTGTACTACCAGCCCAAGATAAAAGCCGCCACCGGACAGGTTGCCGGCTTTGAAGCACTGCTTCGCTGGCAGAGTTCCAGTTTGGGATTTGTTTCACCGGATAAATTTATTGCGGTTGCTGAGCAGTCCGGGCAGATCGACGGTATCGGCGATTGGGTTATTAATACCGCATGTCGACAGCTGAGGACATGGATGGATAACGGCCTGAAGGTTGCACCGATCGCCATTAACCTTTCCGGAATTCAATTGCGTCAGAAGAATCTGGCTCGTCAAATCAAGAAGGTGATGGACGAATTCAATATCACTGCCGATTTGCTTGAAATCGAGTTAACGGAAAGCTCATTGATCAATACCGGTGATCCATCCTTTACCATTCTGAAACAGATCAAGGAGATGGGACTTCGGGTAACCATGGACGATTTTGGCACCGGCTATTCCTCGTTGTCCTATTTAAAAAATATTCCGCTGTCCTGTTTAAAAATCGACCGTTCGTTTGTTTCCGACATCGATAAAGACCCGCATGCCGACAAACTGATCGCCTCGATCGTTTCCATGGCGCATGGCCTGGGGCTCGATGTGGTTGCCGAGGGGGTTGAAGAAAAATACCAGGCCGATCATCTGATTGCCTTGGGTTGTGAATACCTGCAGGGATATTATTTCGGCCGACCGATGCCTCAGGCTGAAGTCATGGACATCATACACAAACAAACGATGGCGCCGACAGGATGACCAATCGGTTTCAATCAGGAAGGGACGCCATGTTTCAACACGTTGTCAACGCAGCGCAACTCATTTCGCTGCCGGATATCTATGCAAAATTAAAGACACTTATTGGCGATCCGGATTATACTATGGCGGAAGTCGCCCTCCTGGTAGGCCGCGACCCGGGGCTGGCTGCCCGTTTTCTGCGGGTGGTCAACAATCCGCTGAACCGAAGAATGCGGACCATTGAAACCGTCAGCCATGCTGTAAGCCTCTTGGGTATTCAGCAGATTCATGATATCGTGCTCACCACCTCGGTTGCCGAAGCTTTTAAGGGTATCCAGACGGAAGTGATGGATATGAAAAAGTTCTGGCAGCGGAGTTTCTACTGTGCCGTGCTGACAAAGCAACTGGCCCTGGCGGGCAGCAGTACGGAAAGCGAGCGACTGTTCGTGATTGGCTTACTCCATGACATTGGGCATCTCTTCATGTATTTATCGATTCCGGAAGAGTCGCAGCTGGCTATTTTGGATGCAAAAAAACAGGAGCGCCCATTGTATCTGGTGGAAAGGGAACGGTTCGGCTTTGATTACGCAACGGTGGGTGGCTATGTAATGCGGCAATGGGATCTGCCTAAAAGCTTCCAGGCTATCACGTTTTTTCATCCCGAGCCGGGCAAAGCCAGTCATTTTGTCACGGAAACTGCGTTGTTGCATCTCAGCGCACAACTGGTTATGTCAGATCTGGACGGGGGGACGTTTAACGAAGGAGCTTTCAGCGTTGACCCTTCGGTCTGGTCGACAACCGATCTGACAACGGAACAATGCCTGGATTGCAGGCGCACGGCGGCAGATGCGTTTGTTGAAGTTGCCGATAGTCTTTTTTAACAGAACTCCTTTAACCGTGTCTGACCAGAACAGTGAATTTTGGGTGCATGGATCATGCAATGACATTCGATAAATATTGTTATCTGCTCGTGGTTTTTTGCTGTTGGCTGGTGCTGGCTCCCTTATCTGCACTTGCGCAGGAAACAACGCTCTATCAATCGGTTGAGCAAGCACTTGCTTTTAGTCCACAGCTGCAGGCACTGGCTCATAACAATGCGGCGATCGAACACGACCTTAGACAAGCCCGCGCGCGGTACCGCCCTTCCGTTGATATGCTGCTCGGATACGGTGCAGGACAGTATAGCGATAGCGTTACCCGACTCCCTGATGCGGATCCGTCCGACACCGAGTGGAACTCTCGAGGTGATGCCACCCTCCGATTGACCCAGAAGTTATATGACGGCGGCGAAACCAGGCAGTATGTCTCTATCCAGAAGGCATTATTGGAGTCAGCCGATTTAGGCATCCAGGAGGCAGTGCAGGCGATTACCCTGGATGCGATCAACGCCCACCTTGATGTCTATCGGCTGCGTAAGCTGGTTGGCCTGGCCGAAAAGGATCTTGAGGTGCATCAGAATATTTACCAGGCACTTGCCGAAATGGAGCAAGCAGGAACCGGAAACATTGCCGATGTCACCCAGACCCAGACGCGTATAGCGTGGGCCCAATCGATTCTGATTGACAGTCAGGCTGATCTCAGCAGAGCGATTGCTGCCTATGAACGTGTGGTGGGCATAAAACCCGGAGAATTGGCTTTCACTGAAATTCCCAAAACAATGCCGCATTCTTTGGAGCAAGCGTTGACGTGGATGGAAAAAAACAATCCAGGTCTGTTGGCACGTAAAGCCCAGATCATGGAAGCCGATGCCAGGGTGGGTCTGGCTCGCTCGGCCTACAAACCGAAAATTAATATTGAATTAAGCAGCAACTACCACGATCAACTTGAAGGCGATCCATCCTGGCAGCATAGCAATGATGCCATGGTCGTCCTGCGCTGGAATTTGTATAATGGCGGGCAGGATAAAGAGGGGGTAAGCGCGGCGTTGTCGAGAAAATACGAAAGCCAATCGAATCGGGATGAAAAGCTGATTGCACTGCGGGAAGCGACCGCTTCAGCCTGGGCGACGTATCGTTCGCTGCAACACCAGAAGAACGTCTACCGGGAGGCAGTACGCTCCAGTGAAAAAACCTTCGACGCATACCTGAAGCAATTTAGTGTTGGCAGACGCAGTTTGCTTGATGTCCTCAATACGGAAAAAGAATATTTTCAGTCTGCCCGTCAGTTGGTTGCCATTAGTGCCGACGAGATCACAGCGGCATACCGTATCCTGAACTTAGGAGGGGTGCTGCAAATCTCCCAGCCTGCATCAGGTCCACGATCATCCGCCGATTTCAATCGACTTGGCCAGGCGATCGATTTTACCCCTGCCTTTCAAGCGATTTCCGCTCAACCGCCAACAACAGCCCCAGCCATTCCAGCGGAGCCTGAGGAGCAGACAGCCACGATCACCATAAACCATCTTACTGTGACAACAGCGCCTGAAGCAACCGCAGCTGGCAAACAGGATCGGCTCAATTCGATCCGAATCCACCCGTTGGAACAGATTCACTGATAAGTACGGCACACTTTCAAGCGGCGCTTCACAACCGGCCCTACCGTCATCGAAAAGGGTACATCGCCTCGGTTCAGGACCACTCTGCCGACCTCATCCCGGATACGGATAGCTTCCCTCTTCCCCTTGGTATATCTGCTCGCGAAAATCGCTGACCCGAGGAACGCCTTGCAATCGCTCACCTGGGCAGCAGTGCATTTTTCTTGTGGCACAGATCCCTGCCTGTGCTTATAACTGCAACCATGAACCACGCTGACAAACACACTGATCATATCCCACATTGTAGGAGCTGCAGCATGACCTGCCCCCACGAACACGGAGGCCGGCAACGATGAGCAGAGCTGTCGAGATTACCACCACCCCCCTGCTGGTAGAACGCAAATATTTTACCTTTGCCCATTCGCCCCATGAGATGGTACTGGACTGCGGCGCGCGCCTGGGTCCCATTACCCTGGCGTATGAAACCCTTGGCGAGCTCAATGCCGATTGTTCCAATGCCATTCTCATCCTCCATGCCTTTTCCGGCGACTCGCATGTAGCGGGGTACCTGCACGAAGACGACGAACGTCCCGGCTGGTGGGACAACATGGTCGGACCGGGAAAACCGGTGGACACCAACCGCTATTTCGTTATCTGTTCCAATATCCTTGGCAGCTGCGCCGGTTCCACCGGCCCCTCGTCGATCAACCCGGAAACCGGCAAGCCCTACGGCCTTTCTTTCCCGATGGTGACCATCAAGGATATGGTGCGCGCGCAGAAGCAGCTGATCGAGCATTTGGGTATCAGCAAACTGATGTCGCTGATCGGCGGGTCGGTAGGCGGCATGCAGGTGTTGCGCTGGTGCGCCGACTATCCGGAAATGGTGGTTTCAGCCATTCCCCTGGCAACCACCACGCGCCATTCCGCCCAGGCCATTGCCTTTAACGAGGTGGCCCGGCAGGCGATCATGGCCGACCCGGACTGGAACAACGGCAACTATTATGGAGGCCCCGGCCCGGCCCACGGCTTGGCAGTGGCGCGAATGGTGGGCCATGTCACGTATCTTTCCGACGAGTCGATGCGGGAAAAATTCGGGCGACGACTGCACCGCAGCACTCTGTCTTTTGATTTTACCGGTGATTTTCAGGTGGAAAGCTACCTCCACCACCAGGGCAAGAAATTCGTCACCCGCTTTGACGCCAACTCCCTGTTGTACATCACCAAGGCCGCCGATTATTTCGATCTGGAGCGCGGCGGCAGCAACCTGCTGATCAACGAAGCCCTGGCCGATGTCTCGTTTCTGGTGATCTCCTTCAGTTCGGACTGGCTCTATCCTACCTATCAATCGCGGGATATCGTCTCCTCGCTGAAAAAAAACGGCAGTGATGTCAGCTTCTGCGAAATCGAGGCGCAGTGGGGACACGACGCCTTTCTCCTGCCGAACAAACGACTGGACGGTTTGATCAGCGGCTTTCTCGATCGGGTGTATCATGAGCGCTGTCTATAACCGGGAACTGGGATCGATGCGCTTTGACCTCCAGGTCATCGCTTCCTGGATCGAACCGGGAACACGGGTGCTGGATCTGGGCTGCGGCAACGGCGACCTCCTCGAGTATCTCAAAAAGCATAAGCAGGTGCACGGCACCGGTATTGAATTTTCCGAGGATAAGGTCGCACGGTGTATCGAACGCGGTCTCACCGTACTTCAGGGAGATTTCCGCAAGGAGGTCTGCGATTATCCCGAGGGGCGCTTCGATGTGGTGGTACTCAGCCAAACCTTGCAGCAGATCCGGGATCCCAAGGAACTGCTGCTCGATCTGCTGTGGATCGGCAAACGGGTGATTGTCAGTTTTCCCAATTTTGCCCACTGGTCGGCCCGGATGCAGATTTTATTGACCGGTATGGCGCCGGTTACCGACCAGCTGCCCTATGAGTGGTACAACACCCCGAATATCAGGGTTATTTCGATCAATGACTTCAAACGTTTTTTACGGACTTCGGGAGTCCGCATGGTGCGGGAAATGGCGATCAATACCCATCACCATGATTACAAAGGCAATATTGTCCGGTATATGAAAAACCTCCGGGCAACGTATGGCATCATGATGCTGGAGCGCGTGGTGTGAACCGTTTTTTTCAGGAAGAATTCGTTATGGGACAAAAAGAAGTACGGGCCGGCACCTGCAGCAGCGAAACGATTTTGGCAAATCAGGTGCGCAATCCGATACCGGAGGTGGTTGCCGCACTGAGCAAGGGCTTTAAAGACGGCCACTGGGCCAGTCACATCGAACCGGTGCCGATCCCCTCGAAAAACGAGGTGATCGACCTGATTGAGCAGCTGCAACGCATTCTTTTCCCCGGATTTTTTTCTCCGGTCATTCTCCGACCGGAAAATCTGGAATATCATCTGGGGCAACAGGTCAGCCTGCTCTATGAAAGTTTGGCCAGCCAGATCGGTTCAGCCATACGCCATGACTGCTTTCGCCACAACCAGTTGTGCACCCAGTGCGGCGAGCGGAGCTACGAAATCGCCGCTGACCTGATCGACAGTCTGCCCGCGATCCGCAGTCTGCTGGAATCGGATATCGAAGCGACACTGACCGGCGATCCGGCCGCGGCCAACTCGGATGAAGTTATTTTCAGTTATCCCGGATTGTTCGCCACCATGATCTACCGTCTGTCGCACCGGATTCACGAGCTTGGCGTGCCGCTCATTCCACGCATCATGAGTGAACAAGCCTACCACCGCACCGCCATCGATATTAATCCCGAGGCCACCATCGGATCCCATTTTTTCATTGACCATGGCTCCGGCGTGGTGATCGGTTCCACCACCACCATCGGCAACCGGGTACGGCTCTATCAGGGCGTCACTCTCGGGGCGCTGTCGCTGCCCAAGGATGCCGGTAAACGGCTGCGCAACGTCAAACGGCACCCCACTATCGAGGATGATGTCATCATCTATGCGAATGCCACCATTCTCGGCGGTGAAACCGTGGTCGGAGCACGCTCGATCATTGGAGGCAACGTCTGGCTGACCGAATCCGTCGGCCCGGACACCCGGGTCATGCTGGAACAACCTAAATTAGTCTATATCGGCAATAAACAGGGAGAGAACAAATGATTGCACCCTCGTGCACAGATATTACCGGAACCGTCGGCCACACACCGCTGGTTCATCTGCGACGCTTTGGCGCTGCAGTCGGGGCAGAACTCCTGGCCAAGGTCGAGTCCATGAATCCGCTCGGCAGCGTCAAGGACCGGGTGGCCGTGGCCATGGTCAACGACGCCGAACAGGCAGGCATTCTCCAACCCGGCGGCACCATTATCGAGCCGACCAGCGGCAATACCGGCATCGGCCTGGCGTTTGTCTGCGCCAGCCGCGGGTATAAACTGATCCTGACCATGCCGGAAAGCATGAGTATCGAACGCCGCAAACTGCTTGTCCACCTGGGTGCACACCTGGTGCTGACTCCCGCCACCGGCGGCATGAAGGATGCTGTGGCCAAAGCGAGCGAACTGCAACAGCAGACACCGGGCTCCTGGATGCCCAATCAGTTTGCCAATCCTTCCAATCCTGCCATGCACCGGCGGACCACCGGTCCGGAGATCTGGCAGCAGTGCGAAGGCCGTATCGATGCCTTTGTCGCCGGCGTTGGAACCGGCGGCACCATCAGCGGTGCCGGCGGCTACCTCAAGGAGCAGCACCCGAACGTGCATGTTGTAGCGGTCGAACCGGCAGCTTCGCCGGTCCTGTCCGGGGGTAAACCAGGTCCCCACAAGATCCAGGGCATCGGTGCCGGTTTTGTCCCGGAAATCCTTGACCAGTCAGTGATCGACGAAATCGTCACGGTAACCAATGACGAGGCGATCCTCCAGGCGCAAACCCTGGCCCGGCAGGAAGGTATTCTCTGCGGCATATCCTGCGGCGCGGCCTTGGCCGGAGCGCTGGCGGTTGCCGGCAGAGAGGAGTTTCAGGGAAAACGAATTGTTGTCGTCCTGCCGGACACCGGAGAACGGTATCTGAGCACGGATCTAATGGCTTAAGCAAAGAGGAAACAATGGGTAAAATTATTTCACTGAATATCAGCCGGGAAAAAGGCGTCAACAAGGAACCGGTGGAGAGCGTTGAGCTCAAGGTCGATCACGGTATTGTCGGCGATGCCCATGCCGGAGATTGGCACCGGCAGGTCAGCCTGCTGGCTGAGGAGTCCATTGACTTTATGCGGGCCAAAGGGCTGGAACTGGAGCCTGGAGCCTTTGCGGAAAACATCACCACCGAAGGAATCGATCTGGCCAAGCTGCCGCTCGGCACCCGCCTGGGCAACGGCCAGGTAGTGTTGGAAGTCACCCAGATCGGCAAAAAATGCCACCACGGCTGCGCCATTTTCAAACAGGTCGGCGACTGCATCATGCCCCGAGAAGGTATCTTCACCAAGGTCATTGTCCCCGGCGTTCTCCGCACAGGCGACAGTCTGGACCTTCTCTCTTGAGGCCCCCTGCGGGGTGTCAACGCTGCGGAACCTGCTGCCGTCAGGGCGGGCCCGCACTGCACGGACCGGACAGGGCGCTTCTCTCCTCAGGACAACTGCGTGTTGATGATCTGATCACGGTACGCCGGGGCGAACTCGCCTTCCAGCCGCTGTCTGCCTGTCCTGAACCTGTCGACCACGAATTCCTCAAGCTCAAAGGCCGAGCAGGCACTTGGAGCTGCGCCTTTTACAACGAAACTACAGAAGGTTGCACGAGATATCCTGATCGGCCACTCGCCTGTCGGGTGCTTGACTGTACCGACACCGAACCCATCCTGGACATAGCCGGACAGGACCTCCTGACCCGCTTTGACTGCCTTGGCCTCGACGATCCGCTTCTGCCGCTGATGCATCAGCACGAGGAGCAATGCCCCTGTCCTGACCTGCAGGCCATCAGTCTGGTCCTCAAGGGGGTCGTGGGACGTGCCGAGATGCTGGCGGGTCTTGAACAGTCCGTTCTCCTTGATCTGGCCTTTCGATCCCGGCTCACCGCGCCCTTTCATCTTTCCGTGGATCTTGAACTCTTTTATTTTGCCCGGCCGCTCTTTCAGTTGCTGGTGCCGCTTTCCATCCTCTGCGTCAACACCCCGGATGGTCTGCGCCTCAGGTATCAGGAGCACTAACCGGCCCGGCGGACCGGCAACGCTCGTAGCAATGGGGAGCAAGGGATTGACTGAACCGGTAAAAGTTTATAGAGTGCCGCAACTTTCCCCCCACCCTTTTCCCCTTTAAGGAATATGCCGGTATGATTGCGCCAGAAATCGAAACTCTCCTTGCCAAGTTTGACAAGTTAAGCAACACCTACCTGCGTGCCGAGGTCGAAGAGGCCCTGACACGGCAGGAAGAGATCACACCCCACCTGCTTCCCATCATGGCATTCGTTGCCGAGAATCCGCTGGTTTATACCATAGAGGAGCACAATGCCCATGTCTATGCGGCCCTGTTGCTCTCGCATTTTCGGGAACCGTCCGCCCACTTGCCGATTATCCGGGCATTCAGCATTGCCGATGAGCATCTGGTGGAACTCTGGGGAGACACCACCACCGAAACCCTGCCCACCATGCTCTACCGCACCTGCGACGGCTCGATTGAGGCGATCAAAGAGTTGATCTGCAATCGCGACGTCGATCAGTATGTGCGTTGCGCGGCCACGGAATCGCTCTCCTATGTGGTTGCCTTTGACGAGACCAGGCGGGACGAGGTCATCGATTTTCTTCAGGGGCTTTTCACCGGCGAGGAGGCCGATAGCGAATCCCATTTCTGGGGTAATCTGGTAGCGACGCTGTGCGATCTCCATCCCGGAGAATCCATGGACAAGATCCGTCAGGCCTTTGTCGACGGCATAGTCAAAGAGGGCTTTATCGCTCTGGAAGATGTGGAACGAGCCAACGATCGGGACATAGAAAGCGCCATGGAATCGCTGCGCACCTGGGTTACGGCGCGCATGCCCGCCGATATCCACGGTTACATCTCCTGGTTTGCGGAATTCAATACCGAGGAATACAATAAACCCGCACCGCCGCCCCCGCCCGCCGCAAAAAAAGACCAGGCGGACAAGAAAAAAAAAACGGGCAGCGCTAAAAACAAAGCCGCCAAAAAATCACGCAAGAAAAACCGGCGTTAACTACGCTGCCCCTGCGACTGCCTGGAAGGCGGCATCCTGATATTACTCTTTTAACTCGATGTACAGATTGCCTTCATGAACCTGGATTGAGGCGACTCCGTCGGCAAACCCCTTCCAAAATCCGGGATCGGCTCCAAAAACCTGCACCAGATCGATGTTTTTCAGGCCCCCCAACCAGGCATTGGGCAAAGGAACGCCCATTACCGACACCCCGCGCAGGATGACCACGGGGCGGTTCTGGCGAAAGGCGAG
>JBFJXW010000095.1:0-13308 GCA_041622895.1 Desulfobulbus sp. | reverse complement strand
TCAGAGGTAGTAACGATTTCCGTTGGTAATTGTTCCAGTGAAGAACCATCGTTACAATTATAGAGATTCAGCATGACAAACCGGTTGGCAATGGGGGCGGCGTTGTAATGATGGTTAAAACAGATGCCGCCTTCGCTGATATTTTTAATTTTAGCGTATTGATCGTTCTGCCCTGAGATATGAATAAGAAAATTGGGCGGCAACTTTTTTCGGGCATAATGCCTGTGTTCCATGCCGATAGAACAAAGGCCCAGGAATACAAGCTGCTGATGGCAGTCGTTGCATAAAAAGGCATTGGCTGCCGGAAACAAGGCGATTCGGGATGCCGAAGGTCTTGCTGTTATTTGTTTTCCTCTGCATACGGGACATTTTTTACCAAACACAATCATAGTCTTGCTCCGTTAATTGTTTGTTAACGAGCTAACATACCGCATAAAATAATACGGTTCAAGCTTCACTTCTCTTCGACGATACTTCTTTTTTTCCCCTCAAAAAAATACTCGTCTCCCGTGAATGTACGGGTATGCAAAGTTTTTCCGTCGGTTCTGCAGATTATGGTTCCTTTGCGAGCTGTAACCAGGGGTGTTCTTTTTTTCTGCCGCCAATACCTGAGATGTTCTGTTGAAGGTAGCATTTTTCGACGAACCAACCCTGCGGAAACTGCGATTATTTCCGGTGAAACAGTCTTTGTGAAATCATGGCTCGATGAGGTGCTGCTACCATGGTGAGGGGCCAGCAGAACATCAGCCTGCAGGCGATTGCCATGGTGCAATAATTTATTTTCGCTGTGGACACTGATATCGCCGGGAAAGAGAAAGCTTCGCCGTCCGTGTTGCAAGCGGAGTACAAGGCTGCGATCGTTGGTGGACCAGGTCGCGGGTTGTTCCAATAGACCGTTCATGCCGAGGCATTCCAGACGCAAATTAACATCCTGATGCAATATGTCTCCAGTTCTCGCCACCTGAATCGGAGTCTCATCTTTCCGAACATCTTGCAGGAATTGACTGTAGCTGGGTTCTGTTCCGGTGTCACCGTTGATAATCAGCCGTTGTGGCCGGAAATGTGCGTAGATAAAGGGCAGTCCGTTGTAATGGTCTTGATGGGGATGGGTGATAATCAGGTCCTCAAGGCGCCAGATCCGCTGCCGCCAGAGATAGGGCGCAATAATGCTCTGGCCTGGATTGAACCGCTCAGTCGCGCGACCGCCGCCATCGATCAAGATGTTTGCGCCATTGGGCAACTGCACCAAGGTGGAGGTTCCTTGGCCCACGTCGAGAAAGCTGACAATTAGTTCTTTGTTTTTTGGAGGCCACCATAGCGGGAAGGTGAAATTGCAAAGAAGTGCTATTGAAACGAACACGACAGGCAACAGTTGGCGAATAGTTGGTTTCCGGTAGAGCGCTAAAAAAAGAAGAAGGAAATACAGTGCTATTTCCAGAGCTGATGGTGTAATCGTCCAGATTGCGGCGTAAGGGATATGGGCAGCCGTAGTCGCAATGGAAACCGTCAAATGAATGCCCATGCTCCCAAGCTTGAAAAGTAGTGCGGCCATATTCGGAAATATCGGGATACAGGCAATACCCAGTAGGCCGCAGGGAAGTGCCCATAGGCAGAGCAAGGGTTCGATTATTACATTCATGATCGGACCAATCAGGGAGAACCGATTGAAATGGTAGAGCATGAAGGGCAAGGTTCCCGCAGTTGCCGCCAGGGAGACATAGAGCATAGATTGGAAGATCTTTAATCCCAAGCTGATGCGGCTGGTTATGCTGATACGGCCAGTGCCATGGCCGCGTTCTGCTTTCCTGATATGAAGCGGTAGCCGGGGATAGATAGTGGTGATGGCCAATACAGCGGCAAAAGAGAGTTGAAAAGAAGCAGTAAAAAGCGCAAGAGGGGTGATGGCAAGGACGGTGAGCGCAGCCGCGGCAATGAGGTGTACGGGTGATCGTTGCCGCCGCAGCAGTACGGCGCATAAAACCAGAAGGGCAGTGACGAGCGCCCTTATTGCCGGGGTATTCATGCCGGCGATGAAGACATAAAAGATAAGAATCGGTGCCGTTAAAAGGAGGGTCACTGTCGGGACATGGGTGTGGAGCAGGAGCCATTCACTGCGTTTGAGGTAAAAACCAAGGACTGTGGCGGCAAAAACACCCAGCAAGCTTAAGTGCAATCCTGAAATTGCAAGAATATGCATGCAGCCATTGATTTTGAAGGCCTCAAGGATGGGCACCGGGATGTTCACTCTGGTGCCGATCAGCAGGGCCTGGTAGATGCCGGCAAGGTCGCGGTCGAGATGGTTTTCTAGATAGCGTGCCACATGCTGCCGTACCTTTTCAGGAAAAAAAACTATACCCTGCCACATGGAGAGAGGCGGTTGATGCAACTGCAGGATTTCTTTGGCCGAACGTACCCATCCCGAACAGGAGATGGATTGGGTCGCCATCAGTAATCGATAATTAAAGGCGCCTGGGGTCTGGTGGTTACGAATACGGTCAACCGTGACAATGGCCAAAATTTTGGCACCTGGAGTGAATTGAGGGCCAAGGCGTCCCTGCACATAGAGTTGCATTTTTCCCTGTACCGGTTGAAAGACAGACTCACCGGTGTTGGTGTGCAGCAGGATTGCTTCGCTAGCAAGCACAAACCGTGCTTTCTCGCCATCGTGCTCAACCATGGTAAGAATTTGGCCGATAAGGCTTACTTTGGTTTTTTCGGTAACGATGTTTGCGATATCACGTGGGTCTTTGGGTGGTTGTAGAGCCAGATGCGTGTGAAGAAGGCCAATCAAGAAGAAAAAGGGCAGGGTGGCAAGCAGGCGCGATTGAGATTGAAGAAAGTAGGCGATTATAACCAACGCGAGCAGGGCTGGTGCAACAATCACCGTAACTGGTGGATGAACCAGCTGTGGCATCCAGGAAAAGGCGGTGATAGCACCGAGGATGAAACAAATGGTGGCGCTGATGAGCAGATTTTCAGTGCAGCGACGCAGCGCCTGATTCATACGGATTTACCTGCGAGCGCTAGTTCGGGAAAGAAGTTCTATGATGGTTTTCAGATGATTGAGAACAACCCCTCGATTTGCCTTGACGCAATCGAAAGCAGCTTGCGCCATCGATTGGCGCCGAGCTGCATCGGTGAAAAGCTGCTCCAAAGCAACCAGCAGAGATTCTGCTGTTTCGACCTGGAGACCGCCGCCTTTCTGCACAAGCAGGGCTGCGATTTCTGCGAAATCTTCCATGTGGGGGCCAAAGAGCACGGGAACACTGGCAACTGCAGGTTCAATGGGATTGTGCCCGCCTTCAGCCACCAGGCTGCCGCCAATGAAGACGATTTCGGCCATCCGGTAGCAGGCCGCTAACTCACCGATAGTATCGAGGATGAGAAAGGAACCCTGGCTCTGTTTGTTGTCGCTCCATGTCCGGCAGTCAATGCCAAAGGTGGCAGCGAGGGCAACGATTTCAGGCGTTCGTTCAATGTTTCTGGGAGCGATGAGAAGTTGCAGGTCGGGAACTGTGGTGCGAAGTTGGGTAAACACCTCCAAGATGAGTGCTTCTTCGCCGCGATGGGTTGAGCCACAGATCCAGAGCGGTGCAGTTTCATCAAAACCATACTGTTTTTTTGTTGAGCTACGGGAGCTGCCATTCACCTGAGTATCGATGACCTGGCTTGTATCGAATTTGAGGTTGCCCAAAGTGAGGATTTTCTCAGGATTGACCCCCAGGGTACCCATCTTGTCCGCATCGGAAGTGGTTTGCATGGATAGAAGGGTGAAGGTCTGGAACATCGATCGGAAAAACACGGCATATTGTCGGTATCGGGCAAAGGATTGCTCAGAGATGCGGCCATTGACAAGCAAGAGCGGAATTTTTTTTCGCGCGAGGCAGTGCAGCCAGTTGGGCCAGAAGTCAGTTTCCACCAGAATAAAGAGGTCCGGCTTGAGTGTCTGTATATAATGAGGAACTACCGGCCCCAAATCGATCGGTCCGGCAATGAGAGCATCGGCATAGGGTTTGAGGAGGCGTTGCGCTACCTGATTGCCGGATCTGGTGGTGGCTGAAAAGATAATACGTGTCTCGGCAAGGTGTTCTCGAATACCGCGAACCAGTGGGAGGGCGGAGGTCACCTCGCCCACGGAAAGAGCGTGTATCCAGATAGTAGGTGCCGAGTTTTGGTGCTGGGTGCTCTGTGCCACTTGATCAGCAAGCCCAATTCCCAATCGTCGCAGAACAAGCTGGCGATATTTTTTTCGGATGACGATGAAGGGCAGGAGAGGCAGCAGAAGCAGCGCAAAACAGAGAGAAAACAGGTTGTAGAGCCAAAACATAGAAGGTTGATCCTGAGCCGAGGGAAAAGGGAATTGTTTGCTTGGATGATACCAGTATACGCTATCTCTGTCGAAGAAGCGTATATCTTTTGGTCTTTTGGTTTTCGATTCGTGTGTTCGTTCTGTTTTTTAATGTTTTATCCGAATATAATGCCGTTAATTGAGTTTATAATGTCGTTTATTCTTTTTTTATTTATCATAGCTGAATTTTATTCTTGATTGGTACCGTGACCTGCGATAGGATCCTGCTGCAGGGAGTAATTGTTTGCATTTGTTTGTTTTTCCCAGCGAGAGTTTCTATGCTTGATGATATCAGTTTGAGAATACTTAAAATATTGCAGGAAAAGGCACGGATACCCAATGTCGAGGTGGCACGGCAGGTGGAGATGGCCCCTTCAGCCGTGCTGGAGCGAATCCGCAAAATGGAGCGCCAGGGAATTATCGACGGCTATGAGGTTCGACTCAACCCGGAACAGTTTGATCGCCGTCAGATTGCTTTTATCGAAATCGGTACGCGATCGGTGGGAGATCATCCCGACACCGGACGGAAACTGGCTGCCATCCCGGAAATTCAAGAGGTGCATTATGTTGCCGGTGTTGACTGCTTTCTGGTGAAACTCCGGATCGCTGACACAGCGGAACTGGCTACTGTCATTAAAGAAAAAATTGCCGTTATCAAAGAAGTCGTCTCTACGAAAACGACGACTGTTCTGCAAACATATAAGGAAACGGCGCGCATCCCCATTCGCAGTTGAAATATTAAGAGGAAATAACCACCATGCCGATGACACAAGAATTTAAAGATCGATTGTATCCCCATCTCTCCGCCATTGCCAATCACTACGGCACCCCTTTTCATATCTACGATGAAGCTGGAATCCGTGAGACCGGCAGACAGTTGAAGGAGGCCTTTGCCGAGATTCCGTCTTTCCGCGAGTATTATGCGGTTAAAGCACTGCCCAATCCCAGTATTCTTAAAATAATGCAGGATATGGGCTTTGGCTTTGACTGCAGTTCAACCACCGAGCTGCAACTCAGTAGAGAACTTGGGGCCAGCGGCGAGGATATCATGTTCACCTCCAACAATACCAGTGAAGAGGATTTCATGATGGCCGAGGCTGAGGGAGGCTGCATCCTCAATCTTGATGATATCAACCTTCTCGACAAGGTGCCTCATCTGCCGGAGCTAATCTGTTTTCGTTATAATCCAGGAGCACGGCGGACCGGCAACGATATTATTGGCAAACCGGAAGAGGCTAAGTACGGCGTCAGTCACGATCAGATTGTCGAAGCCTACCGGCGTGCCCAGGCCAGGGGAGCTCAACGGTTCGGCCTGCATACCATGTTGGCCTCCAACGAACTGAATTACACCTACATGGTGCAGACCGCAGCCATGTTGCTCGAATTGGTGGCCGCCCTCGGCAAGGAATTGGGCATTACCTTTGAGTTTATCAATATCGGCGGCGGGCTTGGTATCCCGTACACTCCAGAGAGCAAAACACTCGATATTGCCGCTATGGGCCGGGAAATCACCGCATTGTTTACCGCCTTCAGAGACCAGCACGGCTACTGTCCGGCACTTTTTATGGAAAGCGGCCGCTTTATGACCGGACCGCACGGGGTGCTGGTGGTACGTGCGATCAACCGCAAGGAGATCTATCGCACCTATGTCGGCGTGGATGCCTGCATGTCCGCCTTGATGCGGCCCGCCTTGTACGGGGCCTATCATCATATCGAAGTTCTAGGGAAAGACGAGCATGCTGCAACCGAAATGGTGGATGTGGTTGGCTCGCTCTGCGAAAACAACGATAAGTTCGCTATCCAGCGGAGTCTGCCGAAAATCGAGGAGGGCGATCTGCTCATTATTCAAGATTCCGGAGCCCACGGTCACGCCATGGGGTTCAACTACAACGGAAAGCTGCGGCCCAAGGAGTTGTTGCTTTGTCAGGATGGTACCGTTGCTCTTGTTCGCCGGGAGGAGCGTCCCGAGGATTATTTTGCCACGTTGCACTTTGAAGAAAAGGTGCTGAAGCTGTCATGAAAACATCAAGCAGCCATATGAACAGGTACGTTGTATACCGTTCTTACCGTCGTTGTCATGAATCTGCTGCTTCTCGAATCCTCTGAGCTCGTTAACGGCGAGGTTGCTCTCACCGGCCGTCGGGCCGAACATCTGCTCAGAGTCTTGCGGGTGGTACCGGGAGATAGCGTACGCGTCGGGGTGGTGAATGGAAATCTCGGCAGGGGACAGGTGCTGGCCGTTGGTGACGGAGTCGTGCACTTGACTGTGAAGTTGCAGCACGAGCCGGACAATACGTTGCATGTGGAACTGATCCTGGCGCTGCCGCGGCCTATCATGCTGCAGCGCATCCTCAAACAGGCCACCGTGCTCGGGGTACGACGGTTTTATCTGATCCGTTCACGCCGAGTGGAAAAATCCTTTTTTCACAGCCCTGTGCTTGAACCGCAGAAAATTCGCTCCATTCTTCTTGAAGGCATGGAACAAGCCATGGATACCTGGCTGCCCGAGGTGAGCATTCATCACCAGTTCAAGCCTTTTATCGAAGATATTTTACCAGGCTTGGAAGGGCAGGGGCTGATTGCCCACCCGAATGCCGGCGGTACCTTAGCCAACATCCCTGTTTCTGGTCATTCGGGGCAGCGTTTGTTGCTCGCTGTCGGCCCTGAAGGCGGTTGGAGCGATTATGAGCTGCAGTGTTTCGGTGATCACGGCTTCTACGGTTTCACCATGGGCAGTCGCATCCTTCATGTTGATACCGCAGTGGTCAGTCTGTTGGCTCAGGTTCAGCTTCTTTATGACCTGCGCAAACGTTGAACCAATTTATCCGTTAACAGGGTACATTCGGGCAGACGCAACAGTTGCAGGCCCATCATATAAATTCCCAACCCCACACCGATGAGCATTGCCAGCGCAGCAATCTGCAGCATGATCGGTCCTTCAAGCCAGGTTCCCAGGTAAGCTTTCAATCCCCATATTCCGCCGGACATGAGAGCGGTGGCGACTACTATTTTGAGCACGCCGGTTCCCAGATAAGCCAAGGGATAACCAGAAAGCTTGCGGTAGAGAATTGTGCTGAGAAAGAGAAAATTGAGGATCATGGCGCAGGATGTTGAAAGCGCAATGCCCCGATGCTGCAGGGTGTCAATCACCAGGATAATAGTGAGGATGTTAGCAGCCACACCCAGAAAACTGCCGATCACTGGATACTTGGTGTTGCCAATGGCGTAAAAGACCGGGACCATGACCTTGATGGCTGAATAGGCAAAGAGGCCGTAGGCGTAAAAAGTGAGAGCGGCGGCGGTCTGCAGGGTGTCGGTGGCGGTGAAGGCCCCGTGCTCGAAGATAATGCGAATGATGGGTTCGGACAGGAGGGTCAGGCCAGCCGTGGCGGGAATCGCCAGACTGAAAACCAGGATCAAGGAGGAGGTAAAGGTCTGGCGCAGGCTGACCAGGTCCTTGAGCGCCGCTTGTTTCGCCAGCACCGGCATGGTGGCAATGGACAGAGCTACACCAAAGACACCAATGGGCAGTTGCACCAGGCGGAAGGCATAGTTAAGCCAGGAGACCGATCCTTCCCCGCAACCTGCGGCAAAATTGGTGTTGACGAATATATTGATTTGGGTGGCGGAAAGGCCGATAGTAGCAGGGAGCATCAGTAGAAGGATGCGCCGCAGACCCGGATCAGTCGGGTTACAGTTGAAGCGGAATCGAAACCCCACCTTTCGCAAAGTGGGCAGTTGCACCAGAAGCTGTAGGGCGCCGCCAATCAGCGTACCCCAGGCCATTCCGGCAATGGCAGGTTGGTTGAAGCGAGGAAAGAGCCAGGCCAGTGACAGGCCACCGACAATCGAGCCGAGATTGAAGAAGGTTGACGATATGGCCGGCACAAAAAACTTGCCTTTAGTGTTGAGTACCCCCATAACTACCGCTGCCAGCGACACGAAAAGGAGAAAGGGGAACATTATCCGGGTGAGTTTGACGGTCAACTCTGTCTTGCCGGGAGTCAGCTGAAAATCCGGAGCCAGCAGGTTGACGATGGGATCGGCCAGGTAGATCCCCAACAGCGTCAGTGCGCTGATCAGGATGGTAAAAAAAATAAGCACATTGCTGGCAAGCCGCCAGGTGGCCTCGGCACCCCGGTTGGTGCTGTGTTCGGTGAACACGGTGACAAAGGCTGCGGAGAGTGCTCCTTCGCCAAACAGATCGCGCAGCAGATTGGGAACACGGAAAGCGACGACAAAGGCGTCATAGGCATAACCAGCGCCGAAAAGGCCGGCAAAAACTTGTTCCCGGATCAGGCCGAGCACCCGGCTGCACATGACGGCGATACTTACCGCTCCAGCGGAACGGGCTATCCGACCAGTGGATTCGGATGGTTGTGTTGAGGGTTGGGTTGAAGGTTGCGTGGTCATTGATTGTTCAAGGTTTCAGCAGGTTATCGCTTGACTTTGCAATATTAATACGAATATAACAAAGGCTGTTTTTGTGGACACGATGGTTACCATTCCTGCCGCGAAAGAGAAAGGGCTTTTCATCGATTTTCGGGCAAGAAACGTAATCCGTTAACATTGATACAGTATCCGTTTCACTTACTGGAGGTATCCATGCAGGACGTACAGCAGATCAGGAATGTGGTTATTCTCGGACACGGCAATAGCGGTAAGTCAACTCTTTCGGAGGCATTACTGTATACCGCCGGATCGCTGAAACGGCTTGGAAAAGTGGATGACGGCACGTCTTCCATGGATTTTGAACCGGAAGAAATCAAACGCCAGATATCAATTAGTGCAGCATTCAACCAGCTGGCTTGGAAGAAAAACGATATCTATCTGATCGATACACCCGGTGACGATAACTTTGTCAATGAGGCTCGATTTGCCGCTCAAGTCGCTGACAGTGCCATCCTTACCATCGGTGCGGTGCTGGGAGTACGGCCGCAGACCGAAAAATTTGTTGATCTGGTGCAGGAACACAATCTGCCCTGCATGATCTGTGTTACCAAAATGGATCGTGAACGAGCCAATTTTCAGAAAACTGTCGACGGTATCAAGGAATCCTTCAATCTCAATCCGGTGGTACTTTCTCTTCCTATCGGTGCGGAAGACCAATTCAAGGGTGTGGTTGATATCCTCGGCAAACGAGCCCTGTTTTTTATCGATGGCGGCAAGGTTGAGGCTGGCGAAATTCCTGCGGATCTGACCGAAGAGGTGGAACGCCTGCGGGAAAATTTGATGGAATACGTTGCCGAAACTGACGACGAGTTGATAGAAAAATTTCTTGAAGAGGGGATGCTGAGCGATGAAGAACTGACGGCTGGATTGATAGCAGCCGTGCAGAATGCCCAAGTTGTCCCTGTCTGTGCGTGTGCATCGCTGAACAACAGCGGTTCGAGCGTTATCTTGGATACTATCATCAATCTTCTCCCTTCACCGGATCAGCGGCCGGCTCGCATCGGCACCCATCCGAAAACCGGTGAAACCATTGAGCGGCCGGGTACGGCTGAAGCACCTTTTTCTGCGTTGGTTTTCAAGACGATGGCCGATCCCTTTGCAGGCCGGCTGACCATTTTTCGAGTAGTATCGGGCACACTGAAAGGCGACTCTTTCTACAACGCCAGTAAGGCTACTTCCGAGCGTTTCGGCCAGCTTTATATCATGGCGGGTAAGGAACAAAAACCGGTGGACGAGGCCGTACCGGGAATGGTTGTGGCCGTAGCCAAACTCAAAGAAACCACCACCGGCGACACCCTTTGCGATGAAACTAAACCCATAGTATACCCGACGGTAGAACCGTTACCCACGGTTATTTCCTATGCCGTCAGCGCCAAGAAGGGCGATGAGGAAAAACTATTTTCTTCCATTACCAGACTGCTGGACGAGGATTTGACCCTGAAACTAACCAGAGAACAGCAGACCCACGAAACGCTTATTTCCGGCGTCGGGCAGGTACACCTTGAAGTGGTGGGCGAAAAAATTAAACGAAAATTCGGGGTTGAGATGGAGTTGCGTTCACCCCGCGTACCCTATCGGGAGACCATTAAAGGTAAGGTTACGGTTCAAGGTAAGCATAAGAAACAATCCGGTGGTCGGGGCCAGTTTGGTGACTGCACCATTGAGATGGAGCCTTTGGCGCGAGGTGAATATTTTGAGTTCACCGACAAGATTGTCGGCGGTGTTATTCCACAACAATACCGGCCCGCAGTTGAAAAAGGTATTTTGGAGGCAATGGAAAAGGGCGTGATTGCCGGTTACCCATTTGTCGATCTGAAGGTTAACCTTATCGATGGTTCATATCATAATGTCGACTCCTCGGAAATGGCTTTTAAAATTGCCGGATCCCTGGCGTTCAAGAAAGGAGTCGTCCAGGCCCAGCCTATTCTGCTGGAACCGATTATGGAAATTGAAATCCGGGTACCCAAGGATTTTGTCGGGGATGTCATGGGCGATCTTAACAGTCGTCGGGGCAGAGTGTTGGGTATGGATTCGGCCGACAAATACGAGATTATCAATGCCCAGGCACCACAAGTCGAGATTCTGCTGTATGCTCTGGATCTGACCTCTATGACCGGCGGCCGCGGCACCTTTACGGTAAAGTTCTCACACTATGAAGAAGTGCCCGCCTCAATTGCAGAGAAAATTATTGCAGAGTACCATGTGGAGGAATAGTGCAGGAACAGCTTTTACAGCCGTACCGATGCGGTGTTCTCACTCTCAGCGATAAAGGTTCCCGTGGTGAGCGTGAGGACACCAGCGGTCCGCAGCTACAGGCAATGCTTCGTGCCAATGACTACGAGATTGCTGCCTATCAGATCATACCGGACCAGCAGACCCTGATTGAGCAAACCTTGGTGCAGTGGGTGGATGAAAAGAAACTGGATCTGATCGTCACCACTGGCGGTACCGGGGTTTCACCAAGCGACCGCACCCCCGAGGCCACTCGCAAGGTGATAGAACTGGAAATTCCCGGTTTGAGTGAGGCCATGCGCCTGGCCAGTCTGAATAAAACTATTCAGGCTGTTTGGTCACGCGGCATCGCCGGTATCAGGAACGGTTGCCTGATCGTTAATTTACCGGGAAGCAGAAAAGCAGCGCAAGAGAATCTAGAAGCGGTCTTGCCGGCACTGAAGCATGGACTGTATAAGATGAAGGGCGGCGATACTGATTGCGGTAGCGTTGAATAAAAAAAACTCCTGGCCGCACGGAATGGTGCGGCCAGGAGTTTTTTGGTGCAGATGTAACGTCGAGGCGAAAAACACTTTTTGGGTCAGTAGCGCTCAGCAAACTCCGTTGATAATAACGCCTTTGCCGCTGTTTCCAGCTTTAGCTGCCCGTATCTCTCCAATCAGATAAGGCTGTTCGCCAAGCGCCTTAAACTGGTGAAGCAGATCTTCAACGTTATTTTCAGATACAATAGCCATCATGCCGATTCCCATATTGTAGGTTCGGAACATCTCGGCGATGTCGATGTTGCCTTTTTCCTGCAGGTACGTAAATACAGGCAAGATTGGCCAGCTGTCTTTGCTGATGTGGGCGTCACAGCCGGCAGGCAGGATACGGGGTATATTATCGATAAAACCACCGCCGGTAATGTGTATCAAGCCGTTAATCTTGTAGCGCCGTAGGATATTAACCACGCTCTCAACGTAAATTCGGGTTGGTCGCAGTAATTCTTCGCCCACCGTGCAGCCGAATTCTTCGATATAGTCATCGACTCCTTTTTCCAACTGTTCAAAGAACACCTTGCGAACCAGGGAGTAGCCATTTGAATGGATACCCGAGGAGGCCAGACCGATGATTTTATCTCCCACCCGGATATCGCTGCCGTCAATGAGGGCATTACGGTCACCAATGCCGACCACAAATCCCGCCAAATCATAATCCCCAGGCTGATACAATCCCGGCATTTCAGCAGTTTCACCGCCGATAAGTGAGCAGTTGGCCTGTTTGCAACCTGTTGCGATTCCACGAACGACTTCGGTAGCAACATCGAGATCCAATGTGCTGCTGGCAAAATAGTCGAGGAAAAAGAGTGGTTTGGCTCCACTGACAATTACATCGTTGACGCACATGGCAACCAGATCGATACCTATGGTGTCGTGCTTGTTGCACAATTTGGCCACGTTGAGTTTGGTGCCGACACCATCGGTTGAGGCGATCAGTACCGGATTGGTCAAATCTTCATTGCCGATGGAGAAAAGGCCTGAAAACCCGCCGATATCGGTAAGGACTCCGCGTCGATGCGTTTCAGAAACAATTGATTTAATCCGGGAGACAAAAAGATTGCCCTTGTCGATATCGACACCGGCGTCGCTGTACTTGGAGGATGATTGCGTCATGGACATGAGTATGAGAGTGTTCCGCCTGCGTTATAGGAGCCCGGAGTAGTGGATCGTGATCAGTGTCAAGCACACGAATTCTAATAAAAACGATGGATAGTGGCAGTAAATTACTTTTTTTGACCGGACATTGTCAATACCTTTGTGGAATATTGCAGCTCTTGTTGCTTTCTGGTATTCATGCCCCATGAAACTATTACTCACGTTGATAGGCTTGGTCCTTATTCTTGAGGGTTTGCCCTATGTGGCATTTCCCGAAGCCATGCAACGCTGGCTCAGGCAGATCCTTGAAATGCCTACGGTTCACCTGCGTCGTGTTGGCCTTTTCGCCATGGCCGCCGGTTTTTTCTTCTGTTATCTCGCCCAGAAAAGCGGTCTGTTCAATTAGGCCGATTACCTTCAGGATTGGGTAAGCGAGGTGAGCGGAAGGTCGTGCCACCCACCTTTTTACCGATTGACTTTTATCTTTGCTCATCATTACAATGGCACGGGTCATTTGCCGGAATGGGCGAATGGGTTCTCTGGTTTTTGGCCTCGAACAGAGTGGGCAGCAGACTTTCGGCCTAACCCGGACCGATTGCGGTGCAGAACTTTGAGCGGCACTACGTTTCCGGAACATACGCG
>JBFJXW010000094.1:0-13500 GCA_041622895.1 Desulfobulbus sp. | reverse complement strand
TGTAGACAACGACCCCGGCGCTCAGGCTGACCACATAAAAATCGGGATCCGCGGCCAACCGTTTTTCCGCTTTGCGCCGGGCAATGAACAGCCGCGCCGTCAGCTGTTCCTGGCTCAAGTCGTCGCAGTTGATAAACACATGAAAAAAGCCCGGCAGGCTATTGAGGGCAATGGGACCGAGGCAGTCGGGCTGGGTGGGGATCTGCCGCCAGCCGGCAACGGACAATCCTTGGGCGGTCAGTTCCGCATCCACGACACGGCGGGCCTCTTCGGCGAGCCGCTGTTCTCGGCTGAGCATGATCGACCCGATGCCGTACAGCGGCGTCAGCTCGCCGGCACCGCAATCCTGTGCAGCCCGTCGGAGGAATGCATCCGGCTTCTGCAGCAGCAGGCCGCAGCCGTCACCGGTGCGCCCGTCGGCAGCGATGCCTCCCCGGTGGGTCATGCAGGTCAGCGCCTCGATGGCGGTTTGCACCAGACGGTGGCTGACATCCCCCTTGAGGTGGGCGATCAGGCCAAAGCCGCAATTATCCTTGAATGCATTGAGATCGTAGAGCCCTTTCATGATATTCTGCTCGCAGCGTAGAGGAGTTTTTTCAACAGTTAAGCACCGGCCCCCGGTGAACGCAACTGGAATTATTCCTGAAGAGAGGGTGTCTGTTCGGAATGCAGCGGTTATTCCACGGCCGGTCCGACTCTTTGGTTGACAGTTTGAGCGCATCCTATAGAGTGCGCTGGTGCAAACAGACAGGGCAACCTGGACTCCCTCGCCGTGAAAAAGTTTCGTCTTTTTGCGGGTATCATATGTAATGCTGTGAATGGGTATAATGCAGATAGCGACCACGCATAAAAACACTGATTTTGACGGACTGGCTTCCATTATAGCCGCTACCATCATTTATCCCGGGACCGTTGCCGTCTGCCCGAAGAATGTCAACCCCAATGTGCACCGTTTTCTTTCTCTCCATAAGACCTCGTTTGACCTTATCCTGGCTGGAGAGGTGGCTGCGGATGCCGTCACCCGGCTGATTGTTGTCGATACCAATCAATGGCGACGCCTGGATCGCATGGATGCATTCAAAGAGCGAGATGACGTCGAGCTGCTGCTTTGGGATCATCACATGGGTATTGGCGATATCAATCCCCAGTGGCAGTGCGTAGAGAAGATGGGGGCGACCATCACCCTGTTGACCCGTGAGATTCAACGGCAGGAACTGACCCTTACCCCGTTGCAGGCGACCCTGTTTCTCCTTGGGTTGTATGAAGATACCGGGCAGTTAACCTTCAGTTCCACCACCCCGGAAGATGCCCGCGCCGCCGCATTTCTTCTTGAGCAGGGGGCGGATTTGAATATTGCTGTCGATTTCCTCAACATGGCCTATGGCGAGGTGCAGAAAAAAGTGTTGTTTCGTTTAATGCGGGACGCGGAACAGCAGGAGATCAAGGGAAAACTCGTCGGGATCGGCGTGGTGAATATCAACAAGCATGTCGAGCTGGCCATGGTGGTGCAGTTATACGGCAAGATCATCAATGCCGATGCCGTTTTTGTGATCTTTGTCAATGAGGATAGCGGCCTGTTTGTCATCGGTCGCAGCAGTGTGCCCGAGATCAATGTCAATACTATCCTGCAGCGTTTTGGCGGGGGCGGTCATCCCGGCGCGGGATCGGCTACGATCAACAATACACGCATCAGTGCCGGTGAAATCCGCCAGAAGCTCATCGCGGCCCTCCATGAGGTGCAAAGGGGCGGGGCTCTGGTGGCCGACATGATGTCCTTTCCGGTTACCGCTGTCGATCCGAATACACCGATGCATGAAATCCAGCGTATTATGGAGGCGGAAAAAATCAGAGGGGTGGTGGTTGAAGAAAATGATCGCCTGCTCGGCATTGTCGTGTTGTGGGACCTGAAAAAATTGAAGCTGCGCAAACAGTGGAACAGTCCGGTCAAAGCCTTTATGAACAGGAAGGTGACGACTATCTCACCCGATGCCCTGGCCGGTGAGGCGGCGGACCTCATGGTGCAGAAAAACATCGGGCATCTTCCGGTAGTTCAGGGTGAAAAGGTTATCGGCATTGTCACCCGCACCGATATCATCAACTATCTGTACGGCATGCTTCCCGGCTGAGCGGTTGCGCCTCGCTCCTCGGCCCTGCCAGAGACGGGTTATAATTGTTTATGAAAACCTGGTTTCTTCAACTTCCTGTCCGTTACAAGCTGCGATCGATCGTGCTGCTCTCCTGCTCGACCGCTCTGGTGGTGGTCATGCTGGCGGCATTCTGGAGTCAATGGTACCTCGTTCGCAAGCAGCTTGCCCGGGAGGTACGGACGTTGGCGACGGTTGTTGCCGAACACAGCAGTGCCGGAATTGCCTCTGACGATCGGGCAGCCTTACAGGCGCTTCTGCAATCCCTGACGGTCACGCCTACTGTGGCGGCCGGGCAGATTTTTAATGCCAACGGGGAACTCGTTGCCGAGGTCGAGAATACACCGTTGCTGCCACAACTCCCGGACAATCAGTTCCGGTCAGGGGGTGATCGGGGAGCCTTCCGTTTTATCGGCTCATGGGCCGAGATTCGCCAGCCTGTGCATCGAAACGGAGCAAGGATCGGCTCCTTGCGTCTGTTGATCAGTGTTAGGGAGATGTATCGCGCTATGCTGCTGCCGGCGGCCTTGATGGCCGGTGCGCTGCTGCTTGGCCTCGCCGTTGCCATGTTCGTGTCCCGACGGTTGCTTGCGGTGGTTACCACTCCTATCGGTGTGCTCTCGCAGATCATGGATCAGGTTTCCCGGGAAAAGAATTATGCGCTTCGTTCTCCGCTTAGAAGCAGGGATGAGCTGGGTCTGTTATCGACGGGTATGAACGATATGCTCACACAGCTTCAACAGCAAGAGCAGCAGGTTACGGAAGAGGTGGAAGGGCGGACGCGTGGTGTATCGGCAGCCAGGGAAGCGGCAGCGGCCGTCAATCGAGCAGAAAGCGCGTTCCCTGCCGGTAGACGTCATGAGATCCGCGCACCGATACATGCGATCATTGGCCTGGTTCGATCGGCATTGGATAATCAGCCGGACGCCAAACAGGAAAAGCTGCTGTGCTCAATTAAAAGGTCTGCGGACAGCGTGCTCGCTGCTCTCGACGACAGCATTGATGTTGCACAAATTGAGGACGGTCAGCTGCAATTGCACACCAGGCCTTTTGTCCTTCGGCAGCTTGTAGAAGCGGTCTTCGCAACCATGCATGGAGCTGCAACGGAAAAGGGCGTGCACCTGCGATACATCGAGGACGAAGAGCTGCCTCCCGTGCTGATCGGTGACGATTTCCGGTTGCGGCAGATTTTTTCCCCGTTGGTGAGCAATGCGGTCAAAGGTACCGATACCGGTGAGGTCACGATCCGCATCAATGCAGACCAACAGTGCAGCGGCACAGCACCCTGTGTCCTGCATTGCAGCGTCAGCGATAACGGCATTGGTCTTACGCCGGATCAACAGGCATGCATTTTTGATTCCTCTGCAACGGCGGAGGGCGGTCTGGGACTGTCTGCCAGCAGGAAGCTGGTGGAATTGATGGGCGGCAGGATGTGGGTGGAAAGCGCAAGGGGCATTGGCAGCACTTTCCATTTTGTCGTTACTTTGGAACAATCGGCAGCGCAGGGGCAGGAAGCGCCGGCAGGAAGCAGTCAGCAGCGTGAAGTGCCACGAGTGGCAAGGGATCATGCTGAGCCCCAAGGTACGCTGTCTGCCGGGTCGCTGCCGGCAATGGATAGTGGCGGCCAACGGGAACCGTTGCCGGCCACGGTCGGTCAGATCAGGAGATTTTTTCACGATTCAGGCCATTTTACCCCTGCACAGATTGAACGGTTGCTGAACGCTTCTCTGAAAAGCGTAGCTGAACTGCTGGCCAATTGTACGAGATCGGTACGGACCGCTGAGTATCAGGAGCTGGCAAGAGCGGCTCATACCCTGAAGGGAACCTTGTTGCAATGCGGTCTGCTGCAGTGGTCGGAGTATGCGCAGTTACTCTCTGAAAATGCCGAAAAAGAGAGCGATCAGGGGCGCCTGGCCGAATATCTGGCAGTACTGCACATCGGGCTGAATGGCCTGCTGGGGCAAAAATCCGGTTCCAGAATTGAGGCCACGGCCCAGGGAACTGAAGAGCCGGTTGAAGCACTTTTGCGAAAGAGAATACTGGTCATGGATGATGACGCCTTCATTCGGGATGTGGCCGGCGGCATGCTTGCATATCTGGGATACGACTGCGATCTAGCGGAAAACGGTGAGGAAGGAGTGGCCATGTATGCCAGGGCCCTGGATCAGGGTAAGCCTTACGGGCTGGTGATCTCCGATCTTCAGGTTGTCGGAGGCAAAGGAGGGCAGGAGATGGCGAGCGAGATCCTTGCCTTTGATGCCGCGGCCCGCATCCTGGCTTCCAGCGGTGACCCGCAGAGTCAGATGATGCTCAACTACGCGGAATATGGTTTTTGCGGGACGTTGCATAAACCGTATTCCGTGCAGAGTTTTTCAGCGGCGCTTGCCGAAATTTTCGATTCGGCCTGAATGCCTCGGCAGGAAAAGAGAGCCGGGCTATCAGACAATCAGCCCGGAGGCCAAGTCATGTTGCGGCCTCCGAGGATATGTAAGTGCAGATGGAAAACGGTCTGCCCTGCCTGGCTGCCGTTGTTGAGAACGGCTCGGTAATGGTCAATGCCTTCTTGCTTGGCGATTTCGTTGCCCACCCGCAGCAATTTTCCCACGACCTGTTCGTCCTCGGGGGCAACCGCCTCGGGGCCTTTGAGGTGTTTTTTCGGGATAACCAGAAAATGGGTTGGCGCTTGTGGGGCAATGTCGCGAAAGGCGAGTACTTCCTCGTCCTCGTACAGTTTGGCCGCTGGTATCTCACCACGGATGATCTTGCAGAAAAGACAGTTGTCAGGCATGATAGAACCTCTTTCGTGGTTTTCAGGTGCTTGGAGTGCCGGTTTATTTGTGGCTGCCGACCCGTGGCTGCAGGCGAAAGATCATTGCGTTGTCTTTGCCGGCGATACTGACCGGGTCCATGGCAAGGGGGATTGACCGGTCACCGATGGTAATATGCAGCAATTGCAGGGCGTCCAGGTCGACTTGGTATTCCCTGCCGGCCAGGCTTCCGAGCAGGGGCGCCAGCGCGTCCTCCTGGTTGTTGGCAGCTTGGCTGTTGTCTCTAAACCGGGGGGTGACAAAAAGTTTTCCCCGGACGGGGTCGAAACGAGTCTGCAGGTCGCAGGTCATGGGCAGATGCACCTCACCCACCCGCAACTGAATATCCTGCCCGGCGATATTGGTCAGTATTACCAGATTTTTGCCGGAAAGCACCCCGTGCGCGGAAAGAACGTTGTTGTGAATGGAGAGTTGGTCCAGGGATTCGAGAATAATATCACCCTGCAGATGCCGATTTTGTGAAGGGATGGCCAGCGGCAGGATTTTTTGCAGAGTTTCGAGAACAACTTCAGCCGGCAGGGTGAGGACAATATCCTGTTTTCTGCTGTCAGCGGAAGCGCTCATCCCGAGGTACGGCATAAGCAAAAGAACAACCAGAAGGCAAAGCGTACTGACGATGTATGTCGATCTCATATACGGATACTATGCAAATGAATTATTGGCAGTGCTGCCCGTGTTGCCCTGTATCTCCGTGCGGAAGATCTGCAGGCAACAGCCAGAATAGGCGGGAAGCTAATTAAGAAGCAGCAATTGACGGACCTGGTTGACCTGTTATTTGGTCCGAAGTGCAGAATGCATAAAATGCAATATTTTCTTGACACTGTCAAGCAAGCAAACCAAAAAACCGCACCCGTGTTGTGGAGGGAAAAGCACTATATGTGGTGGTTCCGTCAACGAAAAATCCGGGCAGCTGAACGTATATGTGCCCGCTGATTGATGATTCTCCGGTCCCGCGAGAGCCTGAAGTGCAGCTCAAGGTGGATCGGCAGTGCTGTCTCACGGGGGCGCCACCTCCACTGCTGAAGGCCCTGCGGGCAGCACTTACCATCGACAATCCAAAATACCTGGCCGCAAAACGTTTCGGCCGCTGGATTGGCAAAAAACTCAAGCCGCAGTTATTTTTTTTCCAGGAGCAAAACGGTCAGTTTTTTTTCCCCCGGGGGTTCGGCAACCAGGCGGTGCGTATCTGTCGGCAAGAAACAGGAACGCCCCCAGCAATTCTGGATCATCGACGCCACCTGGCAGACATTGAGCTGACCTTTCAGGGGACGTTGCGGGCGTATCAGCGACAGGCGGTGGATGCGGTATGCGCGCATTCATTCGGCGTTCTCGAGGCGGGAACCGGTTCGGGAAAAACTGTGATGGCACTTGCCGTAATAGCCAGGCGTCGACAGCCAACGCTGGTATTGGTCCATTCCAGAGAATTGATGCATCAGTGGCAAGACCGGATTCGGCAGTTTCTCGGGGTGGAAGCCGGTCAGGCCGGAGAGGGTATCCTCGATATTCGGCCGGTGACGGTTGCCATTGTCAACACAGCCAAGAAACATGTGCACAGTCTGCCCGAGCATTTCGGTCAGTTGGTGGTGGATGAATGCCATCGCGTCCCGGCCAGTTTGTTTACCGATGTCGTGTCGGCTTTTGACAGCACCTATATGTTGGGGCTTTCTGCCACCGCGTTTCGCCGCGAAGACGGAATGACCCGGTTGATCTACATGTATATGGGTGACCGGGTGCATGCGGTTGATGGGCAGATACTCGCGGCAAGCGGCGCCGTAGTACGGCCGGAACTGCAACAGCGAACCACCGCCTTTGCGCACTCCTTTCAGGGCGAATACGCTAAGCTGATCAAGGCCCTGGCCGCCGACGGTTTGCGTAACCGTCAGATCGCGGGCGACGTCACGGCAATGGTCCGCAGAGGCCATCAGGGGACGATTCTGGTGGTGTCTGACCGGGTAGCGCATTGTCAGGCCCTGGGGCAACTTCTGGAAACACAGGATGTGCCGGCGCGGATACTCACCGGCCAGACCGCTGCCGATGAGCGCTGCCGTATTGTTGATGAGGTGCGGGCGGGGCAGGTGCCGGTGTTGATTGCCACCCTGCAGCTGATTGGCGAAGGATTTGATTGCCCGGGGCTGAACACCCTGGTGCTGGCGACCCCCATTAAATTCGAGGGGCGGCTGTTGCAGGTGGTCGGCCGCATTATGCGCCCCGCACCGGGGAAAAAGGCCCGGGTCATTGATTATGTCGATGCAAATATACCGGTGCTCCGGCGTTCGGGCGCCGCCCGGCGCCAAGTTTTTTTAGGGTGGTGACGGGTACCGGCTTCAATCTCCTTGTCTTTTTGTCGTTCTTCCTTTATATTTAAGATTTTTTATCTCTGTTCGGAGATCAGCCAGCTTTTTTAAATATCACCATGCCGGCGATATTCTGCCGGCACATACCCCGAATCGTCTCATTTCCCGGCAGCCCGGGACTTCGTATATCGTACATTAACAATCAGGAAAGCCCCATCCGGGGGCAGGAGCAGTATGGAACAGCAGTATATTCGTAATGTCGCTATTATCGCCCATGTCGATCATGGGAAAACAACCCTCGTCGATCAGCTGTTCCGGCAGAGCGGCATGTTTCGCGACAATCAGCAGGTGGCGGAGCGGCTTATGGATTCCATGGATCTGGAGCGCGAACGGGGTATCACCATTGCCTCGAAAAACGGATCCTACATCCATGGGGAGTTCAAGATTAACATCATCGACACCCCCGGACATGCCGACTTCGGCGGCCAGGTCGAGCGGGTGCTGCGTATGGCCGATGGTGCAGTGCTTTTGGTTGATGCGCAGGAAGGGCCGATGCCGCAGACTTTTTTCGTGGTCAAAAAGGCACTGGCCGCCGGTCTGCCCATCCTGGTGGTTATCAACAAGATCGATAAACCGGCTGCTCGCTGCGAATGGGTCGTCGATCAGGTATTCGATCTGCTCGACCGTCTGGATGCCCCGGATCATATTCTTGATTTTCCCGTTGTCTATGCTTCGGCCAAGGCCGGGTATGCAGTGGCCGAACCGGATATGCCGGTGACTCCGGAAACCGGGATGCAGGTCATTTCCGACATGATCGTCAAGCATGTGCCGCCGCCCTCAGGAAGCGGAGATGCACCGCTGCAACTGCAGGTCAATACTATTGACTATTCCCCCTACCTCGGTCGTCTGGGGATCGGCAAGATCGTTAATGGATCCCTGAACCTGCGAACGCCTCTGGTGGTTGCCCGGCGCGATGGTTCCATCTCGCCGGTGCGGATCAATAAAATTTTTAGTTTCAGCGGCGATCAGAAGGTTCCGACAGAAAGCGCCTCGGTGGGAGATATTATCGCGGTTGCCGGAATGGAGGATGTGACGGTCGGCGTGACCTTCACTGATCCTGACAATCCACAACCCCTGCCGTTGATCGAGATCGACCCGCCGACTATCTCGATGAACTTTATCCCCAATGATTCACCTTTTGCCGGGCAGGACGGTAAGTTTGTCACCTCACGTCATCTGGAAGAGCGGCTTTCCAAGGAGACACTGGCCGATGTCGCCCTGCAGGTCGAACCGCTGACTGACGCGGTTGGGTATCGGGTTTCCGGCCGCGGTGAGCTGCATCTCTCCATCCTTATAGAAAAAATGCGTCGGGAGGAATATGAATTTCAGGTGACCCGGCCCCAGGTTATTATGCGGCAGGTTGACGGCCAGACCCTGGAACCTTATGAAGAGTTGTCGGTTGATGTGGACGAACAGTTTCAGGGCGTGGTTATTGAAAAATTGGGCAAGCTCAAAGGGGTGATGACCGATATGCAGGTTGAAAAACAGATCGCCCGGATGAAATTCAAGGTGCCCACCCGCGGCCTGCTGGGCTATCGTTCAGCCTTTATGACCGACACCCGCGGCATGGGCGTGATGAACTACGTTTTCGCCGAATGGGGTCCCTATGCCGGAGATATCCAAAATCGGATCAACGGGGTGATGATCGTCAAGGAACCCTGTACCACCGTTGCCTATGCGCTCTTTAATCTGCAGGAGCGAGGCAAGCTCTTTCTCGGACCCGGTTTTGATACCTATCCGGGACAGATCATCGGCGAGCATTGCCGCCCGGCGGACCTGATCGTTAATCCCGCCAAGGGGAAAAAGCTGACCAACATGCGGGCTTCTGGCTCTGACGATGCGGTGATTTTGACCCCGCCCATTGACATGAGTCTTGAGGACTGCATATCGTATATCAACGATGATGAGTTGGTGGAGATCACCCCCAAAGCCATTCGTTTACGCAAGAAAAAGGATGCGAAAATAAGGGGGTAACCTTCCCTCCACCCGGGAGGAACCATGAAGGAACTGATACTGATCGGGGTGGCGATTCTGGCCGGAATCGCCACCTTTACGGTTATCGTTAAGCGGTCGCGCGGCGATTGCCTGCCCTGACTGCTGATGTATGGCTCCGTAGGTACGGCGCTTGTGACATATGCGATCTTGAAGGCACTGCTGTGATCGATACTGTGCCCTTTCCCGTTGCAGATCCCACTGCTCTGGTCCGTTCGAGGATCAAGGAGAAGCGGATTTATGAAGCTCGCTTTCTCTGCCGCCGGCTGGGAGAGGAGATCGGCGCCAAAGAGAAAGCTGCGCTTGAGCGGGAACTGGCATCGCTGCTGGATCGGGTGGAAAAGCTCCGGCAGCAGGCGAGGCTGGAACTTGACGAGGGAAACCGAGAGCGAGCCGGTCAGTTATACCGGGAGATTGAACAGGTGGCCATCGACGTTCCGGGACTGGCTGCGGAAAAGCAAGGACTGGAAAGCGCGGAGGCGGTCATTGCCAGGATTGCAACCAAGCCTCCGGAAAAGCGGCAGGAGAAAAGCCCTGTCCCGGCCGTTGCAGCAGCTGTTGTTCCGGAAAAAACACCCGTCGCTGAACCGATGCGGGCACCAAAACGGAGGGTTCGCTTTTTGTTGCTTGCGACCGGGCTTTGTCTCTGTCTGTTGCTTTTCCTTTTATTGCGCAATACGTTGAGAGAAACGGCTGTCTCTCCCGTTGTGCCGCCGGTGCCACCTCCCCCGTCCCAGACGATCTCCATCAGACCGCTTGTCCCCGCGCTCGCGGAACGTGCCGATCAGCCAGCCGGGTCCGCTGCCGAGAGCGTTCCGCCGCCTGCGGCCGAATCGCCCTTGCCGGTCCCCTCGATGAATGTCAGGCCGTTGCAAATCCAAGATGCCCCGCACGAGTAGTTCAACTTGTATTCAGGGTACGATCGTCGCAATCTCCGGGAGTTTGCCGGTGTCTTTGAAGATAAAATAATCCTGCAGGATACGGCCGTGGTCAAATGCCAGTTCGGGCAGATTGTCCCGGTGAAACACGCCGGCATGGACAGCATCGTCCGCCGCTACGGGATGGCCGGTGGCGGTGGCGATAAAGACAGTCGACGCATTATGCTGCCGCGCGTCCCGCTTCGGGTCGGAGTAGGTATGGAACTGGCGCCTCAGAGTAACCGTCAGTCCCGTTTCCTCAGCAGCTTCGCGGCGTGCCGCGTCTTCAAAGCACTCGCCGTAATCGACAAAACCTCCGGGGAGTGCCCAGCCATAGGGCGGATTCTTGCGTTCGATCAGCACGATTCCGCCCTCTGTTTCAATGATGATGTCAACAGTGGGGGTCGGATTTCTGAAGGTTTTCAGGGTCGCGTTACAGACAGGGCATTGCATACTGTTTCTCCTAAATACTCCTATGCATTCTGTAGTGCTCAAAAACAGAGGGAGCGTATATCATCCCAGCTCTGCACCATGGGCAGACGGTGACGGTTGCGGTTCCAGGGTTGGGAGAAAACAATTGAATGGATTCCCTCTCTGTTGAGTTGCAGACAGGTCTCGGCCCGATCATCAATAAAGGCGGAAAGCCCTGATAGCTTGATGTATCGGGCCTTGTCGTCGTGATCCCCCATGGCCACCACCTGGATCCGTTGCCAGACCGGGTCCGGAAAAACGGACTGCAGCCAGTCATGCACCGGTTCTGCCGCCGGGCGGGCAGTAATGATGGTCACTTGCGACTCTTCAGTCAACTCACGTAACACCTCTGCCGCTCCGGGCATGGGCAGCAACCCCGTACCCACCGAATCCCTGAGTATCTGGAGAAAGATCGATTCGGCAATTCCCGCATCCATGGACAGGCAGTGTTCCACGGAAAAATCGGTGATATCATCAGGGCAAATGTCGCAATGAGCATATTGTTCACAGGCAATGCGGATAAAAGCCTCAACCGTATCGGCGATCACCCCGTCGAAATCAAAACCAATTTCGGCGGGGTGAATCTTGGTGACAGGAACGGATGGCAACATAGTTATTTTTCGACCGTGGCGTCTTCGATAATCACCGCATAGGTGTAGCCGGCGCCAAAGTCGCGATTGGCACTGAGTATGCCTTCTACCGTGACCACCGTACCCTCACCGGGATCACTCTGGGTGGTGACCACAAGATCATGCATATTCTTCAAGGGGTTACCGGTACCGTCCTGGATATGCAGCCAGTTCTTGCCCATAATCATCCGAGATATTTTCATGACCTTTCCCCGTACCCGGACGGTTTTTGTATTCAGCTCCTTGGCTTGCTCGAAACATTCTCCTACTGAATAGCTGTTCGGGCCGGTGGCTTTGATGACGCTTACTTCAGCGGATGGCACGATGGCGCCGATGCTGCCGGTCGACTGCTCCATGCCCGCTGGTATGCCGCCGGCAGGTCCAGCGGCTGCGGGGGCACTGCTTCTTTCAGCCTGGAGGGCTGCAGAAAAATCCGCGGGTTGTTGTTGAACGGTACTCGCTATTTTTTCCTGGGGGGCGGGAGCTTGCGCCGTATCCTGAAGACCGGGTGAAAAGACAATCGTGTCAAAGGTGCGCTGCAGGGTTTTAGAGGCAAACTGGTTCATGGTCATTCCGGGAGCGCAGGTAACAACCTGTCCGGTTTTGACAGGTGTCTTAGGAATGGCGACCCAGATTTTATCTGCAGTTCTGTCCAGGAGCAGGTATGTGTACCCGGCGGCATCCATGGTTTCGACTATGGTGCCCTGCAAGGCCGACCCGTCGAGAACGGGACCGGAGGGTGCCGCCTCGCTGTGCGGCATTGCCGGTGGTTCCTGGGTGGAGGCAAGCACCGGTGCACTCAACAGAAGGGATAGAGCGGTATGGGTCAAAATTTTATGAAACGTGTGCATGGAAAATTCTCCAGTAAAAAGAGTATGAAATCATTTCGCTGCTAAGGATGGCATTCGTCCTCCATCAGCGCTCGTGCCTTTGGAAGAACCTTTGATGTATCCCTGCGGATACTGCCTGCAGGGTAGCAGAGATCAGCACGGCCATGAATGGCTTTTCTCCGAGGAAAGCAGTTCTGCAAGGATGCACCAAAGATGTTTAGTAAGAATCAGGGCCTGATCTGTCAACCGAGTCCACGGTCGGGAAAAAGATCCCGCAGGCAGCCATTGATGGCTTCGGCCCACACCTGGTAGCCCCTGGTGCTGAGGTGAACGTTGTCATTGAGGAATCCGGGGTGGGTAATGGGCAGGCACTGCTCGGTAAACGGACCGACCATGTCAAGGTAGGTGCAATTCTCGATACCGGCGGCTACTTGGGCCAGGTCCCGGTTGACCTGTTCGAGCTGTGCGATCGGGACAATGGGCATGGGCATCAGAGAACAGATGATCAAGGGGGTTTGCGGATAAAAAAGGCGTAGGCGCGGCACCATGGTAGTGAAGATGGCCGGGAAGAACAAATCGCCGAACAGGAGATTGTTGGTGCCGGACTGCAGCAGAACAACATCCGGATCAGGGCAGGCGTCGATTTCATCCATCAGGCGGACCGCCAACTCATCCGTCATCTCCCCGGCTATGCCCCTGTTTATGACGAGGATATCGGGCAGAAATTTTTGCCAGTCACCCCATTCAATAAGGGAATCACCCAGCATCAGCAGTGTAATCATCGACTTACCTCTTCGGTATGGACTGGAGGACAACGCACCCCATATTAAGTACGGAAACGGTGGAGCCGCACTGTACCGTATCACCCTGCTCCAGGTCAACGAAGTCGGCAGGTGCCGTCATGCCGGTATCGATAATCCTGACCCAGGTTCTGTTGCGGGATGCTGGGGGAATGGTGAACGTTGCTGAATCAGTGGGGTGCCCATTGAGCATCACAAAGAAGTCGTCATCTTTCTCTTCCGCGAGTGTTGAACCGTTCAGAAAAAAAGCCAGTGTCCGGCATTCGTCCGACCAGTCCTCGGTGCCGGGTTGCAGGCCTTGCCAGATAATCTCTGGGGTCGAGGCATGGGAGACCGAAAGATCGATAGAGGAGAAAAAATCATCTCTCCTGAAAATGGGGTGTTCTTTTCGTAGTTTGATCAGCTTGCGGAAAAACCGCAGCAGGCGACGATTTTTCTGGCTAAACGACCAGTTGAGCCAACTGATCTCGTTATCTTGACACCAGGCATTGTTGTTGCCGTCCTGGCTGCGGCCGAATTCGTCGCCGGCAACCAG
>JBFJXW010000093.1:0-13957 GCA_041622895.1 Desulfobulbus sp. | reverse complement strand
GTTGTTATAGCGATACCCACAATTTGCAAGCGACGCCCGTCTGTTGACAGGAAATAATGGGGAGTAAGGTGTGTGACGCGGTACATGCGGGAGGTATTCCGATGGTAATCACATAAAAAAAGAGCAACGCCCCAAACGTTCTATAAAACAATTCAACATCATAATCAACCTGCCAGGAGTTGAACAGTGGAAAAAGAGAACGTGCAGGTAATCGCGATGGGTAATTCAGAAAAGTCTGAAAAATGTGCCCCTCTTTTGAGGGATATTAATTCCACCTTATATCTTTGCAAGAATTCATAAGTCCATTGCGTTCTACTTTTCCAGCTTTATCTTCTTCTGAGAAGGGGTGTGCGACCAGATATCGTTGATTCAACAATGTTTCAATCCGAAATGGCTGTCCATTCCTTTGAGAGCCCTCGATCTTATCTTTTCACACTGTATGCGTCAGTGCATTTTTTCTTCTTATCGTAGAGGAGGTTCATCATGCATTATTTTTTCTTTTTGTTTCTCAGTCTTTGTTGTGCAACAAGACTTTCTGCGGGCGATGGTCCGGTACACTATCAGGTGCAGGGAGAAAGCTTTGAAGGGTACTACCTCAGTGCCGGGGCTCATGCACCGCTGATCCTGCTCGTTCATGATTGGGATGGAGTGACGGCCTATGAAATAAAACGTTCCGAAATGCTTCGAGAGCTGGGGTATTCTGTATTTGCCCTTGATCTTTATGGAACAGGTGTCAGGCCAAAGAGCGTTGACGAGAAAAAAAAGCTTACTACAGCCTTGTATAATAACAGATCAAGAATGCGCACCTTGCTGCTAGGCGGAGTTGAAGCGGCAAAAAAACAGGGCGGAAATCTCAATAAGAGTGTCGCCATGGGCTATTGTTTTGGTGGTGCCGCTGTGCTGGAACTTGCCAGGTCTGGGGCGGCTGACTTCAAGGGGTATGTCTCTTTCCACGGCGGTTTGGAAACCCCGAAAGGACAAAATTATGCAGCGAGCAAGGGGAATATACTCATCTTCCATGGAACGGCCGATACCTCGGTAAGCATGGAACAGTTTGCTACACTTGCAGACACCTTGGAGAAGCAAGGTGTAGCGCATGAAATGATTACCTACAGTGGTGCCCCCCATGCCTTTACTGTTTTTGGCACAGATCGGTATCGTGTTGATGCGGATACAAAATCGTGGAAACGTTTTATTGATTATCTACAACAAACCCTGCGGTGATCCGTATTCTGATGGGGAATGGTTGTAGAAAGGATGTGCGCACTTCCTGCAATTGGTTTGGGTATGGAATCGTACGTAAAGGTGCCGGCAATGGGGCTCGAAAAGGGGCTTTGCGAATACGAATGGGAGCATTTCCTTCATCGAGCTCGATTTCCAGAATTTCTGTATAGTATACATCTCTTCTTGGAAAATCAGCAACGGTCGAGTATTTTGTCTCCTTGAATACTCAAAACAGGATAGCGACAATGGACTCATGAGAACAGCAGGGTTCGCATTTCCTGCGATACTTAATAATTAAGAGGAACAAATTCCCATAACACAGAAGAAAGGAAGGTGATTGTCATTTGAATGGCCAGATCAACCCTCGCTTTTATAAGGCACGGTTTGACTGGATCGCTAGAGAGAGCGGAAAAGGAACTATTGCAATTGTGGCCACGCAGCCCTGATCCCCGCGGGGAATGTCCGGGCTTCAAGTACTATTGAAAAGATTTCGAATTACCAGGTAGGTAGGACCATGGAGAAACGAGCGTTATTTTGTTATGGGACATTGCAGTCGCCACTTGTTATGAAGGCCGTTACCGGTCAAGCCTTTTCCGGCAAGGAAGCCACCTTGAATAATTGGGCGCGTTTTCGGGTTCGTGGCTCGGAATACCCTGGCATTATCCGCCAGGAGGATTCGATGGTTTCTGGTAAATTGTATTGGGGCCTTGATGAACCGACCATGGAAAAATTGGATGCCTTTGAAGGTGACAAATACGAACAGGTTAGAGTGCAGGTCACCATGGCTGATGGTTCTTTCGAGGAGGCATATGTTTTTGCCATCAAAGAAGATTGCAAGGATATGCTGTCAAATGACCCTTGGGACTTTGATAGGTTTTTACAAAACGGTTTGGAAAAATTTATCCACTGGTTTGTCGAAGATCGACGTGATCTGTTTGACCGTGGCGATCTCTGATCCTCTCTTTCCTGTTTTGGCCACTATTGTAAACAAGAATTTCTCTTGTCGCCGAGGTAGCGGCTATATTGTGCAGAAGGCATCGTGCCCTTTCGAAAAATATTGGACAATACAAGAGATTAGGTTTTGGCAGGGGAATGGTCGCCTCTTGATAGATAAGGCCCATTATTCAAGTTGCTATAAGGACGAATGAAATATATGAATCTCCCGTGCATTGGATCAATTTTTCTGTTTATTTGTTCGTTACAATGTTGAGAAAACCTACCGCTTGAACCATCCATTGCATAGACAGTGGTCGATAAAGCAGCAGGCCGCTCCTGTCAGCTCCTTTTCTTAAGGGGCGAACCGCCGAAGATTTCAAAGGGTACTCATTTGTTCGATATTTTCCTTGGTGCATGAATGTATTGCTTAGACACCGAAACCCAAGGGGGAATTCTTGTCGTCTTGGGGCCGTATCGTGGACAGAAGGATATCGGCCACCCTACATCTGATACTCGATGACGGTTAGAACGCGATGACAACTACCGCATTTTTCAATACATTCAAGTAGTTAGCATCGCGACTGTCCTGTTTTTTTTGATGCGGTGTTCACGATATGAACCATGGCACGTTAATTAGTGTGCCCGAAAAAGGATCGTCTCACAAGAGGATACTGGTTGCTCCGGCGCACTAACAGTTGCTGGACCTTGTTTTCCTACAGAGCACGCGTTCCTTGACAGATTAGATACCCGGTTAGAGTCCGATCCGTTTTCCTTCCGGCAGGTCCGGATTGCTCCTGTATATAAGGATCATCTTGCCGATAACCTGTACCAATGTCCCTCCTGTGCACCGAGCCAGTTCTTCAGCAGCCTTATTTCGCTCCAGTGGACAGTTTTGTCCTAGTTTAATTTTTATGAGTTCATGCACTTTGAGTGCAGCCTCGGTTGATTTGAGCAGGGCGGAAGACAACCCTTCTTTGCCCACATAGACAATGGGCTCGAGGTGGTGGCCAAGACTTCGCAGGATTTTTTTTTGTCGACTGCCCAGCTGGGTTACGCTTTCTGTCACTTCATTCATTACGAGTATCCTATGAAAAAACAATGTGTATGGAGCTAAAAAGAGTTGAAGGTGATGGTTAACTGAATAAACTGGTAAAAATACGGTAGCCACCCATCCAGGTACCGATAATGGAGCCAAAAGAGGTAAGTATAAATACCAAAAAAACGCGAAGCAGTTTGTTCTTCCACCATCCGCTGAAAATTCCAATGTCGTTGCCAACCGTTTCAAATTCTTTGACAACCGGCGGCCGGGCCATAACTTGTACAAAAGCGCATACATAGCCAGCGCCAATGAGCGGTGTGAGGCTGGTAACAGGGGCTGCTGCAAAAGCGGAAAATATGGTCGCCGGGTGGGCATAGGCAACCAACGCGCCCAAGGCAGAAGGGATACCGTTGGCCATAATCCAGTAGAGCGTATTGGACGTTAATTCGGCTGCGCCATGACGCAGACCAATGCTGATCAATGCCAAAATGATCATACTGGGAATCAGCCAGCCTATAATTTTCCATATCCTACCGACCGGTGGTACGGTGTTGATGGTATTGAGCAGGTTACTGTTATCTTCAGCGATTGCCCGTTTGATTCCTTCCATATGACCGGCGCCCACCACTGCCACTAGACGTGTACCCTTGGTATTTTTAATTTTTTCCGCCATGAAGATATCGCGTTCATCGATCAATACCTCCTTGGTGTGCGGCAGTGTCGCTCCCAGTTCGTTTATCAGTTCCGAAAGCACATCCTTGCGTCGCATTTCTGCCAGTTGTTTTTCATCCAATTCGGTTTTGTCAAACAACGAACCCAGCAGGGTGGCCAGTAGATATCCTTTTTTGAGAAAAGAAGTGGCGTGCCAAGCTCGGCGGAGGGTTACACGAACATCGCGGTCACAAAGCGACACAGGAATATCCAATTGTTCAGCCGTTTGTGCAGCTGTCAGCAACTCGGTACCGGGCATAATCCCCAGTTGGCCGCCGAGTTTTTTCTGATACGTTGAAAGAATAAGATTGACCATAAGCGTCGCCAGTTGTTTGCTGCGAACGACCTGTTTGAGATCAAGGTTTTCCCAGTTGTGCCGTTTGGAGAGCGCTGCATAGCGTTTTTCATCAAGTTCGATGCATACTGCATCAGGTTGCTCTTGTTCGATAACTAATTTGACCAGATCGGTGGATTGCTGGGAAATATGGGCTGTGCCGACCAGCAGGACGGTTTTATCCGTCAGTTTTATGGTGGCAACGTCGTCGGGATAGTGATGTACCGGAAAGGAAAGGAGGGTCATGATGTCATTTACGAGCAAGCAAAAGGATAATTGAGATACGGTGTATGGGCTGTATTTTTAACACAGATCCGCTGCGTGTACGGTTTGAGGTGCGTTCGTTTGCAAGAAAAATAACCGGCGGAGAAGCAACACTTATTTGTCAAGTGATGGCGTATTCTGGTGGAATTGTTCCGCTTGCTGGACGATTTCTTTGCCGAGATTAGGCAAGACAAAAGAATGGAAAGGGAGAACCGCATACCAGTACAGGCGCCCCAGCAGTCCGTGCGGGATAAAATGGGCGGTTTGGACCAGAGTGTCATCGTGCAGGTCGAATTCGAGCCAAGCTTTGCCGGGAAGTTTCATTTGCGCCAACAGGAGCAGGCGTTTATTGGGAACGATATCGGCAACTTTCCAAAAATCAAGGGCATCTCCAATCCGAAGTTCCCTGGCGTGCCTTCGACCTCGGCTCAGCCCATATCCACCAACAGCTTTATCGATCCATCCGCGCAACCTCCAGAGAAAGGTATAAGAAAACCAACCTTTACTGCCTCCCAGGCTAGAGAGAGTAGCAAAGACGTGCTCAGCAGGGATACCGGTAAAGGATATGGAGCGTACATCACGGAAGATCGAATCGGACGGATTTGCCTGCTCCGAGATGTCACATACACTCCCGGCGCTGGAATCGCACCAGCGGCTGAGCACCAGATCGTTTTCCATCTCGCTGATAGCTTGTCGTACGGCCTGATCAAAGGGTAAGGGGTGTATATCCGGGAAATATTTTTGAGCGAGGTCGTTTTGTACCAGCGTTTCTGATTTTAATCCTTCCACCAGTGCCGCGCCTACTTTGAACGGAACGGGAGTCATCAGGGTCAGCCAGTAAGCGCTCATTCGCGGGCTTAGAAAGGGCACCGGAATTATCCACCGTCTCAATTTCATGACTGTAGCGGTATGCTGCATCATTTCTAAAAAGGTCATGCGAGGTGCTCCGATGTCGATAATGAGATTTTCCGGAGGCTCAAGTGAAAGTGCGGCGGTGAGATAGGCTACGACATCGTCGATGCCGATAGGTTGAGTCAGGGTTTTTACCCAGCGGGGTGAAATCATTACCGGCAGCTTTTCCACCAAATGGCGGATAATTTCAAAACTGGTGCTGCCAGAGCCGATGATGACTCCAGCTCGAAACCAGATGGTTCGGATGCGGTCAGGGGCTTCCGACAAAATCTCGCCAGTTTCTATACGGCTCGCAAGATGCGGTGATGCGGATTCACGCAGACCTAATCCACCGAGGTAGATTATTTTACGCACGCCCTGCGCTAGGCAGGCCTCATGGAAATTTTCAGCGCTGACACGGTCAAGTTTGCTGAAGTCTCTACCCGCTCCCATGGAGTGAATGAGATAGAAAGCAGTGTCGACACCGGCAAGGGCCTGTTGGAGGGTAGCCGGTTGAAAAGTGTCACCTTCAATGACCTCAGCTTCTTGGCATGTTTTGGATGTAAGTTTCTTGGCATTGCGAACCAAGAGACGGAGTTGCAGACCTTTCTGTTCTCTCAACACCTTTTCCAGGCGTCTGCCGATATAACCCGTGGCCCCGGTGAGTAAAACGGTGGTCATAATGCGGAAATCCTCTCTGTGAATAATAAAATACTATAGAGATGATACTCTAGGGAGGCAAGGCAGATAGAAGGGAAAAAGAAAAAGCAAATATGGGCGCTCGTACGGGCAGAGAGAGGAATGGCGGACAGGTCCACGCACGAAGGTGCGATGAAAGGAAATGGACCTGTCAATATGTCATCCTTTTTTTACGATCAATTTATTACCGGTCTGCAGGTTATTGTTACTCAGGTTGTTCCACTGTTTAAGGTCCCGAGTGGAAATTTGGAATTTTTTGGCGATCATCCAAAGTGAGTCACCATTTTTTACCACATACCAAGAGTGTTGTTTTACTTTCGGTGTGACGGGGGCTCGCGAGATAGTGACGCTTTGCTTTTTACTGGCTTCAAGCGTGGGAATGCCAGCATTTTTCTGGCTGACAGTTGCTTTTGCAACTTTGGCAACTACCGTTATTGTCTCTGGCGTGGGGCGATCGAGGTGCAGGGCGATTCGTTGGCCCTTTTTAATTTTGTTTTGATTGGTGATATTGTTCCACTGCATAATGGTCTTCACTGGAACCTGATATTGTTTTGCAAGTCTGGATAACGTTTCCCCGGATTTCATTTGGTGGATTACGACCTGTCGATTGTTGCCCGCAGCTTTTGCCAGTCGATTCTCAGGCCGTTCACCATCTTTCAGCAAGACATATTTGGTGGAAGTGGAAGGGATTTGCAGGCGAAGTCCTTGTTTCAAGCGTGCAGAGCGAAGGCTGTTTGCCTTAAGCAACGTGGTTTTGCTGATATTGTATCGTCTGCAGATGGCGGTGAGGGTATCACCCCGCTTCACGGTATGGGTGAGATAGGTCAGCGTGTCAACCGGGTAAAGTTTGTCCATATTATTGGCAACCATCTCTTTGGTTCCCACCGGAATGCGCAGTGTGTAATTTTTTTGTTTTGGCGGTGTCTGATTTTTTCTGAGTTCGTTGTTGAGTATGCGCAGACGTTTGGTTGATGTATTGGCGGTTAGGGCCACAGCATCAAGGTCGGTACCGGCTGGTACCTTGATAGTATCATATTGCAGTGGTTTTTGATAATCGATGTCGGTAAAGCCGAATTTTTCGGGGTTGCGGGCAATGAGAATTGCAGCTATCAATTTGGGCACATATCGTTTGGTTTCAAGGTATATCCCTTCCGATCCTGCAATGTCCCAAAAATCGTTCGTGTTATATGTCTTCATTGCCGCTTGTATTCTTCCTTCTCCGGCATTGTAAGCCGCGACCGCCAAGTACCAGTCGCCGAATTCCGAATAGAGGCGGGAGAGATAACGGACTGCAGCCTTGGTTGCTTTTTGTGGCTCACGGCGTTCATCGACCCAAGAGTCGATTTGTAAACTGTATAATCGACCGGTTCCCTCTATGAATTGCCAGAGACCGCAAGCATTAGCGGGAGAATAGGCGGAAGGGTTGTAACCGGATTCGATCATGGCCAGGTAGGCCAGGTCTTTCGGGAGCCCTTCTTTTTCTAATTCTGCTTCAATGAAAGAGAGGTATCGCGTGGATCGAGCCAGCCAGCGGCTGAAGCTTTGTTTCTGTTTGCCTTGAAATAAGTCGAGATAATACAGAACCTGTTTGTTGATGGTGATGGGGAAATCGTAGTCAGAAACGTTGATTCCCGTTGGTACCGGAGAAGAGTGCCGCTGCTTGGATGCACCGTATTCCCAAGCTCCAGGTTGCATAAGGGCGGCAAGTTCTTCCTGCGCGGTTTGTTCCGGTTCCACCAAAGTGGAGGTGTCCTCGTCTGCTGAGGCGTCGCTTCCGTCGTCAGATACGTGGGATTCGTGCTGCTGCAGGGTAGCCTGTTTGCTATGCGGCGAACAGGCTGAAAGGGAAAGGACAAGAAGAAGAAAAAAACTTCGATAAAGCAGAGCGGGCAATACTTTCATATGTAGTAGTGGGGTTTATGCAACCTTATATTGCATTGAATAATATTGTTTTTTCTGCGAACAATAAGTAATTGGACACAAATATATGAAAAACAAATCTCTTTTAACATTAAAGCAAAACGGATAACAAGGAAAAGTGACTGATTACACTGTTTTTTTTTATTCTAACGGTTTGATGTTTTTATCTTTTTGTTCGGTTGCTGCTTTTTCCGGTTTTCTGGTCGAGTTGCTTTTTGTTAAAAACAGCCGCAATGCTGACGGGGTGATGCCTCTTTTTAGGGATATAACCCAACAGATTTTTTATGTATTTGCAATGTTTGTCTCTTCGGTTTTTTTGTGTTTGCTTGGTGTGTCTCGAACGTCGAGATGACAGTCCCCAAGGCAGAGGCGTTTGTTTTTAGATACAACAAAAAAAGCACCTCTTTTGTAGAGAACGTGATAAAAACTGGCCGTGGTTTTGTCCCCCAGCCCGGTGAGAGAGAAGAGCATTGCATCTCATTAATTTTTCTATCAAAAAACGTGTAGGGTGCCGATTGGCAGTGGTGACCGGCACAAGCAGGGGGAGGCGGTCTGACGAGATATACTTCGTTGTTGTATTCATTTAATAGCAGACAGAGATTATGCTTAAATTTTTCAAATACTGTTTTTTTTCCTTTACCCTTTTTTTTCTGTTAGTCGCTGCTGTCGGTATCGGCGGGCTTTATTATCTGGTGGCTGTGGTCCACGTACCAGAGATAGAAGAAGCGCACATCGCGGAGATTCTTGCCCGTGAAAGCCCGGTCTACTATCGGGATGGGCAAACCAAAATAGGTGTATTGTTTGAAGGCATCCATCGTCAATACCTCACCTATAATGAAATACCGAAGAATTTTGTCAACGCTTTGCTAGCCGCCGAAGATGATGAATTCTTCAAGCATTACGGTGTTGATATTTCAGGAATTGCTCGGGCTATGTTTGCTAACCTCAAGGCCGGCAGGGTCGTCCAGGGCGGCAGCACAATCACCCAGCAGACCGCTAAAAATTTGTTTAAACGGGAATCGCGAAGCCTGGAAGCAAAGATCAAAGAACTGTTGTTTGCCTTGCGACTGGAGCATAGGTACAGCAAAGAGAAAATTTTTGAATTTTACAGTAATCAATTTTTTGTCAGCGGTAATGGTCATGGTCTTGGAGTAGCGGCCCGCTATTTTTTTGATAAGGAACCTGAAGAACTGACTTTGCTGGAATGCGCGTTTGTTGCTGGCAGCGTCAAACGGCCGAATTATTACAATCCTTTTTTGAGAAAAAATGCGGCTAATGCCGATCAAACCCGGCAGCGGATCGAAGAACGCGTTAACTATGTTCTCGGCAGAATGCTGAAAGCCCGCATGATTGATGAAAGCGAGTACAAAACACTGAAACTCAGCGATCTTGTTTTTAATCAGGGCAAAATGTCCTTTACCCAGAATACGGCTATGGATCTGGTCAAGGAAGGGCTGGATACACCATTTATTGCCGATATGCTGGAAGAAAACGGGATCTCCAATATTTCCACTTCGGGCGCGCGCATTATTACCTCGCTCGATCAGAAGATGCAGGACAAAACCGTGTATGCGCTGCGTCGGCAGCTTTCCCAGCTTGATATCCGCCTGCGCGGTTACCCCCGAACGCAGGTTCAGGCGGAGTATCAATCCCTACGTTATTCTGGCGATGCAGATTTGATCCCCGGTGCCTTTGTATTTGGCACGATCAAAGGCCGGTCCGATACCCATGAACAGGGACCAATCGTGCATGTCACGTTCAACGGCGGGTTGACTGAAGGAATTGTTGATAGTACAGGCCTTGAACGAACAGTATCCGCTTTGGCGAAATTTAAACGGAACGCCTGGGCTAAGGCGAGTCCTGCGGATAGAAAGGGATTGCTCAACGAGCTGCAAACAGGAGATAAAATTTACGTGAGCATCAGGAATGTCGATGACAAGGGCATGCTGTTGCTCGACCTTGAACGCTACCCCAAGGTGCAGGGTGGGGCTATCGTTCTTCAGGAAGGAGCAATACGTGCCATGAGCGGCGGTATGTCCAATCGCTATTATAACCGGGCCACCACCGCCAAAAGGTTGATGGGATCGACCTTCAAACCATTTCTTTTTGCCGCCGCGCTGCAATTGGGATGGAATTCCGTTGATCTTCTTAATAACACCCGGGACACCTTTTATTTCATGGGGCGGCCTTATTCGCCGCAACCGGATCACAAAAGCCCTTTTAGCGCTGTTTCCTTGAGTTGGGCAGGAGTGACCTCTGAGAACGTTGCCGCTGTCTGGCTGTTGTATCATTTGACCGACCACCTGACGCCGCCCCGTATTCGAGAACTTGCGAAGCAGCTGGATATGGCCCCGAGGGTTGAGGGCGGCAGGACCGAAGACTACCAGCATTATGTGAAACGGATCCGTGATCATTTCGGCATCATAGTAACCAAGGGTGTTCTTGATCAGGCCTCCTATGTCGATGCTGTCAAGGCGTTGAAGCCCGATTTTCTTTTTGATGACCGGATCAGTGAGTATAATCAATTGCTGCGACTGGATTATAATTCCGGCTATCTCGGCCTGCGCTCTCTGTATCCTCGCTTTCTTGCCTACAAGCAATCCCTGCGGTCATCGGTGACGTCGTTCGATCCGGATAGTGCTTTCGACAATCGGCGGCCGGTAACCACCAACGCAGCCGGTCAGATGGTCCGGGACACGGTCGGTCGATTTATTTATACCCAGCGGAGCACCCTGCCTCCCAATTGGATCGCTATGGCGCCGTGGGAGATCGCTGATCATCTGGCGACCATGATGCCCGCACAAACTGAGACGTTCTGGCAACAAGTACAGCTTGACGGGGTTATTTCGGCTGCAACCCTTTTGCAGGTAGATGAACAGTTGAAGATCGAGCGGGGCAAATATGCAGAAAGCCGACCCTATACATTGGAGATCCTCGGCGAGATTCGTGATTTTCGTATTATGCTCGGTTTGCAGTATCTGGCTCGGCTGGCAAAGGCCTGTGGTGTTGACAGTGACATTGCGCCGGTCCTTTCGCTGCCGCTCGGTTCCAATGTGGTTTCGCTCTCGGAGATCACACGCATGTATGAAACGCTGGTCACCGGCAGTCGCCATGATGCTGCCGATGCGCAGACTTTGGCTCTTGCCGCCCTGGACGGCCACTACGATCCGGATGGTGCAGCCATCATTGAACGTATCGAAACCCCTGAGGGACGGGTCGTGTATAGCCGTCAGGTCGTTAAAACACAGGTGATCGATGCCAAGAGCGCAGCGGCTGTTGCCAATATTCTTCAGAACACCATTGCCTACGGTACCGGCAGATACGCCTATGAAAATGTTCGCTTGCACAGTGAGGACCCGGACCGGGAAAAGGTGCTGGCGAGAACGCATCTTCCCTATCCGCTGCTCGGCAAAACGGGAACGGCCAATGATTATCGCAACGCCGCCTTTGTTGGGTATGTACCTGTTCTTTCCTCGGATCGAACTGCCCTGACCCTGCAGGGAGGGTACGCGGTCGGTGTGTATACCGGATATGATACGAATCTTCCCATGGTCAAGAGCGGCACCCGTGTCAGCGGGTCGCTGGGTGCGTTGCCCGCATGGAGCGATATTGCCCAGTCTCTCCTTGATACGGAAAAAACAGGGGACCGCCTTGATATAGTGGATTTGACTTTTAACGGCCTCCCCCTGCAATATCCTGATGTGCAGCAGGTTTTCGTGCCGGTCAATCCGCAGCAAGGGGGGGCGGTGGTGTCCGGTGCCGGCGGCGCGCGTCAATTGACACCGCCGGGCAGACCCACCAGTCTCAGTTTCGGAGAGGTGACCAATAGCGGCCATTTTGAACCGGAACGCCAGTTTGCTCCATTCTGGAAAATTCACTGAGGGCTGCACCTTTACATGAAGAGCCGTCGGGCCTGCCCCGACGGCTGCTCCGGCGGTGTCTGTTCGCCAGAACTGAGCGCAACTGCTCTTTCTTGGCGGAATTTTGCTCTTTTTGCAATAGGGGAAAGAAACAAATTGTCCGTGGCTTTGTAATTTGCTATCTTTCCCAACGCAACCTTGCCCTGTCTGTCAGGAGCAATGCCCAGCACGACAGGTGTGCTTTCTGTTTAAACTCTTTTCGCGTACGCACAGTGTGTTGGCTTCGGCACCCTAAAAGCTTAAACGCCTTCGCTCTCGGCAGGGCTGTTGCCACTCGGTAGCGAACCTTCAATATCCTCAAAAACGGATTGTTCCTCTTCTTAATAAAATACTATGACACCTTTTTCTTGTTTTTCACTGAAACCCCTGCTGCTCACCTCATGCGTCTGCGGACTGCTGCTTTCCGCCTGCACGGCCGGCAACCAGATGATCGACCCCTTCAAGGCCCGCGAAAAACGGGAAACTGCCCTGCAAGAGGGCGTTTCCAGGCAACCAGCCTCCGGTGCGAGCCAGCGGGATTTGCTGATGCCCGCCTTTACCTCGATCAATAAGCGGATCTATTCCTATGAGCAGAAACTCGAAGAATGGAAAGAAGTCGAGAAAAAAACGAGCTCTTTGCCCTTGCCAGCAGATAAACAGAACAAGCTCAATGAATGTCAGACACAATTGCAGGATATACTGACCGAGTACAATGGGCTTCACAAGCAACTGCTGCTGGAAACCCAGATCAGTGCCGCTCAGTTGCTGGCTGGAGATTCCCTCTTGCGTCTCAATCAGCGGGATATCGACTATCTGGAAAGCGGCTGCGGCAGGTTCCTAGCCGAACTGAAAGCCACTCCGGAACCCCAGGCTCAACCGGCCGTCGATCCCCAGATCAAGGAAGCTTTTGATAATGCCGATTATGACAGGGTGATTACCCTCTACGGACAAGCAGCGGAAATGCCGGGCCGGACGCCTGCCGCTGAAACCACCTACCAGTATGGACAGTCTCTGCTGAAAAATCACCAGGAGCCGCTGGCGCGCAGGGTTTTCGGGGATCTGCTTGCCCGTGTCCGTCAGCAGCCGGGGCAGGATGAGTTACTGTTTCCACTGATGCAGGTCCTTGCTGATCTCGATTTTGTTATGGGATCCTACGAGGATGCACGCAAGCAGTATGAGGAGCTTATTCGGGTTTCCATCGATAAAGGGGCCCGTAAGGAGGAATGGGCCGGTCTCCAACTCGCAGCCCTGCAGTCGGGCAGTGTCGCTTCCGATGAATTGCAACAGTACCGCACGCTGCTGAAAAATCACTTGGCCTATTCGCCAAAACGCGATGGCTATGCCGTGGCTGAACAGGCGGAAAAATATATGCTCACTTTTCCGGTGTCTCGTTTGGCGCCTAATGTAAACATCCTACATGCCTCAGCCAAGGGGCAGGCTGAGGCTTGGGTCACTCAGGGGATTAAACGGATAGAAACCCAGGCTAACGAGCGTCGTGCTCAGGAGCCGCAACCCGCAGTTGGTGCGGTTCCCAGTGCACCCGTGCCGGAGGTGCAGGGTGGAGTCACCAGTGGGGGACAGGTTGCTTCTCCGGAGAGTGTGGTCTCACCAGACAAAGCATTGCAGGAAAACTATGATAAGGGTGTGAGCCAACTCCAGGCTAAGGAGTATGACCACGCTATTGAAAGCTGGAACAAACTGCTCAATACCTCCTACGCAGACAAGGCCCGCACTCGTATAGAGGAGGCCTCCCGGCTGGGGGCCCAGGAAGACCGTCAGAAAGCGGCGGATCTCTTTGTCCGTGCTACCAATACCCGTGACCCGGAAAGCAGAAAAAAATTACTGCTGTCCTCTCAAGAATTGCTCCAGGGCATTCTGATCAAATATCCGCAATCGGGACTCAATGACAAGGTACAACGGAATCTGAGCCGTATCCAGGAAGAATTGAACGTCATAGCCCCGGCGTCGGCAGGCGGCGCGTATGTGCCTCCGGGCAGTTGAGCGTTTCGAGAAATAGTCGGAGTATCTGTTGCATACAGC
>JBFJXW010000092.1:0-14135 GCA_041622895.1 Desulfobulbus sp. | reverse complement strand
CTCATTGTTTCGATGATCGTATTGGTTATCGAGGCAGCTTCGCGTATGGGAATATTCATCGCTTCGGCCAAGGCTTCAATCAATTCGGATTTGTTCATATTGGTCTCTCCCTGCAAGATTCTCTTCGGATTAACTGAAAAATGCCTGACTCTCCGCATGCAATCCGGAGAAAAGGTAAAAATATAAATAGAAATGATATCAGGTAGCTGTTGGGATTTAAGCAGGTATGTTTTTGATTGTAAAGGGAATTTTTCCTGAAAAAATATTTTTTAGATCATTCCGTGAAAGTATGCGATATTTCCCGATTGGAAGAGCGCCCAGTCGAAGGTTGCCGTAAGCGGTTCTTTTCAGGTGCAGGACACGGTGACTGATGGCCTGAAACATTTTTCGAACCTGCCTTTTTTTGCCCTCATGAATGATGACTTCCACCTGAGTCTGTTCTTTGCGCCGTTTGAGCACACGGATCTGTGCAGGTCGGGTTTGAACGCCATCGATGCGTATCCCCTGTCTGAGAAGGTTGAGCTTTTCTTCAGCAGGCGAGCCGATGATCGTGGCTTCATAGGTTTTATTGACTTCATAACGTGGGTGAAGGATGGCATTGCCTAGCTCACCGTCATTGGTCATGAGGAGGGCACCTTCTGTTTCAAGGTCAAGGCGACCGACAGGGAACAAGCGCAGAGGTATATTGGCCACTAGATCGGAAACAACAGGACGGCCCTGAGGGTCGGAGAGCGTGGTAACATAGCCGGCTGGTTTATTAAGCAGAATATAGATCTTTTCCTCAATTACGATCGGCCGGTTATCACAGGTGATCGTATCTAGGATCGGGTCTGCTTTGGATCCTACTTCGCTGACGACACGGCCGTTGATCCGAATCCGGCCCTCAAGTATCAGCTGTTCTGCCTTTCGCCGGGAGGCAATTCCGGCTTTGGCAAGTATTTTTTGTAACCGTTCTTCCATGGTGTAAGGGAGGTAAGTAAGGGCGGTGTCCTCTGGTTCATACCTGAGAAGGAAAATTCGGATTAGCGCAGGTGTACAGGCAGGATCGTCCCAATTTTCTCGTCAACCTGTTGCTTGGTTGCAGGATCAACCTCAAGGACATCCGTATACCAGGGTTTCATTCTGCAGTCAAAAACGATGGGCGGTTGTAAGCCCACATGAAACCGATGGACCATTTGATCGCGACCGTGAATATCAGCTGCCGGTTCAAATCGGGTAAAAAACGTCCAAAGGAATTCTTGCAATGAACTGGTTGCGTCAGCGGTTGAATCAACCAGGAGGATAACTGGCCATTGGGCAACACCGGCAAATTGGGCCAGCTCGACGGCCAGATCAGGGGCGGATGCATAGGATGCGCCCTGGACCACCAGGGTCCCCGGCAGATACGCATCAGGTCGGCTGCATTTTTCCGGTAAGCTTCCTGTAAATGCACGAGGAAGTTCTCGGATTTTTTCCCGGCCAAGCCCGAGCATCATCGCTTTGGAGCCCTTGTTCACCGATGGGCCGGTGTAATCAAGCGTGTCCTGGGAGACGTTGGCAAAGACAAAGAGATCCCTATCCCATTGAATTCGTTCGAGGATGTGTTGCCAGAGGCTGGGGAACTGCGAGACATCGATACTGCCGTCGGTGAGCAGAAGAAATTTGGTGAGTGAGAGTTGTCCCTCTCCGAGAATACGGAGACCCGCTGCAAAAGCTTCTCGAGGATAGCGATCAGCAACCCTGGCGGCAGCCAGGCAGTGAAACCCGGTTTCCCCGAAGGTTTTTAATTGAATGACTCCTTTCATTACCAAAGGAAAGAGCGGAGAAAGGAGGTCCTGGAGAAAATCACCGATAAAATAGTCTTCCTGCTTGGGTCGGCCGACCACTGTGGCCGGATAAATTGCATCCTTGCGGTGATAGAGGTGGCTTGTCTGGAAAACTGGGTAGTCGTGTTGTAGTGAATTATAGCCGTAATGGTCGCCAAAAGGTCCTTCGGGCTGCCTGATATGGGGGGGTACACTCCCCTTGATAGCAAATTCGGCCTCGGCAACCAGTTGATGTCCTCCCCTGGGATCGTTGACCATGCCAAGTTTTTTTCCCTGTAGCAGCGATGCTAGAACCAATTCGGGGATATTTTCAGGAAGTGGCGCGATTGCCGCCAGCATTAGGGCCGGAGGTCCGCCGATATAGAGTGTCAGCGGCAGCGGCTTGTTTTTTTGTTCCGCCGCAAAATAATGGAACCCGCCTCCTTTATGGATCTGCCAGTGAATACCGGTTGTGGTATCGTCGTATCGCTGGATGCGGTACATGCCAAGGTTATGGCCCTCGCCGTCCGGGTGCTCGGTGTAGACAAGCGGCAGGGTAACAAACGGCCCCCCATCCGAGTGCCAGGAGGTGAGCATCGGCAGTTCGGTCAAACGGGCAGGGTGCTGGCAACAATCCAGAATCGGGGCCTTGTTGACGCGTTTGAGACCGACCTTTAGTCCTTGTGTCAAGAGGGAGCGGGCATCCCACAACGATGAAAGGGATGGCGGCATCGAATTTTCCACCAGGTTAACCAGGTCACGGACAAAATCAAGCGGACGCCGGCCAAACGCCAGTTCCAGTCGATGGTTGGTGCCGAATAGGTTCGTGACCACCGGAAAGGTCGAACCTTTAACATTGGTGAAGAGCAGGGCGGGACCACCTTGGGCAATCACTCTTCGGTGTATTTCAGCGATTTCTAAATACGGGTCGACCAGGAAATCGATGGTGAGAAGCTGGTTGTTGGAACGGAGCAGCTCAAGAAAATCGCGGAGATTGACAAGTGAATGCATAGTGGGCGCAGCCGGGAAATAGGTTAAAGTCGGAGCCGATTTCCATCAGTCATGGTGATGATCTTCACCGAGGAACAAAGAATGATACTCGTCGCCAGTTAGATGGTTTTTCATTATTAGGGATAATAAATCGACAACTTGGGTAATCTCTTGCTCCGTCATCCGGGGAACGAGCTCACGGATGAGGCGGTCATTGCTGAAATGTTGGAGAAAACTAATGAGTGACTGTTCATCCGTGGTGCGGTTGATTCCGAAGTACATAAAAAAATCCCATTAGTAAGAAGACTAATCCGCGATTATTTTCCAACAGAGCGTGCGATTGCGTGGGCCGTCGAATTCACAGAAAAAGATTCGTTGCCAAGTCCCCAACTGTAAACGACCCTGGTGAATAAATACGGTGAGTGTGGAGCCGATCAGGGCTGCCATCAGGTGAGCTGGCGAATTGCCCTCTCCGTGTCGATACGGATAATCCGAAGGGACGATTCGGTCAAGACCTCCAAGAATATCCCGCTGGACATCCGGGTCCGCCCCCTCGTTGATAGTCAGTGCTGCTGTGGTATGAAGATTGTACAGGAAGCAGATTCCTTCCTCGATGCCGCTGGCTGAAACTGCCTGTTGCACTCGTCCGGTCAAGTCAATCATTTCCCTTCGGCCGGTGCTGGTGACAGGCAGTTCTCCTTTGGATGTCATAATCCTTCGTGGCTCACTTATTGCTGTAACTGCCACGTGCCGTACTGATCACGGCAAGCGGTACTGTACGTTCTCTCGGGTCTTCCGTCAATTACGGCTTCAATTTCCGCTCGGCGACAAACGCGGCGCGTGGACGAGTTTTCGTAGGCGGGTTGCGGAGTAACCGTGTATTGATTACCGCTGTCCGGATTAACCCAAGAGGACCGTTGGTTGGAAATGCCCCGTTCGTAGGTGTGATTAAGTTGTTCCCTGTCGTACTTGTCCATTTCATTACCGACGATGTAACCGAGCATGCCTCCAACTGCGGCACCAATTAAAGTAGCCCCAGTGTTGTGGCCGATAGCCTGGCCAATGAGTGCACCTGCCGCTGCACCGCCAGCCGCGCCGGTCTGCCCCCTGGTCGCACAGGAGGAAAGGAACAGCAGAAAAAGCAGAGCAACAATACTAAGATGTTTCATAATGGTTTTCCTTGAGAAGAAGAGGCGTGCTTCAGGGAATCCGGCAGCTCTTTGTTCGGCTGCACTCCCAGGTGTTTTAAGACCTCAGTCCTGGCTATCAGATTGCCTTGACCAGAACTTAAACGGTTTCTCGCCGTTTTCCAGGCCTGTTGTGTTTGATTGAGCCGAAGCCCTATCTCCTCAAAGGCCTCGGTAAATCCGACGAATTTATCATAAAGATTCCCTGCCTGTTTGGCAATGATTAAACTGTTGCGATTCTGTTCGTCCATGCGCCAGAGATGGTGGATGGTCCTGAGTATCGCCAGCAGTGTCGACGGGCTAGCCAGGATAACCTTGCGCTGCATGGCGTTGAGCAGAATTTCCTGTTCCTGTTCGACTGCGAGCTGGAAGGCCCCCTCGATCGGAATGAACAGGATAACAAAATCAAGCGCACCGGAGCCGGTCAATTGGTGATACTGTTTGCCGGCAAGTACACCGACGTGTTTCTTGATCGAGTCGAGGTGCTGCTTGATAAAAGGCTGTTTTTGGGTGTCATCTGCGGCGACGTGAGCCTCGGTAAAGGCATTGAGGGATACCTTGGCGTCAATAACGACCGTTCGATTTTCAGGGAGATAAACCAGCACGTCGGGTTGGTAGCTTGTGCCGTCGCCCGTTTTGCAGTGTACTTGGACGGCGAACTCTTTTCCGTTACGCAACCCCGAGGCTTCCAGCACCTTGGTCAGGATCATCTCGCCCCATTGTCCCTGGAGTTTGTTGTTTCCGCGAAGGGCATTCGTCAGGTTTGTCGCATCTGAACTGACCTGTTGATTGAGCTGCTTAAGGTGCTCAATCTCCTTGATCATGGAAACCCGATCCCGTGAATCACGGTCGTAAACATCCTCCACTCTTTTTTTGAATTCGAGGAGTTGGTCGTGGAAAGGGCGAAGAAGTGCAGTCAGGGTCGATTCATGCTGTTTGTTGAGCTGCACACCTTTTTCACTGATAATTTTTCCTGCCAGGAACTGAAAATCTTGTTCTATCTGCTTGCGTGCCTCGGCCAGCAGGACTTCCCGTTCTTCCACCTGCAGGCGCATAGCATTGCAGGCGGTCCGCAGCGAGGCGTTATCGGTATCGATATCCCGGCATTCTCTTGCCAACTCGTTGCGTTCCAGGCGCAGCCGTTGCGTCTCTGCCTCATACTGGCGGGCTTCATCCTGCAATCGTTCCAAACGAAGTCTAAGGGTCAATTGTCGTTGCTGGGAACGGTTCAGCGCAAGAAGAAAAAAGAGAAGGACGACAACGGATCCTGCTGCCGTTCCCAAAGAAAAGGAGGGCAGGTGTAACTGGTCGAAGTTGAGGAGAAAAGAATTCACGGATAGAAGAGAAGAAGGCAGTATGCTCCGCAAGGTCAGTTGCGGCGTGATAACCGACGCAACTCTTCCAATTCCTCTAACAGATCAAGTGCCAGGGCGCAGCCAGCCAGATTGATGCGAAGATCGTGCTGTAGCCTGATAGCGGTCTGTACTCTTTTGATCGCCACAAAGGTAAAATACCATTCCCGCGGTGAAGGGCCTTCGGGGGTAATGATTCCTTCTTCGATCATATCGTGGATCATTTCGGCGTTGACGCCGCAGAGCCTGCAAAGATCCGCGAGGCTGCAGCGGGTTTCTTCATTCAGGATTATGCCCTGGATGTAGGTTCTTTGCTCAGTCATGTTAGATTCCCAGCTCGGAACGAGGATTGAACGGCATTTTTTCGGCCATGGTCGCATATAATTTGCGTTGTTCTTCGGTTTTTGCCTCGGGTACGACAATCTGCAAGGTGACGATCTGGTCGCCCTGATGACTGCCGGAGGAGAGTCCCTTGCCCTTCAGGCGAAGTTTTTTACCACCCTGCGATTTGGGTGGTATTTTTACCTGGACATTGCCGCCGAGCGTGGGCACGGTAAGGCTTGCCCCCAAAGCCGCTTCCCAAGGAGCGATGGGCAGAGTAAGGTGAATATCTCGTTTTTCAGCGTGAAAAAAGCGATCTTCCTCAAAGGCAATCTCTAAATACAGATCGCCGGGAGGACTGCCGCCGAATCCGGGTGCCCCTTGGCCTTCGAGGCGAATCCGCTGGCCTTCGATAATACCTTTTGGAATAGCGAGATGCAATGTATGGGGGCTGGTACGGACATGGCCGTTTCGGTCAACTTCCGGGCGATTCAGGGTAATGGTCCGTTTTGCACCTAAATAGGCATCCTGCAAGGTAATTATAATCTTGGCATGCTGGTCTTCGCCCTTTACACGAAAGGTGTGTTGTTGCTTTCGACCGGTATGGCCATGACCGAATAAGGATTCAAAAAAATCGCTGAAGCCGGTAGCATTACCTCCGGTGTACCCGGCACCACGGAACTCAAAGCCTGCATCCCAATTAGGAGGCGGGTCGAAATGTTGACCTTCGCGCCAATTGGCACCAAACTTATCGTAAGCGGCTCTTTTTTCAGGATCTTTTAAAACTTCATAGGCCTCGCCGGCGTCCTTGAATTTGGCATCCGCATCGAGTTCTTTGCTGACATCCGGGTGATATTTACGTGCAAGTTTGCGATAGGCCTGTTTGATCTGGTCTTGGGTTGCGTCGCGGGAAACGCCCAGTATCTGATAATAATCTTTATATTCCATAGTCCTGTCCGGGAAGCTGGAAAAACAATAGTCAGTCGCTAACAGTAAGATTAGCCTATTAAAAAGAAAAGAAAAAAATAGTATGTACTGCTTTGCACTTGCTGCGACTGTGAGCTTTCTTTTATGCTATATTTCATTATATGAACGAAAAATCAACGAACATTATCCTGACCGGCTTTCGGGCTACCGGAAAATCTTTGGTCGGGAAGTTGCTGGCCGAACGCCTTGGTTATACCTTTATTGATGCTGATGTCCTGCTGAGTCAACGGCTAGGAGCTCCGATTGCCCATATTGTCGACCGTCATGGTTGGCCTTTTTTTCGACAGGCAGAGCGCAAGTTGCTGGCAGACGACGTACCGGGCATGGTGGAGACGGTTTTGGCGACCGGTGGTGGGGCTATAGAGCACGAGGACGAATGGCAACGAATACGGAGTTGCTGTTATGTTGTCTGGCTTGATGCCGATGCGGCTACCATCAAACAACGAATTCAAGACGATCCCAAATCTTCCGGGCAACGCCCTTCTCTGACCGGGTGCGCGGTTTGTGATGAGATTGATGATGTATTGCTCAAGCGAATGCCTCTGTATGCGGCAGGTTCAGACCTGCATCTCAATACCGTCGGTTGCACACCTGAGGATTTGGTGAATCGTATCATTGATCAACTGCGAATGCATACACACAAAACAAATTGACCGTTGCGTTGCCTATCAAATATTCCGTTAGTTTAGTTAACCGATACAAGGAAAGAAAATCTGATGACCACGGACGATAAGAGGAACATTCGGACGGTGTGGATGGTCACCCGTGAATACGATAAGTTGGCCGGGGCAGGCGGCGTCAAGGATGTCTGCCGCCAACTGGCTGAAGCCTTGACGGCCCATGACCGATGTGCGGTCCGTGTGATTATGCCGCGTTACGGATTTATGGACGCGACCGAACTTGGTTTTTCGCCTGCTGCGATCGGCAGGAAAAGCGGTCATATTGGTGGACAGCCTTTTGCGTACGTTTTTGAGGTCGATATGCATTATGCCACTGAAGAGCGACGAGAGAACGTCGCTATCTGGCAGGCTCAGATCGAGGGCGTCACGGTTTACCTGGTTGAGGCTGATCGCTTCGCAAATAAACGGGGGGTTTATACCTACACGGACGAGGATGAGCGCGCAGTCTCTTGGCAGCGTCGGGGAAACGGTCATTTCGACTATTTTGCCATGAACATTCTACTGCAGAAGACCGCTCTGGATCTGATGATTCTTCTTGATGAAAAGCCCGATGTTGTTCATTGCCAGGACGGACATGCCGCAACTCTGCCGGCAATGATGCGGGAGAATAACGGGTATCGGCAGTACTTTAGTAACACAGGCGCGGTGGTCACTGTGCATAATGCCGGATTGGGGTATCACCAGGAAGTTGCAGATCTTGCGTTTGCTCGTGCCGTTACTGGACTTCCGCTGCGGGTGATCCTGTCAAGTAGACTCAACGGCAGCTTTGATCCCTTTATAGTCGCGTCCAATTATGCCGTGCTCAATACCGTCAGTGAAAATTACGCTCGAGAATTGCAGCAAACGCAGGAGGATGTACGCACAGGATGGCTGGGGCATGCGCTCCTGGAACGTGGCGTGACCCTGGCTGGCATTACCAATGGTATCGATCCAGCCGCTTTTGACCCGGCCCAAGCGGAATCGCTTGGCCTGGTTGCGAAATACAATGTTCGCCAGGGGGGGAGCGTGCTTGCCGGTAAAAAACGCTGCAAAGAAGCCCTGCTGCAGTTGATAGGTGCGAAGGGTCCGTGGGATAAGGTGCAACAGTTCGGCACCTTGGCAGACACTTCGCAAAAACCACTTTTCACTTTTATCGGCCGACTGACAGAGCAAAAGGGTGTGGATATTCTGATTAAGGCTATTGGAGAACTGCTTGCTCGGGATCGGGCTGCTCAATTTCTTCTTCTTGGTTCCGGAACTTTGGAGTTTGAAAACCAGTTGGAACTGCTGGTCTCTGAAAGAGGTTATGCAAGGGTCTGTTTCCTGAAAGGATACGACTCCCTTTTGGCAAATAAAGTTTATGCAGCCGGGGATTTTTTTCTCATTCCATCCCGCTACGAACCCTGCGGCCTCACCGATTATATTGCACAGCTGCTTGGTAATCTGCCGATCGTCCACCCTGTAGGAGGGCTGGTTAAGGTGCTTGACGGAAAAACCGGATTCTCTTCCAGCAGCAATACTCCCGCAGGATTAACAGAGGTGATGATGCGTGCTATTGATCTCTTTTTACATGATCCTGAAAAGATACGGACTATGCAAAAGGCGGCGGTCGACCGAATCGACCGCTGTCATACCTGGGAAAGAGTAATGGATGCTTATCTGCTGCTCTATCAACAGGCAAAAGATCTATCCAGCATGGGGGGGTGAGGGAGTGGCTCGCAGATCTCACGCTATGCTTGCTGGGGCGGGAGCAAGAGGGAGAAACTGGTTCAGCAGTCGCCGAGATCATTTCGTCCGGCAGGTGGTTTGTGACTTCTTTCACCTCATCGGTTGGTTTCACACCCTCTATGGCAACTACAGCAACGTGTATGGTGCAGATAATATAGGCGGTGGCAGTCTGCCCGATCAACAGGCAGATGCCCTGCAAGTCGAATTGCTGCAACAGATATCCCTGATGGTCGGCACAGAAAAGAAAAATGGTCCGCTCTGGCAATTGAAAGATCTCTGCCATCAGGTCTGGCCTCAGGAGGAACGGGAACAACATATCCACGGCGTTCTCGTTGACTGGCTGATCGGTTCTTTGTTTCACGAAGCCATGAAGCTTAAGGAAAATTTATACCTGCTCAATAATTACGGTTCAGCAGCCTTGGCCATCAACAGCCTTAACGATCAACATAATCCTCGCTACCGACAATTGCCGGCAATAGCCGACCTGGTGGATATTCAGACTCTGATAAAGCGCATTGGCGGAGATTTCGCTCGTCAGATGGAAAGGATGGGTTTTCTTTTTGGGCAAGTGAATTATCTTTTACGTTTAATGGTGTCTGAACTCGCGGAAAACATGCTGATTATCCGGTTGCTGGTGGAACAGGAAAAAACGGTAGCAGAGCTTTGGGGAGAGTCGTTGGAAACACTTTTTAACGATATTTTCTCAGATGGAGCAGCAACCGGTTTTTGTAGAGCAGGATCAAGCTATTTACAAGGACAATGGTATCGGCAGGCCTTGGCAGTGTACGAGAGGGCCTTTGCCTGCGATAGGCAATGCGACGAAGCTATCGCCAGAATTGCACATCTGAAAGCAATCCTTCGGGATAATCCGGGGGCTGCTTAATAGAGACTGGCAAAGCACGTAATCAAAAAATTTATAAAGGAGTGGTATTTCATGACTATTAAAGTGGGTATTAATGGATTCGGCAGAATCGGAAGAAACATTTTCAGGGCCCTGGGCAAGGATCCTGCCTTTGCCGATATTGAAATTGTCGGGATTAATGATCTTACGGATGTGAAGACCATTGCCCATCTGGTGAAATATGATTCTGTCATGGGGCCTTCCGGCCAGCAAGTTGAGGCCGGCGAAAACAGTATCATCGTGGATGGTAAAACTATCCCCATCACCAGTCATCGCAAACCGAATGAAATTCCATGGGTGAGCCTTGGTGCCGAGTATGTTCTTGAATGTACAGGTCTCTTTTGTGATATGGAATCGGCTAAGGCTCATATCGATGCCGGTGCTGCCAAAGTCGTAATCTCCGCCCCGGCAAAAGGCGGGGTGAAAACCATCGTCATGGGGGTCAATGAGGACGAATATGATCCGACCGAGCATCATGTCGTCTCCAATGCCTCCTGCACAACCAACTGTCTCGCCCCGGTGGCTCAAGTAATTTTGGACAATTTCGGTATTAAACGGGGGCTGATGACAACGGTACATTCGTACACCGGCGACCAGCGGCTTCTTGATTTTCCTCACTCTGATCTTCGCCGGGCCCGCGCCGCAGCCATGTCGATGGTGCCGACAAAAACCGGAGCTGCCGCCGCGGTTGCCTTGGTCATCCCGGAATTGAAAAACAAATTTGATGGATTGGCTGTTCGTGTACCAACGCCCGATGTTTCGCTCGTTGACGTGGTGATTGAAGTCGAACGGGAAACAACGGTTTCGGAGGTCAATAAAGCTCTAGCTGCCGCTGCCAACCGTTATCTGGGGTATACTGAAGAGCCACTGGTATCGATTGATTTTCAAGGCAACCCGCATTCCTCGATTGTTGATGGGCTGTGCACCAAAGTGCTCGGAAGCTCGGTCAAGATAATGAGCTGGTATGATAACGAATGGGGCTATTCTAACCGGATGCTGGATCTGGTTCTGCATATGGAGGCCAATAAACCGCTATAGGCAGGTTATCGGATGCTAAAATAGCTGGGGCTAGGCGCCTGTGATCTCGGGATCGCTTCTTGGTCCCCAGTGTTTCCCCCTATAGGGAGAAGAGAAAAAAAAACCGGAATGTTTCCATTTAGCCAGTCGAACGGGCTTGACGGAACTCCCGGTTTTTTCATTTTAAAGAGAGAGCCGAACAACCATTCGGCACCCGGAAAGCATGTTTTTATTCTTCTACATATCCTTTCCCTTTGCAGGTGGGACATTTTTGATCAGGTGTACATACTTGGCCGTCTTCATTCTTTCCTTGCCATTCGCCGCTTGTTTCACAAATTCCTTCGATCACTTTTTTTCCCATGCAGGTCGGACAGGGGGTCTTCTTTGTTTCCTTTGTCATGATCGTCTCCTTTTGAAATTAGAAATATGAAAAGTCGTTGTCCCAATGTAGGCTAATATTTAAAAAAAACAAGGGGCTTGTTGTTTTTTTTTACCAAGCATCTGAAATGTAAAAACGGATATTTGTGCTATTCGATCACTCTCTTTAGGGGAGGCAATGGACGCGGTCAATCCATGCTTCTTCTGCTACTGCATCGTATTTGGCGAGGAAGAGCTGTTCGCTGCGAAACAGCTTTTTTCCTGTATACCTGGAAAGAAAAGGCCTGCGCTGTCCGGGGCCGCCGTTATAAAGAGCGTAAAGCCATGCCGCTAAAAATCGCTGGCCTTGAGGTGTTGCCACGTCCGTGGGAATTTTTTCCTTCAACAGATAGTCTCGGAGATAAAGACCCATGATTTCACATCCGGCTTGACTGTTATACTCGATATTCCAGCGGAGTTGACGGGTGCTGTAGACACCTCGCCAGATCTGCTCGTTTACCTGCATAATGCCGACAGCAGTTTTATTTGAGGAGAGCAGGTAGGTAATGGTTTTATTGTTGATGTGAAATTGACGAAAACAGCTTTCTTGCCAAGCGGAAGCGACGATCATTTTTTCGAACCATCCCGCCGCGTCGGTTAGAAACGGTCGTTTATTTTGTTCCCTGGTCGCCGCTGTCTGGAGAACGTTATGTACCTTTGGCAATAGCACGGAGGCTGGTATCAATTCCGCTGTCCATTGTTTTATTTCTGTCTGGAATTTCTGGCCTGTTTCATTGGCCAAAGCCTGTGGGGGGCTAAATAGTAGGGCGAAATTTCTCCAGAGAACTGGATGCAGCCAGGAACTCGGATCGCCATCCTCTGTCGTGGGTACCGGCAAAGGGAACTCCACCGGCAAAGGAGCGTCCTGTAACGGATCAAGGCCCAGAACCTTGCGCAATTTCTGATCGGTTTCGTTTCCAGGTTGTTCTAGGGGTTCGGAACTGATCAATGCGGCCAAGCGGCGAAAGCCGTCTGCGCTCATCTCAATTCCGACCGCAGGCCCAAGTCGATCGAGGATCTGCAGAGCATCATTGGCAGTAAAAAAAGCGAGATACCCTAGAGGATTTGTTTTCGAATCGTCAGAGAGATGATTGCGAAAAACTGGAGACAGTTGCTTCCATCCCCAGAGGAACTGATCTCTGATAAAGTGATTAGATAATCGATCCTCCTTGATGGCGTCGGTAAATTCATAGCGTACCGTCAACATGGTATCCAAAAGAATGCTGCGGTCTGTTGTGCTCAGAGGATCATGGGAGAACTGTTTGAGTTGGAGAATTAAAAAATTGTCCCATGTGTGCCAAAGTTCTATTACCCGGGAATAGTGCTGCTGAGTGGGGTGCGGGGCCGATTCGCTACTATTATTTTGCCGAGGCAGGTCGATTTCGGCAAGGATGTTGATTCGAAGTCCTTCTGGTCGCAGTACAGGGGCATCCGGTCGCATACTGGCGAAAAAACGATGCGCCATGTTCTGATGGTGGTGGTCGAACATGGGGAGCAGACAAGACTTGAGGTCGGTAACCGGAGGCGCCAGGTTGACAATGATTTTATTGAGATATTGATGAATATGATCCTTGATCAGGTCCCACAACAGATCAACTGCTTTTATCGGTCGGTTGTTGGTATCAAGAACTGCGGAATCGACTGTTTCAAATGAAAGTTGCCATTGCGTATTTATTCGAGGGCGTTGCCAGAGAATAATTGATCCTTTCCATGTAAGGGGGGTCAGGCAGGATTCCATGACGGGAGTCCCCCATTTGAGTTGTACTTCGGTTTGAAAACGAAGATACCCTCGTTCTTCAGTCAATTGGGGGGAGGACAGGACGATCTGATTACATCCTTGCGCAGGATGATAAAGGCTGGCCTTTTCCCCGGGGAGCGGATAAGCCTGCCGGGCAATCAATGATCGGAGCAAAGGTAGCTCGACGGTCAAAGGGAGTTGCAACGATTCTCCCCATGCCCCTGCGGGCCACAGAATCCATACAACGAAAAAATACAGTATCAACGTCGTTCGTGGGATAATCATTCGCTATATCTAAAGGTATCTTATTCCAACTGCACTTTTTATCCGCGATTGATCTCGGGGAAAACGGTTTGCTGCAAACTATCATGACCGAGACACCAAGACTTGCCAAGAGAGAACAGCACACGAGGTCGGGTGTTGGGGTGGAAAAAAACGGGAAGCCCTGGCTGATCACCGGGAAAATTGTTAGTTTCTGTCGCCACATCAAGCAGGGACATTCGCAGAATTTTTGCATCCAAAGCTGCTTTTTTCGGGAGAGTGATTCATGCAGTGGCGGTGCCGTCAAGTTTACACTATGTCTTTGTCGTTTGATTTGGTTGTGGTGCAATGAGATACGCCCGATTTGGTAAAACTGAAGTCTAAATGCCCATTTTTTCAGCAGGGTGTATGCGCATTATGCAATCATGGGACGATGTTTTCTGTAAAGAGATAGGCCGCGCCAATCAGGGAAATGTTGAAGCGGTTGTTGCTGAGGCCCTATGGTTAGGCATTAACCATGTTGAGACTGCACGTGGTTATGGTTCCTCGGAACGTCAATTCGGTGGTATTCTTCCCCCTCTCAAACGTGACGCTATGTGCAGACCAAAGTGAAGCCGGAAAAGGACCCTTCGGTTTTGGTGTGCAATGACCTGCCTCCTTTATTTTGGCTCTAGGGTAAATTTCTCTCAGTTTCATTCTAGTGTCCCGTTTGGTTAGTGTCGTCTTTTAATTTTGAGACCCTGTCGACCTTTTCAAGTATCACGGATGCGCTTTTTGTCCATGTAAAGGGCTT
>JBFJXW010000091.1:0-14228 GCA_041622895.1 Desulfobulbus sp. | reverse complement strand
CCTGGGCAGCAGGCCATGGGCCCGGGCGGCTTCTTCGGCGGCCAGCACCACCACGCCGGCCCCTTCCGCCAGGACAAATCCTTTGCGATCCAGACTGAACGGCCGGGACGCCTGGCTGGGATCGTCATAGGCGCGATCCTTGGTGCCGACCTTGATCGTGGCGAGCATGTTGGAAAAGCCGAGAATGATCTCCGGGATCAGGCAGGTCTCGACCCCTCCGGCCAGGGCGAAGTCGCAATCACCGTCCCGGATCATCCGCGCACCGATGCCAATGGCATGGTTGCCGGACGCACAGGCACCCTGGGGGGAAAAAATCGGGCCAGTGAAACCGAGTAGCATGCCTGCTTTGCCTGCAGGCAGATTGGCGCAGAGGTTGGGCAGCAGGTAGGGGCTGACCTTGAGCGGGCCGAGCTTGGTATAATTGTCCATGGCGATCCGGTAGGCATCCGAGCCATTGAGGGCCGAGCCGATCAGGCAGGCGGTTCTCGGACCGGTCGCGGCATCGATCTCGAGCCCCGCATGCTCCAGGGCCTGTCGGCAGATCTCCATGGTCAGGAAGACGTAATCCGCATTCCACTGCGCGGCATCCTTTCGGCTCACATAGGGAAAACTGCCCGGATCCCAGTCCGGAATTTCGCCGACCACCTGGCTGCGGGTTTCCACCTCGCATCGGGTCAGTCTGCGAAACCCGGCCCTGCCGGCCACGGCTCCTTCCCAGGTTGCGGCAAACGTGTTGCCAAGGGCGGTAGCCGCGCCATAGCCGATAACGACGACCTTTCTGTTGAGTGGTGCCTTCATTGGTTCTGTCCGTTCTCCTTCACGCCTGTTCTCAACCGATTTTTCTGAAGACCGCGCACGCGTTGCAGCCCCCGAAACCAAAGGCGTTTTTCAGGATATGCTCCTGAGGCAGTGTTCGTTTTCCTTCAGCCACACAGTCGATCGCCATATCGGGATCGGGTTGGTAATTAATCGTCGGCAGCAGCACGTCTTCTTCCATGCCGCGCAGGGCAAAGATGGTTTCTATGGCACTGGAAGCTCCCATGGCATGCCCTAGCAGCGATTTGTTGGCGCTGACCGGCGGCAGGGTGCCGGGAAATACCGCCTTGAGCGCGTCATATTCCACTTTGTCGCCGATCCGGGTGGAGGTGGCGTGCGCATTGACGGCGTCAATGTCCCCGGCACGTATGCCGGCATCCGTCAAGGCATCGCTCATACACTGACGGATGGTGTCCATGTACGGCATGACAAAGTGATGGGCATCGGAGGTCATGCCCCAGCCCGCCAGCTCGATGCGGGGGGTGAGGCCGTGCGCTGCTGCGAATTCCCTGGTGGCCAGGATGATCGCGCCGGCCCCTTCGGAAATGACAAAACCGCGCCGGTCCAGGGAAAAGGGGCGGCTCGCTGCTGCCGGGGGCTCGTTTTCCCGGCCTTTGGAAGGGTGGTAGACGCCGTTCATGGTGGAGAAACCGGCAACGATCGGTTCGACCAGGGCACAGTCGACTGCCCCGCAGATGACCACATCGGCCCGATTCTGCGCGAGCAGCATGGCGCCGACGAGCATGGAGGTAAGACCGGTTGCACAGGCGGTGATGGTCGAGAGGATGGGTCCTCTGGCACCGGTCAGCATGGCGATCTTGCCCCCGATCATATTGATACAGGAGTTGGGATTGGCGTAGGGATGAGGCAGTTTGTTTTCCGCCTGCAGCTTGCGATCCGCAGCCAGAACAGCATCAATACCGCCCACCGCCGAACTGTAGGTTACCGCCACCCGCGGGGCAAGACCGGCATCAATGGTAATGCTGCTTCGCTCGAGCGCCCGCGCCACCGACAGCATGCCGTATTTGAACACCGGCGAATGCCACGCCGCCTGATGTCTGGCGGCAAGAAAAGGGTAGGGCTCGTGATCGATGTCAGGCAGCTGGCCGGCGATGCGCACGGGAAAGTCCGGCCGCAACGGAAAGCGGGTCAGCGGGCCAATACCGCTCCGTCCTTCCAGCGCCTGCTGCCATTGGGCGCCCAGCTCGCTGCCCAGCGGTGACAAGGCATCATAGCCGATAACGACCGCTCGTTTTCCTTCCATGGACTGCAAGAAAACCTACCAGGGGATGAATCGGTACAGCTTGGCGAACATTTCGTAGACTTCAATCCAGTTCTGCAGGTCCCTGGAAGTGTTCATGTGCGCTCGTTTATTGACCATGACCCAGCTCATATGGGCCGCGCCGTCCTTGCAGGTGGAGCAGTCGCGGGTTTCGGAGGTGCAGCAGCGGTGCATGGTGTGCAGGTCCGAGGCCCAGCGGATGAAGTTGGTCAGTCGTTTGGGACGGGGCTGCCGGTTATCCAGGGGGTCGGTGACCGAAGGGCATTCCATCCAGCCGAAGGTGCGGTCACACATCGTTCCGGTGGTGATGATCTGGTGATAATAGTTCGAGGAGATTACCGTCTCGGGATACCTGGCGAGCAGCTCGTCCATCTCCGCCCGCACGGCCACCAGTTCAGCCGGCTGCCAGGAAAAACCATCCACCTCTTCATCGTTGGAGAGCAGCTGCATATGGACCTTCAGTCCGACATCCTTGATCTTGCGGATGATTTTTTCCATCTTGCCCAACTGCTTCGGGGTGACGGTATAGAGATAGTAGGCATTCGGGTCGCCGCCGTAATTGGCGCTGGAAATGCGGAAGGTATCTCTGCCCCGGAGGAGCTTTTCGTCGTCCTCATCGCCCCACAATGAAATGCCGACCATCATGTCGGGAAAGCGGTGTCGATCGACCTTGATGATGCCGTTGGTCGCGCAGAACGTGGGCAGCCGTTTGTAAAAAGCTTCGATCCGGTCGGGGCAGAGGGTGGGTTCGCCGCCGATGAGGATAGCCAGGTTCACGCCCCGAGCCATTTCGCTTTCCACGAAGGTGTGCCATCGAGCGATGTCATTTTCTTCGGAGGCAGCCTTGTGTTCGCCGGATGAAAAAAAGAAGCATCCCTTGCAGCGCAGGTTGCAGCGGTCCGTGACATCATAGATGGAGCTGCGGATATTGAGCTTGGATATTTTCCGGTATCGCTCGTGCCAGTGGGCATCGAGTAATGAGCTGACTGTTTTCATAACGGCGTACGATAAGGCCTAGTGGCTTTGGGGAGGTGTGACGGCATGATCACACAGGTTGGCTCCTTTTTCGTATCCTCGCACCCATACGGCGAGGTAGGTGTCGACATAGTCCAGCCATGCGGCAAAGGTCTCCGGATCAGTGGCGTGGCGGTACATCCTGGCAGTCACCACGGCGCTGCCGGCCGCATAGTGGCGGCAGTCGGCGCATTCGGTATCAGGAACGCAGCAGGCGGCATCGCGATCCCATTGCAGATCGGTGCGATACTGCCGGAACGACCGGCCCAGGCCGATCGCTGTTGACTGGTTCCTCCGCGGATAGGTGCATGAAAAAAGAGCATGCAATCCCTGCTCATGGGTATGGGCGACAATGTTGTACGCGGAGAAAAGAACGGACTGCGGATAAGCCGCCAGCAGCTCGGTCATCATCTCCCGTGTCCGGGCAAGGGACTGCGGGGTATGGCGCAGGGGGCCATTGTAGCCCACGGGTGCGGAGAACATGTTGAAGGTTACCTGGTGGCCGTTGTTCACCAGCTGTGCGGTGACCTCCCGGGCCTCCTCGATGTTCTGCGGCGTGAAGGTGTAGACGAAAATCGCTCGCGGGTCGTTGTGATAATGGGCCATCTGCCGGGCAAGCATATCGTCGGCCTTCCTGGTCGCCCTGCTGGTCTGGTCGTTGCCCCACACCGAGACGTGAATGCGGTAGTCGATCTCTCTGGGCAGCGCCTTCAGACCATTGGTGGCGATGGCCCCGAGGGGAACGACCTCGGAACAGATCCGGCACAGCTGCGGAACCAGCGAAGGTTCGGCCCCGGCAAGCACGGCAAAGGTTATCCCCCGTTCCTTCTCGTTCTCCATGAGGTGCCGCCACGCTTTTTCATCCTGGCTTTCCTCGGCAAACTGTTTTTCGCCGGTGAAGTAATAGCACCCTTCGCACTGGAGGTTGCAGCGATTGGTCATGTCGTAGGTTGATTCTCGGAGAAAGAAATATTTGCGCACTTTCTGCCACCTGTCCCTGATGGCGGGGGTGGCGATGATTTCGGCAAATGTACAGCTTTCTCCCTGGAGCCCCTGGCCGTTCATTTATTCGCCGCTGTTCCGCTTCTCGGCAATATACTCGCCAATGATACGGATTGTCGTCAATTTGGGATAATCGTCCTCGTCAATCCTGATACCGAACTCGTCCCGGATGACCAGGGCAATCGTGGCAAGGTCCATGCTGTCAATGCCCACCTCGTCCACCAGGTCGAGATCGGCATCAAAGGTTTCCGGTGTCACGTCTTCCAGTTTGAGTTCATTGATAATAATTGCGGCGATACGGGTAATGGTTTGATTGATATCGTTGGTCATGGGGATTCTGTGTTCTGTTGAGGGGCAAGAGACATCATGCCGGAGCAGACGTCTTGAGCTTCGTGTGTTATTCGAAAGGAGTACAGGCCGTTTGTGTCTGTCGCCATGGTGCGTATCTCAAGCTGTTGGCCGGGCCTGACAAGCTTTTTGAATTTCACTCTGGTGAGACGATGTATGTAAAGATCCTTTTGTGTTGCAAGAGCAATGACATCGGCAACCATATGCAGCTGGGCTATACCCGGCAGAATAGGATTGTCAGGGAAATGACCGGAAAACCAGGGGGAGTTGTCATTGACGGTGACGTGAGCCAACACTTCACTTGATGTATCTCTCTGTAAATCGAGCAACGAGTACCACATGTGATCGTTTTTTGTCCAGGTAAAATATCGAGAGGGAGAATCTGAACCGCCTCTGGTTCCAGGAAGAGCGGTGTTTCCGCAGAACCCGGGCCTCCCCTTATTTTTCATCGTTTTTGCCGCCGCCTGAAAACGGCACCTCAGCGAAGCAGATATTCCCACAGCGGACCGGTGTATCCCTGTCGGTGCATGGCGCGAATCGCGGCTGCGGTTCGGGTTCCGCCGGAACCTATCACCCAGTTACTTCGATCATTCGCCCGCTGGGAGACCACGGTTTCAATCGTTTCTCTGTCCATGTCGTCCGGTTCATAGAAGACGGGATGCAGCATGTCCTGCCGGAGGTCGATTTTCCCTTCAGCCAGGGCCAGGTCGTACAATCCGGTTCCAGGATAGATCCTGATACCTATAAAAAAGAAGAATACGGCCCTGTCAAGCCGGTCGATGGCCTTCAGGGTTGCATTGACCGTAGACTCCGATTCACCCGGACCGCCGAGGAGAAAATAATGGGCGACGTGGAGTCCGGCGCTGCAGGCCTGCCGGTGGGCAGTGAGGACATCTCGTGCCTGAAAGGGTTTGCGGTACGACTGGAGCATGGCGTCAGACAGCGATTCGGTGCCGAACTCCACATGCCGGCAGCCGGAGGCCGCCATAACGTCGAAATAGGTCGCCGGCAGTTTGATGGGTGCGAAAAAGGCGCCCCAGGGAATGGTAACGCCCGCAGACCGCAGGGCTCTGGCTACAGCAAGGCTGTGTTCGACATCGGAATTGAAGGCGGAGTCGGTAATGAAAAGGTACCGTGCTCCGGCTTCTTGTAACTGCAAGGCGGTTTGGGCCACCTCACGCGGGTCGGTCAGACGGTGTGCTTTTCCTTCAATGCCGGGGTAGGGGCAGTAGACGCATCTGAAGGCGCAGCCGCGCTTGCTCTGCAGGTTGAGGATGCCGCCATTGTGCAGATAGAATCGGTTGTGCCCGGCGTCCGGGAGAAACCTGCGGGTCAGTTTTCCCTGCCAGGGCGGAGGGGGTGCTGCCGAGCCTCCGGCAACAAGGACGCCCGGAAGCTCCGCCGGGTTTCGCCCGTTTTCCAGGGCATCGACCAGCAGGCCAAAGCGCTCCCCTTCGCCGATAATCCCGTAGTCGGCAGCCAGCAGCGCGAGAATCTGTTCCGGCATGATGGTGAAGCCGCAGCCGCCGCAGACAATGACGGCTTCGGACCGTTTTCGCAGCCATGCCACCAGCTCACGATAACTGCTCAGGAACGAACGGGAATCACTGGCGTCGGTATTGTCGACGTTTCGGCAGGCAATGCCGATGATTTGAGGAGCAAACCCTGCAAGTATGCCGGCCAGTGCTTCCTGGTCGATCGTCTGCATATCCGCTGTCCGCACCTCATGGTGCTCCGCAAGGGAGCCGGCAACATAATCCAGGCCGATGGGATAGACCGGGTAGGGTGCGCTCAGCGTATTGGGCGATAGCAGCAGGACCTTCACGGTCTGGAAAACTCCATGGCGGTGAGGCAGCGGCCTGTCCCCAGAACAAGAATGGTGCTGCCCGAATCCAGAGGGATGTCGCTGCCGCCGACAAGCGCACCGGGGATGGTGCCGGCTTCGAGGGCGGAGACGGCCATCACAGCCGCTACGGCGGATGCGGAGGCAAACTCGCCGGTGAACTGCCGATAGCGGCATACCGGCAGTTCCTTGCCGGCGCAATCGAGAAAGCGTGCCAGCTGCCTGCTTCCCCGTTCGTGCATCCCTGCGGGAATGCCGGCGAATACGGCGGCATATCCGCCGGCAATGCGTGCTGCTCCGCCAAGGGCCGCGATCAGGCGGTCCGGGAGATCGTCTCCTCGGCCTCTGCCGTAAAAGGGCAGGCGCACCAGGCATCGGGCGCCCCTGGGGTCTCGGTTGACGTACAGCGCTCCGCCGCCGTCGGCGAGGGGGCCTGCTGCGATTGAGGGGTCGAGCAGCGGCGACAACGGTTCGTGGCCTTCATCGGCTCCGAGCAGCAGGGCGGATTGGCCGGTCGGTTCAAGCAGTGAGAGTGCGGCCAGCACAGCCTGTTCAAAGGAATAATCGCCGCCGCTGGCAGTGACATTGGCCCCGGTGGCGTTCAAGTGGAGGGCCACCTGGCTGGCCGGCCCGTTATGCACCGAGCCGATAAAATCGGTGGGACTGGGGAACTGTTCAGCGGTTTCGCTCAACCGGTTCAAAAAATCATAGGTTTCCGAAAGCGCCCCCCAGCCGGTGCCCATGAACACGGCTGATGGGTTTGTCGTTGCTCCCGAATCCGCGTGGGCCGAGTTGGCCAGCAGCAGGGCGAGACGGGCCAGCCGTTTGACGCGGCGGATGAGCCGGGGAGGGAGGTGCTGGGCGATCTGCTCAGGGGCGATCATTCCTGCAACGGAATCACCGTTGCGCAGCCGGGCCAGCGTCGACGACGTGAGACCGGCGCCGGTCAGACAGGCACTGCCGTGGATGGCCAGCAGATCGCCTTTCTCCCGGGTGGATGAGGGGGGGGCGATGTCGGGCCGACCGATGACCAGGCAGCCGTTATTGCCGCCGAATCCAAAGGAATTGGAGAGCACGGCAGCGACGGGCTGGTTGGAAGGCACGGCCTGCGGAATGAGGGCAAGGGCGGGATCCGGCTGACGGCAGCCAGTATTGGCGGGGATAAAGCCTCGAGAGACCGCCAGAGCGGCTACCACGCCTTCAAGGGCCCCTGAAGCCGCCAGGCTGTGTCCGGTGGCTCCCTTGATCGAGGAAAGGGCAGGCGGTGACGGGAAGAGTGCGGCAATGGCTCTGGCTTCGGCCAGGTCGTTGTCTGGCGTGCCGGTGCCGTGCAGATTGATGTAATCCACAGCGGACGGCTCCAGACCGGCATCAGCCAGGGCGGCCTGCATCGCTGCGAGCGCGCCTTTTCCTTGAGGATGCGGCGCTGTGGGGTGGTGGGCGTCGCAGGAAAGTCCCGCGCCGAGCAGGACGGCGAGCGGTTGGTCGGGCCGTGTGGTGGTCAGCATGAGTAGACCCGCCCCTTCGGCGACAGCCAACCCCCGGCGGGAGATATCCCAGGGTCTGCAGCCGTCCCGGTCGACCAGCTGCAGAGCGTGGAATCCGAAATAGGTCAGACGGCTGAGCGAATCCACGCCGCCCGCAAGAACCCGCCGCACCCTGCCCTTGCGCAGCAGGTTCAATGCCAGAGCAATGGCCACCGCACTCGAGGAACACGCGGTTGACACGGTAACAGCCGGTCCGGTGCAGCTGCACTGTTCGGCGATATCTTCGGCCACGCTGAACAGGCCGTGATAGCGATAGGCCGCTTTATCGGTTTCGTGCTCGCGAAGGAGGTGTTCCGTGGTCAGGATGCCGCCGGTGGTGCAGCCGAGAATCAGCGCATCGGGCGGCTCCGGGCAGTCTGCCATGACCATCCGAGCCGCTTCGCGAGCCAACTGATGGGTTCTCGGCGGCAACAGGGCGGAATCCCGGTCCGGAACCTGACCGACAGGCAGGGGCGACCCCTGCAGCAAGGGAAAAACGTCCAGCGGACCGATGGCCGATCTGTTGTCCCGAAGTGCCTTTTCCGTGGCGACCAAACCACTGCCAAGCGGGCTGACGATTCCCGCTCCGGCTATATATACCGGCTGCTGGATCAAACAGCAGCTCCCGGCCGGTGCTCCCGGATGTATCCGGCCAGGGAGACCAGGGAGGCAAAGACCTTCTCGCCGACCTCCTGGCTGTTGATGAGCACGCCGTAGTCTTTTTCGACCATGACCACCATTTCTAAAACATCAATGGAGTCAATGCCGAGCGGTCCGCCCACCAGCTGGGTCTGTTCATCGAAATTTTCCGGTGTGACATCTGTCAGGTTCAGCAGATCAATGAGTTTGACCTTCAATTCTTCAATAAGTGTGTCCATCTGTATTCCGTGTATCCATCCATGGCGGTCCCCCAGAAGAGAGAATGACCACTGGTTGCTGAAAAATAATGCAAGGAGAGAAAAAACGTTTATTATAGTAACTTTTCTCGGTTTGTCACCAGAACAGCCTGCCTGTGCCGGGAAAAAATGGTATTTTGGCTAGTTCCGGTCTGTACGGAAGGGACGGAGCTGTCTGTTCACCCGCAGGATACGGCAGTCTCAGCCGAGTCGATTTGTCGGTCATTTTGTCTTTCCTCCAAGAAAAGCACCGCCTGCTGCATCCGGATGGTTCAAGCGCAGCGGGTCGATCGGTACGGGAAGAGCATCGGCGCAGGGGAATACGATGAACACCATGGAACATTCGGGCCTTACCATCGAGGACCTGCTTCCGCACAGAGCGGGCATGCTGCTCGTTGGCGAGGTTTTGGAAGTGGACGCCCTGCACGCGGTAACACGGAGCACCGTGGCGCCAACGTGGCCCATGGCCGACCGGCACGGCGTGTCTTCGCTTATTCTTGTCGAACTGGCCGCCCAGACGGCCGGGGTGTGCAACGGTTGGGACCGGATTGAAAATCTGGGGCTGGAATCCGATCAGATGGGATGGCTGGTGGCGATCAAACGAGCAGATTTTTTCAGTGCGCACCTGCCCCTGGGCAGCGTGATCAGGGCCAGAGCGGAAAACACGCTCGTTTTTGATAAATTTCGGGAAGTAACCAGCCAACTGCACCACGACGATCAGCTTCTTGCCGAGGTGGTTCTGCAACTGTATCAGGTCTGACGGAAAAACATGTCCACAGAAAACACACAGCAAATCGCTATAGTCACCGGCGGCAGCGGCGGCATAGGCCGAGCCGTCTGTACGGAGCTGGCCAGGACCGGATGCTATCTGGTCGTCAACTACATGCGCAACAGGGAGGCCGCGGAGAAGACCCTCGCAGCAGTGCGGGCGGCGGGCGGCGACGGTGAGATCGGTCAATTCGATGTCCGCGACAGGGAAGCTGCGGAACAGGCGGTGCAGGACGTGTACGACCGGCTGGGAACCATTGACATCCTGGTCAACAATGCCGGCACCATCGCCGACGGACTGTTTCTGATGATGCCGCCGGAAAACTGGCATGGAGTCATAGAAACCAGTCTGCATGGTTTCTACAACATGACCCGGCCTGTGCTGGAGTGCATGGTACGCAACCGGCGGGGTTCGATAGTTTCCATCTCTTCGGCCGCTTCTCTGCTGCCCAACCGGGGCCAGGCCAACTACGCCGCGGCCAAAGCCGGACTCAACGCCGCCAGTAGAACGGTCGCCGCTGAAGTCGCTCGCCTGGGGATTCGGGTCAATGTGGTCGCGCCGGGACTGATCGAGACCGATATGATCGAGAAGGCCCCCAAAGACTATATCAAGAATCTGATTCCCATGGCCCGCATCGGCAGGCCGGAAGAAGTGGCCGGTGTGGTGGCCTTTCTCTGTTCTGACGCCGCCTCGTATATCACCGGGCAGGTAATTTCGGTCAATGGTGGCATGCTGTGAGGCAACGACTGGTCTGCTGCTTGGTTCTCTGCCTGCTCCTGCTGCCGGGCGTTGTCTGGTGTCAAGATGACCCGGTCGATGGCCAACCCGCTCGCCTGCGCTCCGTGCGGGCTGATTTCGTCCAGGAAAAGCATCTGAAGATCCTCGCCCGACCCCTTGTCTCCCATGGGGTGTTCGTTTTTCAGGTGCCGCAGAGCCTGCGCTGGGAATACCTGGATCCGCTGCACTCTATTCTGCTCATGCATAACGGCAGGATGAAAAAAATTATCGAAAAAGACGACCGCTTTGAGGAGGACAACGGGGCGGGCGTTGATGCCATGCAGATCGTTCTTCAGGATATCGGCAACTGGCTTGACGGCCGTTTTGCAGACAACCCCGTGTTCCATGTCACCCGCGCCGATGAACAGACCGTTGTTCTGGCACCGCGGGAACAGGGGCTGCAGTCCGTTATCAGCCGCATAGAGCTGCATCTGGGACAGGAACGGGGAGTGATGGATTCCGTCATCATCGTCGAAGGAGCCGATGTCTACACCAAGCTGACCTTTACCAACACTGTCCTCAACCGGGAGATTCCGGAAGGGCTCTTTATCGGCCCATGATGCAGCGTCTGTTCCCCTGCCTGACAGCGCTTTTTCTCCTGTCCGCCTGCGCCCAGGGACCCAGGTCGTTCCCGCCGCCATTGGCACCGGCACCCGGCGAGACCGACATTCTGCAGCAATGCACCGCATTGTTTCCCCGAGACCGGTGGCAGTTTGTTCATGCCATTTCCTTCCGTATGGCCAACGGTACGCACGGCAACGTCCTCGGCGTCCTGGTCCTCAATAACCAGGAGGTCAATTGCGCCCTGATGACCGTGGAAGGGCTGACCCTGTTCGAGGCCCGTTCGTCAGGCGCAGAGGAGCTGGAGGTCGTGCGAGCCCTTCCTCCCTTTGACCATCGACCATTTGCCGTTGGGCTGATGCACGATGTGCGCACCATCTTTCAACTGCCGCCAGGGGCGGCCCGATACGGGGTGCTCTCCGATGGCACTGCGGCCTGCCGGTATGCAGCCGGCAGCCAGGTGACGGATATCCTGCCGCGGGAGGATGGTTGCTGGCGGATCGATACCTACAGTGAGCAGACGAAAACCCGCACCATCACCGCGCAGTCCTGCGCAACGGTGGCATCGGCAATCATTCCCCATTCCCTTGAGCTGATCGCCTCCGGTCCGGTCGGCTATACCCTGGATATGCGCCTGCTCAGCGCAGAGCGATTATCTCCTTCCCTGTGACAATGCCGCCATGAAATTCAGACTGATCTATCCCCAATGGCCCAAGCTGAATCGGCAGACCGAATTCCATCTGCCGCCGCACGGACCTGTCGTCTTTGCCGCCACCCTGCCGGACTATGTTTCAGTCGACTTTATCGACGAGAACCTTGAGGCCATCGATTTTGACGAACCGGTTGATTTCGTCGGCATCTCCATGATGCTGACCGTCCAGGTGAAACGGGGCTGGGAGATCGCCGATATCTATCGTAAAAAAGGCATCAAGGTACTGTTCGGCGGCATCGCCACCATGCTCCATGCTGCGGAAACCATGGCGCACGCCGACGCGGTGTTTCTCGGTGAGGCCGAGGGCAGGATGGAGCAGGTCTTTGACGATTTCCAGCAGGGAAGGCTGCAGCCCTGCTACAATGTCCTCGACAGCCGGCCGGATATCGGCCTGGTGGGCACGGCGCGCCGCGATATCCTCAACCGGCCGCTCTATAACCACAAGGGCGTGCAGATGGTCGATCTGGTTCATGCCTCACGGGGCTGTCGCTTCAACTGCTACCCCTGTGCGGTGGCCTACCTGGGGGGCAGGGAATTTCGACCGCGCCCCATCGACAAGGCAATCGCTGAAATGGCTGCCATCGACAACAACCGCCTGTTCATTGTCGACAATTCCCTGGCCCAGGATACCGCCTGGGAAACCGAGCTGTTCAGGGAGATGATCCCCCTGAAAAAGAAGTGGTGTTCCCATCCCATCGAAGATACCCCCGCGGTGCTCGATCTGGCGGCCCAGGCCGGGGCCTGGTACGTGTATCAGGCGGTGTTCGACACTTCCGATTACATCAGGGAGCGGATCAAGCGGTACCACGACCACGGTATCGGGGTGGAAGGAACCATTCTCCTGGGGCTGGACAACCATACGGAGGATTCCATCAAGCGGCTGATCGATTTTCTTCTGGAAATTGAGCTGGATCTGGCCGAATTCACGGTGCTGACCCCCTTTCCCCATACCAAGGCGTTCGAGGAGCTGCACCGGCAGCACCGTATTCTCTCCTATGACTGGCAGGAGTATTCGGCGGATCGTGTCGTGTTCCAGCCCAAGCATATGGCGCCGGAAAAGCTGCAGGAACTGCTGGAGTATGCGTGGACCACTTTTTACCAGGACGAGTCGCAGAACATGAAGATGGCCAAGCTCTTCCAGCAGGTGGTGCGTAAGGAGATGGCGGATAACACCTTCAAGCCACGGGACAGAGCCCTGGCCCGGCAGACATTCGGCAAGGGATACACGCAACGATGATGCAGTCGAGTACGCCGTGCGCCAGTCTGGAGAGCGCCATCTCGGCCTTGCTGACCAGGTCTCGTGCCGCGGAACAGGAATTCATCCCTGCAGGTGCGACCTTCGGTGACGTGTATGCCATGGCATCCTGGCTGCTGGCCGCCTTTGCGGGACGTGACGACCGGGGAACGGTGTGTCTTGCAGCGGAAGACCGGGCGGTGATTGCCGCCGCGCTCCTGGCCTCGCTGGCCGGTGGGCCAATCCTGCTCCTTCCTTTTGCCTTATCCGGGCAGGCACTGGCCGCCATGCAGCAGGCAACCGGGTTCACCGCCGCTATAACCGATAGTGCCAGAGCGTTGCCGCCGGGTACCGAAGTCCTCCAGCCGCAGCGGGACTGCAAAGCGTCTGATCTGCAGGCTGCCGCGATCTCACCCGGGGAGGAACTGCTGCGGCTCTATACGGGCGGATCAACCGGAACGCCACAGATCTGGTCGAAAACAGCGAAGAATATTTTTGCCGAAGCGCTTTTTCTGACCGATCATTTCAGGATTGGGTCGCGGGATCGCATCGTCGCCACCATCTCCCCCTGGCACATTTACGGGCTGCTCTATTCCGTGGTGCTGCCGCTTGTTTCAGGAGCTGCGGTTCTTTCGGAAACCCCCTCTTTTCCCGAGGAAATACTGCACGCCGTTACCGCCCGCAAGGCAACCATTCTGGTCAGTGTTCCGGCCCATTACCGTGCGCTACGCGACAAAACAGGCAGGGAGGCCTCGCTGCGCCTGGCCTTTTCCTCGGCCGGCATGCTCGATGCCGATGACAATGCTCTTTTTTGCCGCCATCATGCGGCGGGAATCGTGGAAGTCTACGGCTCCACGGAAACCGGCGGCATCGCCCTGCGCAACCGTTCGCGGGGAGAGCACGGATTCACACCGTATCCCACCGTCGACTGGAACATTGCTGACCAGCGGCTCCGCCTCCGGTCGCCGTATCTTTCGCCCGGTCTTCCCCGGGATGCGGAGGGTTTTTTTGTGAGCGGAGACCGCGTGGAACCCTGCGGCGGCAGCGGCTTTGTGCTCAAGGGGCGAGCTGATTCGATCACCAAGGTTGCGGGCAAGCGCGTTGATCTTGAGGAAATTCAAGCCCTGATCAAGAAGCAGCCGCGGGTCACTGACTGCGTAGCCCTGGCCCTGGCCGAACCCACCGGACGAGAGCACCGTATTGTTGCCGTGATCGAGGGGTGCAAGGTGGATACCGACGGGATACGGAAAGCACTGGCCGCTCGATTCGAACCCTATGCCCAGCCCCGCGTCATCAAAACGGTCCGCCGTATGCCGATGAAGGCAAACGGGAAATACGACCGTCTGGCAATTCTCCGGCTTTTCCAGCAATGAATACGCTGCACCAGGGATTTGCCGCCGGATATGCCTATTTGAGCGCCCGGGCGGACTTGCTCGATCGGATCAATG
>JBFJXW010000090.1:0-14279 GCA_041622895.1 Desulfobulbus sp. | reverse complement strand
CAGCATGAAGAATACGGTAACCGTAACAGGGGCGGACACCTATGAAACGAAATATCGACGAAACCCGGGGGCGTCGATTCCCGACCCACTGCATTAAGCGTTCCTGACCAAGGTATCCGGCACACCCTGCCTCTTATCGCTGCCTCTTTCGCGATTGCACCATGTAGTAGAGTACCGGTACTGCCATTCTACTGATCAAAAGCGAGGCAATTTCTCCGAACATCAAGGAAATAGCCAAACCTTGGAAAATAGGATCGGCAAGGATAACCGAAGCGCCGATCACCACGGCGAGCGCTGTCAGCAGCATGGGCCGGAAACGGATGGCTCCGGCCTCGACAACCGCCTGGTCCAGGGGCAAGCCATGACTGATCCGTAGCTCAATGAAATCGACCAGAATAATCGAATTACGAACCACAATACCGGCCCCGGCCATGAAGCCGATCATCGAGGTGGCAGTGAAAAAGGCGCTCAGTCCCCAGTGAGCCGGCAGGATGCCGATCAGCGAGAAGGGGATGGCCGCCATCACCACCAACGGCGTGATGTAATCCTTGAACCAGCCAACCATCAGCATATAGATCAGTACCATCACCACACAGAAGGCCAGGCCGAGATCGCGGAAGACCTCCAGTGTAATGTGCCATTCGCCGTCCCATTTCATCGCCAATTCGCTTTCCATAAACGGCTGGCTGAGGTTGTAGACGGTGAGCGGCCCGACGGTTCCGCCAAATTGGGCGGTATCCAGTTCGGTGAGCCGCTGGTTCATTTGCAAGATAGGGTAGACCGGGCTTTCGGCCGAACCTGCGACATCGCCGGTAACGTAAATAACCGGTTTGAGGTTTTTACGATAAATCGGCTGATCCACCGGTTGTTCACTGACTCGAACCAGTTCTCTGAGCGGCACCAACGGTGCCTGGGGATTGGTTTCCGAGCGCAGGGATATAGTGAGCAGGTTGTCGATTCGAGCGCGAAGTGCTTGCGGCAGTTGCAGGATGATATCGATTTCTTCCTTATCACGCGGTTGATGAAAGAGGTCGATGGATTGACCGGAAAGCCCAATTTTCACAGCTCTGGCAATCGCTTCGTCGGAAATGCCGTTGAGTGCTGCCTTTTCCTTGTCCACGGTTAACACCAGCTTGGAGCGGTCCTGTTCGCGGTACCAGTCGATATCCACCACCCCTTCGGTATCGTTGAAGATGTTTCTGACCTCTTTGGCCAGCTGCAACCGCTGGTGTTCGTCCGGTCCGTAGATTTCCGCCACCAGTGTCTGCAGAACCGGTGGCCCCGGCGGCACCTCGGCTACGGCTACCGTCGCACCGTATTGGGCAGCGATGCGGGCAATTTCCGGCCGGACCCGTTTGGCGATATCGTGACTTTGGCTGCTACGGTCTTTTTTTGATTGGAGGTTGACTTGCACATCGGCCAGATTGGGACCCGAGCGCAGGAAGTAATGGCGCACCAGGCCATTGAAATTATAGGGAGAGGCCGTGCCGTTGTAGATCTGGTAGTTGATCACCTCAGGTTCACGCCCGACCACCGCGGCCATTTCTGCGGCCACCCGGGCGGTCTGCTCCAGGGGGGAACCTTCCGGCATGTCGAGGATGATTTGAAATTCCGATTTGTTGTCAAAAGGCAGCATTTTCACTTTGACTTTACCGAAATAGACCAGGGAGCAGGCGGCAAGCAACAGCACAATAATAATGACGAAAAACAGGATCCTCCAACCGATGTGGGAGAGCAACGGGTCCATGATCCGGTGGTACAGTCGGGTGAACAAATCATTGGGCGCATGATCAGGATCGTGCTGGTCGTTGTCAACCGTTGCTTCCGGTTTGCGGAGAATACGGATTGCAGCCCAAGGGGTGACGCTGAAGGCGATGAGCAGGGAAAAGACCATGGCCGCAGAGGCGCCGATGGGAATGGGGCGCATGTACGGTCCCATGAGACCGCCGACAAAGGCCATGGGCAGGATAGCGGCGATAACTGCCCACGTGGCGAGGATCGTCGGATTACCGACTTCGATCACCGCTCCGACAGCGATATCCTTGAGAGATGTGCCGCGATTGCCGGGCAGGCGCATGTGGCGGACGATATTTTCGACCACGACAATAGCGTCATCCACCAAAATACCGATGGAAAAAATAAGAGCGAACAGGGTGATGCGATTCAGCGTGTAGCCGTAGAGATAGAACAACAGCAAGGTGAGCGACAGGGTCGACGGGATCGCCAGCATGACGATGATTGATTCACGCCAGCCCAGGAAAAAGAGGATCAGCAAGGCCACGCCGAACACTGCTATTCCCATGTGCAGGAGTAGTTCGTTGGATTTCTCCGCGGCGGTTTCTCCGTAATCACGGGTGACCGTCACCTCAATGTCCTGCGGGATAAGGGAACCTTTGAGGTTTTCGACTTTGTGTAATACTGTTTCGACAACATGAACCGCATTGGAACCGGGACGTTTGGCCACCGAAAGGGTGACCGCTGCCTCGAGAGTATTGGATCGGTTGCTGCCGAAAAGAACATACGATTGCGGTTCCTCGGGCCCGTCGATTACGGTGGCAACTTCATGCAAATAGACGGGGCTGCCGCCGTAAACCCCAACAACGATTTTTCCCGCCTCCTTGGCGGAGGAGAGAAAGGTACCGGTTTGCAGCAGCAGTTCGCTGTTCATCGCCCTGAGCATACCGGAATCCGATTGGCGGTTGGCCTGTTGAAGCCGTGGAATGAGTTCTGCCGGACTCAGGTTGCGGGCCGCCAGCGAGAGCGGATCGAATTGCACCCGCACTTGACGCCGGGTTCCGCCGATCAGTTTGGTTTCGGCCACGTCGGCAATGCTTTTGATGGCATCATCGACCTGAGCTGCCAGGCGGCGCAGGGTATAATGGTCGTAATTTTTTGAATGAAAGGTGAGCGCTAGGACTGGGACATCGTCAATAGTGTGCGGCTTGACCAGAGGGTGAGAAACCCCATGCGGAATGCGGTCGAAATTGGTCTGCAATTTCTGGTTGAGACTAACGATCGATTTTTCAAAATTTTCCCCGACATAGAAGCGAGCGATCAGCAAACAGTGACCCGGCATGGAGGTGGAATAGATATACTCGACACCCGGCAGTTCGTACAAGAGCTTCTCCATGGGAATGGCCAACCGTTGTTCCACTTCCTTGGGGGTGGCTCCGGGCATGGAGACCATGACGTCGACCATCGGCACCTTGATTTGCGGTTCTTCCTCACGGGGCAGCATATACAATGCCAGCAGACCGAGCAGCAGCGAGACGATCAGACCAATGGGAGTAAGTTTCGAACCTATGAAGGCTGTAGCTAAACGACCGGCAAATCCAGGGCTCGAAGTGTTTTCGCTCTTCATGGCATGATCAACAGGTTCTGCCCATCGACAAGGAGCTGGTTGTTGGTGGTGATCACTGTTTCACCGGGATTGAGGCCCGTGAGGATTTCAACCATACCGTTGTGGTTCATGCCGGTGCGGACCAGGCGTAGGGAGGCACGTTTTTTTTCAACCACGAAAACCCGATCCATCTGCCCGGAAGAGACAAGCGCGGTTGTTGGCACCAGCAGGGCTTTCTTTTCTTTTCCGGGAAGAAGGACGCGGGCGAACTGCCCGGTACGCAGCCTCGGGGTAAACGGCAGATCAAGGATGACCGGAGTCGTTCGTGAGTTCGGGTCGGCAGCGGGTGCTATTTCAGTCACCGTCCCCTCGACTGTAACCGCTGCCGCCGGAACCTCGACACTCAGGATGTCGCCGGTACGGATTTGCAGGATCAGGCTTTCCGGCACCGCCGTGGCAACCTGCAATTCTTGATTGTTTTCCATATGGAGCAATACCGCGCCGGGTGTGGCAAGATCGCCGTTGTTAACGTTTTTCCGGGTGACGACCCCATCAAAAGGAGCGATGATGGTGGTGTAGCCCTGCATGGTTTGGGCTTCATGGTTCTTGGCCAGGGCGATGGCATAAAGTTCGTTCATCGTTTTGACGGTTTCCTGGGTTGCCGCATTTTTTCTGAAGAGATTCTGTTCCCGATCCAGATTGCGTTTGGCCTGAGCCAATTGCGCCTCGGCCACATGCAAGCGAGCTGAAATTTCTTCGACGCTGATGACCGCCAGAAGATCCCCTTTTTTCACCATGGAGCCGAGCACCACCGGCATCTGGGTAATGACTCCCGTTATTTTGGCAGCGATAGCCGCCCGCTCTGCAGCCTGCAGCGTACCCACTATCTCGTTGAGAACCGGAATTTCCTGATCATAAACCTTGGTCACTGAGACAGGTACCGGTACGGTCGATTCCTGGGAGGCGGGTTCCGCGGTCACGGCACACGCCGTCGACAGTATCAGCAACGGCAGGGCAAGAGACAGGAAAAATCGTTTCATGGGGTGTATTGTGAGCACTGTAGCTGAAAACATTACTGTTGTTCCCCCTGGTTGAATTGGGCAAGGCCAACGGCCCGGCGCAGGTCGGCAATGGCTATTATGCGGGAGGTTGTGGCCAGGGAATGACTGATCTGGGCTGCAGTCAATCTGTTTTCGGTGTCAATGAGATCGGAAGAGAGCAGTACACCCTCTTTGAAGCGGAGGCGGGACAGGCGGGCGCTTTCCATCGCTGATTTCACCCTCGTGCCGGTGACCTTGAGGCGTTCTTCCTCCTGATGCAGTGCGAGAGTGGCCCGCTCAAGCTCAAAGTTCAAAGCCAATTCCATTTTACGTAGCCGCTCCTTGGATTCGATCAACCGGGCATTGGCCTGATCAATGGCCGCAGTGGTTTGCTGCCCGTCGAAGAGCGCATAATTGACGCGCACCCCAGCTGCCCAGGAATTGCCGGAGCCATCGTCAAGTTCTATCCCTTTGTCGACCTGATAGGAACCAAAGGCATCGACCGAAGGATAGCGGCCTGAGCGGGCCTGGCGAACCACCGCTTCCTGTGCCTTGACTGTCAAGACCATGGCGGTCAGTTCCGGCCGGTCGTGGATATCCCGCTTCACCGGTACTTCCGGTACCTGGCTTGCGACCGGGTCAAGCCGTACTTCGCCACCGGAGATACCAAGCAGGCGCAGGAAGCCACGTTCAGCAAGATGTAAACCATGCTGCGCCTGGATAACCTGCTCCTGTGCCGCGGCTTGCTGCACCTCCAGATTGAGTAGATCTTCTTTCAACAGGCTGCCTTCCTGATGGCGGGCCTGGGCAACCAACAAGGATGCAGTGATGGCTTCGACAGCTGACTTTTTTGCTTGTAGCGTGTCTTTGGCTTGGATAATTGTATAAAATGCGCGTACCGTTTCAAATCCGAGCTGAGAACGGATGGCTGCCTGTTCCTGCCGTGCTGCCTGGCTGTGCTGGTCGGCTGCATCCAGTGCAGCTAGGTCGTGCCCACCGTTGTATAATCGATACTGGAGGGTGGCTTTGCCTTGCAGCGTATCGGTAATGCCCGGGTTATTGAAGTCAATCGTATCGGAAAACAACCCCTGGTTGAGAATGTTGCCAAAGGAGTACATCGGATTGTTGGTACGGCTATACTCGGTGCTTAGCCCCAGTTGCGGATAAAAGGCTGCCTTTGCTGATCTGATATCGGCGTCGGCAGCATTGATGCGCTGCAGTGCGACTCTCGCATCCGGATTGTGTTGCAACACGAAAAGAACCGCTTTCTGTGCCGTCCAATGCGAAGGGAGGGATTCTGTTGCTCTGGCCGCGATCGTTTGCGGCAGAAAGAGCGCAAGAAGGAAATAGATCAGGGTTTTGCGTGGAAGTATCATGATAAACGTTCTTTTGTGTTGAATGAATCGAGAATGGCATTGATGCAACTCGCCACGAAAAGAAAGAAAAAAGACAGGGGCTTCCTTTTGATTGATGTGCTTTACCTCTGTCTGTTCATGCTAAACGAAAAATAGATGCTTATGTTGTTTTTTGCAACAGTAATGCATATTTAATTGCAATTGGGCAGGGGGCAATCATGGGGAAAATGGATGAGGGGAGAGCAATGAAAATGGCGCAGACAACAAAACGAATGTTGTTCTTCTGTCTTTTGCTTGCAGGCATTGGTATTGCGACCGTTGCGGTCGCTGCTGAAGAGCAGGAAGTCAAGAAATGGGATGTTGCCGGTCAAGAGGTAAAAGAGGCCTCGGGCGCAGTGGCCGACGCCACTAAAGATACGGCGGAAACGGCATGGGATACGTTGAGAAACGAGTCTGTAGAGGCATGGAAGAAGGCAAGGACAGGAACCCTGAAGATGATAGAGACTGTCGGTGGCAAAAGCAAAGAAATTTGGAGCACGACCAGGGAACAGTCAAAAGCGGCCTGGGAGACGGGAAAGTCAAAAATTCATGAGGCGACCGCGCCCGTTCCTCCTGACGCACCCGGAGAATCGCCAGCTTTACCGCCAGGTTCTCCAGCAGAGCCGACGGCTCCGGCGCAACCGTCATCTACCGAACCAACCACACCGGCAACGCCAACCCCGGCGACATACTAAGAGCGAGCGAGAGAACGTTTTTTTGGGGGGAAAGGTGTTGAAAAACAAGTGCCCAGCAACCTGAAAAACTGAGGTTTTGGCCCCCTTGTTTCTTCCGGGTCCGGCAACCGAGCCAGGCTTATCAGCGCACAATCAAAATGCGTGCGGTATTCATGAAAAAAAAACCCCTGGTGCTGTCATTTCGTTGTTGAGCTATTCTCAAGTACGTCGTTTGTCAGACCCGGTCCCACTGGAAATTTTGAAACACGGCGATAAAAACGCGGGCACTGGTATATTTTTTGTGCTGTCGGTTGCCCCTGACGCTTCAAATGGTTTCCCACTCCTTACAACAATTCAAAAGATTCGTGCAGGGACGGCATTTCCACCGTGCTGCTGGTCAAGTGGCCAGCCAGGGTCTGCATGGCTTCAATTTCACCGTGGATCAGAAAAGTGCGCTCGGGGGTACCGGTTTGCGCATGCCATTTTAGCAGCTCCTGCTGATCAGCATGGGCGGAAAAGCCGCCAATGGTGTAGATTTCGGCGTTGACTTCGATTTTTTCCTGAAAAACACGGACCTCCTCGGCACCATCGATGATCTTTCGTGCCAGAGTACCCGAAGCCGCATACCCGACAAAAATAACTGAGGATTCCGTTCGCCATAAATTATGGCGAAGGTGGTGGCGAATTCTGCCACCCGTACACATGCCGGAACCGGCAATGATGACAGCGCCATGGATGTGTTTTAGAGCCATGGATTCAGCGGTGTCGCGGACCATCTCCAATCCGGGCAGTTCGAAGGGATCCGCGCCGGTAGAAATCACCGACCAGGTTTCTTCATCAAAGCATTCGTGATGACGGCGAAAAATCTGGGTGGCGGAAATGGCCATGGGGGAATCGAGAAAGACCGGGAGGTTTCGCGGTAGCTTTTCCTGCTCAATCCCCTCGCGAAGGTAATACAGCAGTTCCTGGGTGCGTTCGAGGGCAAAACTGGGAATGAGAACGTTACCATTTCTGTCGATAGTCGTGTTGATTGCGTGGTAGAGTTCGTCGATGGAAGGTTCCAGTTTTTTGTGCAACCGGTCACCATACGTGGTTTCCATAACCACTATATCAGCATGCGGCGGCGTTGCCGGATCGGGAAGAATCGCCCGCCCGTCATAGCCGAGATCGCCGGAAAAGAGGATACGCTTGCGGTTGCCCCCCTCTTCCAGTTCCAGGAGAATGGAAGCGGAGCCTAGAATGTGGCCGGCATCGTAAAACGTAGTGCAGATGCCGGGACAGAGATCGTGGGGTTGTTCAAAATCCGCGATATCGATAAAGAAATCGAGACAGTTGAGCGCATCAAGGGTGTCATAGAGCGGTTCGACCGGTTGCCCTCTGTTTTTTCTTTTGCTGGCTTTGTAATTTCTATACCTGGCCTCCTCTTCCTGAATCCTTGCAGAATCAAGCATCACCAGCTTGGCCAGTTCCCGGGTTGCTGCGGTGGTGATTACCGTACCCCGGAATCCGAGTTTGCTCAGTAAAGGAATGCGGCCGCAGTGATCAAGATGGCCGTGGGTGAGCAACAGATAATCGATGGAGGCCGGATTAAAACCGAAATCGTTGCGGTTTTCATCGTCCAGTTCCCGGCTTCCCTGGTACATGCCGCAGTCAATCAGTATCCGTTTGCCCCGACATTCGACCAGGTAGCAGGATCCGGTAACGTTTTGCGCCGCACCGTGAAAGGAAATACGCATACATCTCTCCTGTAGCTTTCTTTATGCCGCGATTATTTCTTACCGCGAAGAACAATGGTTACCCGGCGATTAAGCTGTCGCCCTTCGGGCGTTGCATTGGAGGCGACCGGATTGGCGTAGCCATACCAATAGAGCAGCATATTTTTACGGCTGATGCCGAATCGGGCCTGCAGATAGTTGCGGACGCTTTCGGCCCGCCGCTGCGAAAGATTGATGTTGTAGGCCTCGGAACCGATGCTGTCACAAAAGCCGGAGAGAACCACATAGAACTGTGGATTGGCCAACAGCATCCGGCCTAAGACGTCGAGCTGGGTTGTGGATTCCGGTCTGAGGTCGGATTTGTCAAAATCAAACAGGATGTTGTTAAAGCCGTTGGCCTGCGTGTCCATGTACAGTTTGCCCAGAAGATGTTCGGGCCTGTCGTAGACAGTGTCGAAATCTAAGACCTGCGAACAGCTGTTAACCATGGCAATATCGTCGAGGAGTTTTCTGCCCTTGGCATCGCTGGCACTGGATACAATATTGAAGCAGATATCGTATTTGCTGGCCAGCATCTTGGCCTGAGCCAGGGGGTGCGGCTCCAGCCCTTTAAAGGTGGAGTGCTTGCCGTCGGAAAAGAGAAATATTTCGGTTCTTCCCGGTAGGCCGAGGAGATGTTCCAGCTTCATCAGGCCGGTCTGCAGCATGGGCGGACTCTGTGGTATGACCGGTAGTTGCTCGATGGCGGCCGTATAGTCCGCTTTGTCATATAAGTGCAGCCGGTAATAGGGCTTAAAGGCCATGGGCGAAGCATGCAGCCAGAGCTCGCCTTTCCAGTGCGGATAGAGACCGGCCTGCCAGTTCAGTTCGGGCAGTGTGGCGTTGCTTTCGCGAAGGATCTTTTTTTCCGCCTGCAAACGGGTGAGTCCGGTGTTTTTATACGGTACATCCATGGAGGTGGACGGGTCGTAGAGGATAAAGAAATTATCCGCCATGCGAACATACCGGGTCTGTTCTACGGCAATGAGTCGGTGCCGAAGTTCCGGGGTCATTTCCTCGCCAAAGACCGTACCGGCGGTCAGTATCAGCAAGACAAGAGTGAGAAGAAATGGCAGAGGGGGACGGGCTTTCATCGTGTCGGCTCCTATGATTACCTGCATCGTGGCTGAGTCCCGGATAAGAGGGAACTGGAACGTATCAGTTCAAAGTATACCCGTCCGAAGATGGCTGTCAAGTATTGGGAATAATTTTGAACACATGGAAACCGTTACCTGCTTTGTTGCGTCGGTACCTCTCCAGGCAGGACAATAATGGTTTCGGCAAGGCCGGCAAACCTTCCTTCATGATACCACGGCACCTGGTGAACCAGTTTGCGGACACCGTTTTTTTCAGTGCAATAGGTGTTGCCCGTTTGATCCCGCAGGAGTCGACGAATGAGACTGTTGGCGGATTCCGGATGACAGTTGAACAGGCTGGTGCCAATGAGTCCTTTGCCGCCGTACTTACTGAAGGTTTCTATGGCCAATCGGTTCATGGCAATGATCGTTCCTTGCGTATCGCAAACGCTGACAGCGGCCGGATAGTGTTCTACCCAGTCAAAGGGTGCGGTGGTCATAATCAGGTACGGGTTCGTGAAAGCGGGGTAGTGGTGTCAGAAGTTGCTTAAGTCTTTGGGGCCAAAGGGCAGCCATTGAAAAAGATGTTGTTCCAGCGTTTGGCATTTGCTGAAATTTTGCCGGATCAACTCCTGTCGGACGGGGTTGCCTTTGCCGTAATGGTCAAGGATATATTCCAGTCGTGCGTCCAGATCGACCACCAGATGATGCCGCACCCGCTTGTCGGCGTAATAAACGATTTCCCGTGCGGTGAAAAGTCCGGCAGCATAGCGATCCGGTTCGTATTGGCGCAGGATGACGTGTTCTTCGACAATAGCGGCGATTTCGGGAAATCCGTGCTGCCGGCAGATATCCGCGCCAACCTTGGCATGATCGCAGTTGCTATTCAGGCAGGGGGTTTTGGCGATATCATGCAGCAGGGCTCCAGCGATTACCAGCTTGCGGTCAGCCTGCGATTGGGTCGGGAACGTCTGGCCCAATCCCTCCAGTAATCGTTCGGCCAACCGGGCGACCACCAGAGAGTGGTGCCGGATGTTGGCAAGCATCCCGTATTGTTCCATCAGCCGTATACATTCGAGAATCGACGGGATGCCTGGCGAAGAGCTTTTCATATAACGTGTGAACGCGGTCGGTGTACCCGGAGCAGGTGCTATCTGCGGCTGAAGCGATGGACGGCGTCAACGGCGATGCGCACCTGGTCCGGCGGTGTTTCCGGCAGGATGCCGTGGCCGAGGTTGAAAATATAACCACGAGCTTCCCTGGCATCGGCGAGCATGGTTTGAATTCGCGGTTCTAATCGTTCCCGTGGAAGAAAAAGAGCCAGGGGATCAATATTTCCCTGGACCGCGTGGTTGCCTGCCTGGTGAATGGCTTCTTTGATCGGCAGACGCCAGTCGAAACCGAGCACGTCCACATCAAGCGTAGCCGTTTGCCCGATCAGGGTGGCACCGTTATTGGCGAAGTAGATCAACGGGATCTCAGTCATTGCCCGCAAATCTTTGATGATTGAGCGTACATAGGGCAGAGCGAACTGTTCGTAGTCACAGGGAGCAAGGATGCCCGCCCAAGAGTCGAACAGTTGCAGGGCCTGAGCGCCGGCGCGTGCCTGGGCCTGCAGATAGCTACTGGTGCAGGCAGTGATTTTGGTCAGCAGGCTGTGGTAGAGTTCGGGTTCCTGAAACATCATTTTTTTGGTCTGAAGAAAAACCTTGGAACTCCCGCCCTCGACAAGATACGTGGCCAGGGTGAACGGTGCCCCGGCAAAGCCGATGAGCGGCACCTGCAGTTCGTTGCGCAGCAGCCGTATGGTTTCCATGACAAAGGGGACGGTTGCTTCCGGATCCGGGACGATAAGGGCCTCAACCGCTTGTTTGCTGCGCACGGGATGGGGAAAGACCGGGCCTCGACCTTCGTGGAACTCGAGGGTCAGGTTCATGGCTTCCATAGGGATGAGAATGTCGGAAAAGAGGATAGCCGCATCAAAGCCGAAAATGTCAATCGGCTGCAGGGTGACTTCAGTGCAGAGTTCCGGTCTTTTACACAGTTCAAGGAAACTGAGTTTGCTGCGAACCTTTTGGTATTCAGGCAGATACCTGCCTGCCTGCCGCATAAACCAGACGGGTGTGTATTCAGTTTGCTCACCCCGGCAGGCCCTGAGAAATGTATCGTTCATTTGTCTCCGTTTGCTGATGGTCAGAAATAAGAGGCGACGGCGAAGAGTGTTCCGAGGAAAGCCTCGCCGATTGTGTCAGTAAAGAATCTGTAGGACTTTTAAATTTTCAGCGTCCCGGCTGATAGGTGCAGAAAGGTTCGCCGGCCATGTAGTCGCCGGTTACGGCATAGGCCCTGGCTCGGCAGCCGCCGCAGACAGTGACATACTCGCATCGTCCGCAGGAATCCTTGTACTCGGCAAAATTGCGCAGATCGAGAAAAAGTTTGGAGTTTTCCCATATATCCTGAAAAGACTGCTTTCTGATGTTTCCGGCCGCCAAAGGGAAATAGCTGCAGGGCAGGACATTGCCGTCAACATCGATCAGGCATATCAACTGTCCGGCAAGGCAGCCTTTGGAACCACCAGTGGAGAAGTTGAGGCTCCGCCGTTTGAACCGTTCTCCCTCTTCTTTGGAACGTTGCAAGACAATCCGATAATACTGGGGTGCACAGGTTGGCCTGACCAGGAGTTCGTTCTCCTCTTTTTCCATGTCGTAATGCCAGTTGAGAATATCTTCGTACTCATCGGCTGGAATCAGCTCATTCATGATATCCTCACCGCGGCCGGTGGGCACAATCATGAACAGGTACCAGGCCGTTGCCCCTAAGGATTTAACAAGATGGAAAATTTTCGGTGCCTCATCCTTGTTGCGTTTGGTGAAGGAGGAGTTGATGAGGAAGTCGATTTTGTGTTCGTTGAACAGGCGAATAGCATTCATTACGCTATCGTAGGCACCCTTTTGGTTGCGGAAATCGTCATGTACAGCAGCGGTGGAGCCGTCCAGACTCAGGGAAACCATCTTGATTCCGGATTCTTTGATGTCGCGGCAGGTTTCTGCGGTGACCAGGGAACCATTGGTGGCCAGGCACATTCGCAGTCCAAGGCCGGTACCGTAGGAAGCAATGTCAAAGACGTCTGCGCGCAGCAGCGGTTCTCCACCGGAAAGAACCATGACCGGATTGGCATAGGCATGGATTTCGTCAAGCACCCGTTTCGCCTCGGTCAGGGAAAAATCCGGATGCCCCTCAATTTCGAGCTGGGACGAAGAGCGGCAGTGTACACAGCTGAGATTACAGCGGCGGGTGATCTCCCAGGCGATCCATTTTGGCATGAAATCCATTGCAGTCTCCGTTCCCGTCAGGAAGCAAAAAGGATGTAGGCAAAAAAAGCGTGTGCAACCGTAATGCAACAGGCAGTGTTGAACTGCTTTTTTGTTGAGGCGGAAGATTGCAACCACAGAAATAGACTGGAATATATTAATCTTGCCCCGCAGGGTCAACTGCTTTGTCGGATCTCTGGGTTATGGAGCGAATCTAAGGGGGCAAATCTTGCAATATTGGTGGAAAATATCTGCAAACGGTTTATGTTTTAAGTAGTCAGGATGATGTTTAATCTTCTTTCACTTCAAGAGGTAATGCATGCAAAATATCAAGAGTATCCTCACCCCGATCGATTTTTCCGACAACGCCGGTAAGATTGTCAAGGCAGCCGCTTACGTGGCTGGGACCTTCAAAGCAGAATTACATCTCGTTTTTGTGGTCCAGAATTTCGAAGATTACAGTGGATTCTTTGTACCACCTATAAATCTGCCCAATCTTGAGGAAGAACTCTTTGCCTCTGCTCAGCAACAGATGGAAACCTATGTTGAAGAAAATAAAACCATGTTCGCTGATGCCGGGGTAGCCCATGTGAGTGGCAAGGTGTTGTCCGGTGATGTAGCTGAAGAAATTCTTACCTATGCAGGAAAGAAGAAGGTGCAACTGATCATTATGGGAACGCATGGTTATAAAGGGTTGGAACGGATCATGTTTGGCAGTGTTGCCGATAAGGTCGTGAAAACAGCTTGTTGTCCTGTTATGACCATTAATCCGTACCGTGAGGAATGCGAAGAAAACGCGGGATGATGGCCCCTTCTCAGGAGTAATCGGTACGTGCTGATAACCAGTATGCGGTACTCTTTCCGGGGGGTGTGCAGGTTTTACCGTGCCGGGCGGGCGTCGGATATGGGTGCGCATCTTGAGCTTTTCTTTTTTCCTTGCAGTCATGAATCGCCATTATTCAGTACGGTGTTTGTATGGAAAAGCGAAAGCATTGGAGAATGCCAATACAAGGCATGCATATCGACGTCTCAGACGGTATCGGTTGTTGTTCAGGAGAAGTGCGAGATGTTTCCCGGCTTGGGATGTGCGTGGGAGGTTTGGCGAAAAGGTTTGGTAAAAATATCGATGCCTATACTATCGTCGCTTCAAAAGAAGAAAAAAACTTTAAATTCAGAGTCAGGCCAAGGTGGGAAGTGACCGGTTGGCTTTATAAGAAGGTAGGGGTAGAGATCTACGAAGTACCCTGGCAATGGACCGAGTATATTCTGTCCCTTGAAGCAAAGGTGAAGGGGAAATAATTATCCGGTAGCCGTGGCAGCGAGGGGCGTTTGCACTCGAAGCAGGTCTGTTGCATTTTAAACGGGATTAACCATTCGGGCTGGAAACTCCAGGAGTTTCCAGCCCGTTGTGTTATCAGCCTATTGCAGAGGGCTCACACGATGTATGTCGGCACGAGCATCAGCTTGTTTCCAGCCAGCCGATGACGCATGGTACTGAAGATTTTTCGTTGATCGTGTCCGGGGGGGAAGAATGGCCGCAAAAACTTTCGAGAAAAAGCTGACGGATAGTCGTATCAGGGAACAAAAAGAGGTTGAGGGTGCAACGATTGTATTGGCTCACGGGGTATTGGTTGGCGAGGCATTGCGACCAGTCCGCCGCGCACTCGGAAAAGCGTTTCGGTACGTCCGT
>JBFJXW010000089.1:0-14569 GCA_041622895.1 Desulfobulbus sp. | reverse complement strand
GTATTCTTCCCCCTCTCAAACGTGACGCTATGTGCAGACCAAAGTGAAGCCGGAAAAGGACCCTTCGGTTTTGGTGTGCAATGACCTGCCTCCTTTATTTTGGCTCTAGGGTAAATTTCTCTCAGTTTCATTCTAGCCCGCGTTTGCAAGCTTAGGCAGGTCTTCTTCTGTCGAACATATGTCTAGTGATTTGCGTGCGTTTTGCCACCAAACGTTATCGGAATAATTTGGGACAGTAATGTGCTTTATGGGCTGTCTCCTGATGATGAAGATTGGGTCGGGAGGTGATTCGATTGTACAGCTTTACTGGCAGCATCAACGGCTCGGGATGCTAACTCGCCGCCTGGAGTGGATAACATTTCGTTGCCGAGAACGAGGTGTACGACTTCGGAGGCTTGTAAATTTTGCGCAAAAGTCACCGGGATCATGGCCTCTTCTCCGTTAGTCTCATCGCGACGGAGAAGTCCCCCGGTGATGAGTAGCGTTGCCACGGTGTTGATGTCGGTACCTTTGGTTTGAATTAATTTTTTATGCAGTTCTGATAAGGAAGTTGAACGGCGTTCTGCAAAATTCTCATAAACGATACGGATAATGTCAAAAGCAGTTTGCAGGTTTCGCTGCGGTGAAACAGGTGAGCCGAAGAAAATGTAATGGTGGCGGTTCTGTATCGCGTAGGCCAAAGAAGCACCGAGAAGAATGAAGGTCCAGCCAATTTGCAGCCAAATGAGAAAAAGAGGGATGGACGCAAAGGAACCGTAGATTGCATTATAACTGGCGACTCCGACTTGCAGAGCAATATACATCTTCTGGAAAAGAAACCAAAAAATTGCTGCAAAGACAGCCCCTATCAAAGCGGGGACTGTCTTCACCTTAACATGAGGGAAAAAAAGGTACAGGATCATCAGGGTGAAGACGATGAAGCCAAAAGGTATGAGCTTGATAAAACAAGTCACCACCAGGGCCTTTGGCACGAGTATGCTGATTTGAGACATTATTTTTTTGCTGGCGAGGATTGCCTCAGCGGCCAGAGCGATGTTCATGGAAATGGGTAACACAACCAGGAGGGCGAGGTAATCCATCAGTTTGCGAAACAAGGAACGACCTTGGTTCGTATGCCATATGGCGTTCATCGCATTTTCTATGGTCGATAACACAAGGAGGACAACCACAATCAGGCCAATAACCCCGAGGATACCCAGTGCGGCAAAGTTGGTTCGTTCGACGTAGCCAAAGATGATATCGACGGCGCGGTGCAGATTCGTGGTTGTCAAGTGTTGAGACTGCGCAACGGATTGGGCTTCTGCACTCGGGAGGGACTGTCTATTGAGCGTTGATCCCGGGGAGACTCCTGGAGTTTCCAGCGCGGTGACTGGAGGTTCAACCTGTTCAATGAATTTTATAGCGGCCCGTTTTAACTGTTCATCGTTGCCAAGTCCTTTAAGAATGGATGTACTGAGGGCAAGTATAGGAACCAGTGAAAGGATGATGGCGTAGGTGAGGGCAGAAGCCCTGATGGCCAGGTGGGTTCGAAAAAACTCCTGATACATGATGAGGAGAATTCGCAGGCAGATGCGAAGAAATTCAATGAGGCGGTTTGTCACCGGAGTGGGGGAGGAGGCCCAACGATACAAGCGCCGGGAAAGGGGGATGGGCGAGGCTGCTATTGCTTTTGGCGGCACCTTGGGTGAGGTGTCGGAAGAATGTGCCGAATCTGTCATCTCCCCAGTTCTTGATGGAGCCATTGTTCGATTATTTCAAAGATGATTTCTCGTTTCACCGGTTTGGTGATGTAATCGTTCATACCGGCTTCCAGACAGACTTCTCTGTCGCCTTTCATGGCATTGGCGGTCATTGCAATAATAGGGATAGTGGTAAACCCCCGGCTTCGTAGCTCTTTGGTGGCGGTAAGTCCATCCATTTCTGGCATTTGGATATCCATGAGGATAAGATCGAACCGATTGGGGCACTCGGCAAAAGTTTCCACCGCTTTTTTGCCATTATTGACCACTTCGACATTGTAGCCTGCCTTGGTCAGGATGAGGACTGCGAGTTTTTGGTTGACCGGGTTGTCCTCGGCAAGCAGGATGCGGACCGATTGCTTGATCTCCTCGCGAACACTGTACTGGGTAATGAACGGTTCGTGCCCATGGGCGCTGGGCGCGGCTTCCACGGTTCCCATGAGTTTCTCGATGGTTTTGAAGAGGATTTCTCGTCGAGTGGGTTTGGTGAGAAAGGCATCGAAGCCTGCATCCTTGCAACGCTGAGCATTTCTTTCAGTTGTCGATGTATAGGCAAGCAGCGGGATTTTAGCGGTCTCGGCTATATCATGGCGAATCATCCTGGCAAGAGCATACCCATCCGGAGACGGCATCTGGATATCCAGGATGATGAGGTCAAATAATTGTTTGGCCGCAATGGACTGCAGCAATACGGATTGCACTTGGCTGCTGTCCTGAATCGTGACGACATCCAGACCGGCTTTCCGGAGGATATGCTGCAGTATGCTGAGGTTGGTAATGTTATCATCAACAACCAGAATTCGTTTTTGAGTTAAGCATACCTTAGCGAAATTTTTTGTACGCTGCTGAGCTGCTTTTTTTAGTTTTGCGGTGAAATGAAAAACACTTCCCTGACCTTGTTGGCTTTCAACCCAGACATGCCCCTGCATTAATCCGGCAATTTTTCGACAGATGGAAAGTCCGAGACCAGTGCCGCCGTATTCCCTGGTGGTGGAACCGTCAGCCTGCCGAAAAGCTTCGAAGATTGATTCGAGTTTGTCTTCAGGAATACCGATACCCGTATCCCGAATATAGGCGTGGAGGGTGATCGTCTCCTCTGTCTCCTCATCAACCATTAGCGACAGTTCGAGTTCACCTTTTTTCGTGAATTTAGCTGAATTTCCCATCAGATTTACCAGAACCTGACGAAACCTACCTGGGTCACCCATAAGATTGGCCGGAAGGGCGTCATCAATTCTGCAGAGCACCTCGATGGGGCGTGAGACCACTTTAGGGCGGATCAGGTCGCAGACATCCTGGGCGGTAACCTCAGGATCGAAGTTGATGCATTCAAGATCCAATTTCCCTGCTTCAACTTTGGAAAAATCGAGAATATCGTTGATTAGCGAAAGCAGGGCATCAGCGCTGCGTTTGATGGTTTTGGCAAATTCTATCTGTTCCTCATCAAGACCGGTATCCAGCAACATATCTGTGAAGCCGATGATGCCGTTCATCGGTGTTCTGATTTCGTGGCTCATTGCTGCTAAAAATTCACTTTTTGCGATATTGGCTGATTCCGCTGCCTTTTTGGCAGTTCGTAACTCGGCGGTTTGCTGTTTTATTTCCTCCTGTAATGTATTGGAGTACGTATGCTGCTGTTCCTGTATTTTTCTGTAGTTCTGTTCATTTTCTGCCATGATATCCTGGAATTTTTTTTCAAGGACCGCAGATTTTCGGTCGAACTGTTTTTTTTGGATGCGCAGTCTGTTGACGGTTTCTATTGTTTCCCGATTGGAAAGAAAGAGGCGAACTGCAAGGCGGATAATTGTTGAGATCCAGTTGCCGGCATCGGTCTGCAACTTGTTTGGGGTTGCCAGGACATAGCTTTTCAGATCGGGAACTGCGAACAGAAAGTAAGAGCGATCCTGTACAGAGAAGACAAGTTCTGAGGATTTTTTTCCATTTGCTTCGATATAGTGTTTGGCCAGAGCAGGTTCCAGGGGGAATTGTTCGGAGGCCGTATGCTTGTTAGAAGTATGCAGGCAGAAGAAAAGAAGTTGCTCTGTTTCCTGCTCCAGGTGGGTACGTAGAGCGGTTAATTCGTTTACTGGGTCGACAAAATCAGCGAACAGGGTTGTTAGGGTCATCGGCGATCCCTTCAGCCACCGTACATATTTTTCGTTTTTTCCAGTTCTTCCGGTAGGTCTTCAGCCAGCACTTTGTATTCTTCAACATTGCTCTGGATATGTGCTGCCAGGGAAGGGGCTAGGCTTGCCCTAAGATCATTCTTAATTGCAAACCCCAGCTGGTGGATAATGTACTCACTCATCTGAAGAATGCCGGTCGGCGAGTGAGGATCAATAGCCCCGTTATCCTGATGGTGATCGCGGATTGCTTCGGCAATCGGATCGGAGATGCGCCAGTCTTTGGCCATTATGTAGCCTAACTGGCAGTGGTCGGTTTGAAACAGATCCTGCTCCAGTTCGATAATTGATGGGCCATCGGTAGCCAGCTGCTCTATAATTTTGAGGAATGTTTCTCCTTCGGTTTCCATTTCAACAATCAGGCCGATGTCGTGAAGTATTCCACATAAGTAGGCATCGTCACCATTGATGGTGAAAATGCGTTCGGCAATCATTTTACAGCAAATGCTGGAGGCTGCACTGTGCAGCCATAATCGCTGAGGCGAGAATTCGGTAGTGCCAGCATTGTTGCGGATCATCCCCTGGATGGCATCGGTTACCGCAATGTTATGGAGGTTTTTCATACCAAGCAAGGCAACGGCGCGGGAAATCGAGTCCACTTGGCGGGTCAAACCGAAATAGGAGCTGTTGACCAGAGTCAGCAATCTGGCAACCAAGGCAGCATCCATGCGAATAACTTCTTCAAAATCCTGCAAGGTTGACTCTTCGTCGTTAACCAATTGAACAACTCGGGTGACTACATGAGGGAGTGTCCGAATTTTTTTGAATTTTTCAATTAGTGCTTCGGCTGTCGTCATGGCAAAGTTCCTTGTTTTGACTGGTAGCGTTCAGCCGATGGCGAATTGATTACCGGATAATTTCGTTTTTGCTGACAGCTTCGGCTTTGATGCGATCGAGCAGATCGGCAAGGACCGGTTTGATATTTTCCCGTAAATCTCCGGCTACGATAATGAAGAGCAGGTCATCTCCAGGAGCGAAACGACCGGAACGAGCTTCAATTATTATGTCATAAATACCCTGGTGTTCAAGATATTCTTGTCGTAGTTGCTCGACCTTTTCGTGATCAACGGTGGTTTCTAGTGATGTCACCTGCTGATGGTCTTTGCGTGACCAACTGCGCACTGTGCCGTTGTGAATAAGGATCATGCCGACCTTTTCATTGAAATCAGGTCGCTTTTTCATTGTAGCTATGGTTTTTGAAATATCCATGGTGCCTGTGGTCAGATGGTTTTTCTTTTAGTTTCGGGACGTTTAATAATTGTTTTGATTCCAGAAGCGGGGATACGCAGTTTCTCGCCGATTTTGATTGAGGTATCGTCATCTATACCGTTTAAAGCCAGTAACTCTTTGGAAGAGACTTGAAATTGACGAGCTATTGAGAAAACGGTATCTCCTTTCCGGACCGCATAGTGAACGCCTGAATGTGATGACGGCCGGGCCATAATTTTTGGCTTGACTGCTTGTTTGATATGTTTTGGTGTCGATTCAATCCTGGAGGATTGTGCAATCGCCTGTTTGCTTGCAGGCAGGCGCACCAGGTATCCTTTGGGCACGGAGCGATCACCCTCGATAACCGGTTGCAGGAGGGCAGGATTGAGGCGAAGGAAATTGTCCCGGGAAACGCCTAGTGAACGTATCAGCCTCGCTGTGGGAATTTCGTTTTTCAGACGAAAGGTAACGGTCCCTTCAGGGCGCTCGAGACGCACCTTGGGGTGGGCGCCCAATCGTTTTGCTACGCGCGTTGCGGCAAGAAATTCTGAATAAAAATTGCGCGAGGCAAATTTGAAATACCCTTGCCTGTACGATTTGAAAATTTGTTCATAGCTGCCTTTTTCTTTGACTGCACGGAGCATTCCGGCTCGACCGTAGTTGTAGGCAGTAAGGGCGAGAGGCCAGGATTTGAGCTGGGAGTAATTCTCTTTGAGCAGTGCTGCCGCGGCATGGGTTGCAAGGTAAGGGTCCAGGCGTTCGTCCACCAGGTTGTTGATGGTGAGGTAGTCTTTTCCGGTCGACCGTGTAAACTGCCAAAGTCCGGAAGCGCCAACTTTACTGTAGGCTTTAGGATTAAACGATGATTCAACATGGGGAAGATAGACAAGCTCCGGGGGCAGTCCGTGTGCGGCCAAAATGCTGCGGAACTGAGAAAGATATCTACCGGAACGAATAACACCCTCGTAAAAGCGATCACTTTGGCCGATTTGGAGACGAATGTTTTCTTTTGCTTTATGGAAAGACGTATGTCGTTGTCGAGGAAAAAGCGCAGCTATCCGCTTTTCTTCATTGGTACGGGGCGTTTTTCCGGATCCGAGGTGAGTAAGGGTTTCGCTGATCCTGTTTTTTGCAATCTTGATGAGTTCATTGTTTATTTTTGATGAGCCCGGAAGGTCCCAACTCACGAGGTTGACAACGGCGTAGACACGGTTGAGATGTTCTTTATCATGCAGTATCCCACGCTGAGATGAATACCGGGAATACACATCTTCCCAAAATTTCACGTTATCCCGTATACAGGGGTAAAGAGGGAATTGTTCGGTCGCTGAGGCTCCCAGAGGGGCCGTGCACAGGCTGAGACTGAGGCCAAAGAGAATAAAGAAAAAAAATTTCAGGCGTTGTACTGTGATGCTCTGTGCAGAGTGGTTCATGGCAACGGAAAAACTGTTGAAGGAAGTGTAAAGAATTATTCACCTGTTTATATTTTTATACTATATCATACTGCGCCCTGCTAGGCGATAAAAGTCGCCAGGGGCCTTGATTATAGTCAATGCTTCCTTTTCTCAGTGAGTTGTAACGCGGATTTCCAATGTACATGCCCATAATAGGTACCCTCGGCTATATCTTATCACCCGACAGATTGCAGACGTTGCTTGTTCACCGAAATGCTCGTCCACTGGATCAGCATTTGGGGAAATATAATGGCCTGGGTGGTAAAATGAAAGCAGGTGAAGATGTGCTTAGCTGTATGAAGCGCGAAATTTTCGAGGAATCCGGTTTGGAATGCGTCAGCATGCAGTTGCGTGGCACCATTAATTGGACAGGGTTCGGACCCGAGGGCGAAAATTGGTTAGGATTTGTTTTTTTGATCACGGCGTTTTCAGGTACGATCCTGCCGCGGAACGAAGAGGGCGATCTGCTCTGGTATCCGTTGGCCGATCTTGACAATCTGCCAATGTGGGAGGGCGATCGGTTCTTTCTCCCTCTGGTGTTTGATGACGATCCACGTGTCTTTCACGGATATATGCCCTATGAAAATGGGCGGCCTGTTGCCTGGGAATACAGTAGATGCTGAGTTGAATCGGAAAAAGGAAGAACGCATTCCCTCTCCCCTGCAAAGTCCTTGCGTTCAAGAGAGGGGATCTGTATAGTTATGCTCTATTTAGTTCTATTATAATTTCGGAAACTTATGGTTTTTAAACCTTTTCGGTAACTTAAAGTCAAAGGATTGGTCATGGAAAATAATGCGGAATTAGTTCGTTTGGAGGAGTTTGTCGATAAACTGTTGGCGAAATACAATCAACTGAAGACGGATTACCATGCATTGCAGGACACTTTGCGGGAACGTGATGCGGAGTGTGCCGAGTTGAAAAATAATATCTTTAATTTGAGCACCGAGCGTACCGAGGTAGGCAACCGCGTCGCCGGTTTAATCGACCGTATTGAAAACTGGGAGAACGAGCAGAGTGCTGAAGCGGCGGAAGAAAATAGTGAACCTCGCGGCGACCATGGATCTTCTTACAGTGAAGATGCCGAACACATCGATATTTGAGGCTGACGACCGATACTGATGCAGGATCGTCTCGTTCGTTTTCACCTGTTCGGGCAGGAGTTTACTTTTTACAGCGATGCCCCGGAAGAAGAGGTGGATGCTGTTATTGCCCTGCTTCGTCATGAACTGGAGGCCAACGAGAAAATAAGCAAGAGTTCTGTACCGTCTAGTAAAATACTCGTGTTGGGATGTCTCCGAATGGCTGCTAAGTATGTTCAACTCAATCGTGAATACAAAGAGTTTCGAAATTTACAGGCGCAAACAATTGGTCATCTGATTGATAAGGTTTCTTCCGGATTAGACTGATTCGTCTGCATATTATCGTTTGGTTCAATAGATCGTTCTGTTATAATAAATTAAAAGATATGTTACCCCTGCTCTGTTGGTGATCAGCGGAGTATTGAGCCAACTCTTATGATAAGGGTAGCTTTATTGCCGGTCTATGGAAGCCTTCAATGGTTTCCAGCCATCTGCATGAGCACTGCCCACCTAATACTATTAGGTTTAATCATTTCGTTGACACGGCAGCGCGGGGGTTTTTTTGATCAGCGGATTAATCTGCTGTTGTATATATAAAAAGGGTACAAGAAAGCACCGTTTTCGGTATTGAAAGAGGATGGTTGCGTGTGTAGGAACAGGCACAGCAGATCCGGTGACAGAAAGACAACTCTGATGCGATCAGGTTTACCATATAAGAGTAACCTTCCACACAGGATGTTTTCGAGAGCAACTCCTGCCATTTTTTGTACGATCGGCAGACGTTCTTCTTGCAAATCTATAAGCTGAGAACCTTTGGGGTATACCAAGTAATTTCAGTGCTCCATGGGAAGGCTTGTCGCTGTTTTTTGACGGCGGTTCTGTTTTTGCGATTTTTTTTCGCTATCCACTCCCCTCACATCTTCTCTCCCCTTTTTTCGCTGCAGTGCTGCCACATTGAATAATCGAATGGTTGGCCTGTTATATCATATATTTAGGGTAGGTGTCTTGTCATGGAATTGAATGTAATGACGCTCCTTTTAGCGTTGGTGAATCTTGTTTTCGGGTTGGCCGTTGGCATCCTTTTACGAAAAAGACTTGTTGAGGGAAATCAGAAAAATATAGAATTACAGGGTCGGCAAATCATTGAAAATTCTATCAGTGAAGCCGAGCAGATAAAAAAAGAGGCATTGCTGCAGGCCAAAGAAGAGGCCTTCCTTATAAAGCAGGAGGCTGATCGCGAATTGAAAGCGAGTCGACAGGAGCTTAAGGATGACCAACGACGACTCAATCGGAAATTCGACGAAATTCAACGTGAATTTCAAATTCTCGAGGAGAAACAAACCAGCCTGAAATACCGGGAAGAGTGCTTGGAGGTCGACGAGGCAGAAGTCGTTGTTCAGAAAAATCAACTGAACGGACTGATCGATGAACAGCGCTACAAGTTGGAGCAAATAGCCGGGATTGATCGGGAGGAGGCCAAGGTTCAGCTTATGCAGTCTATTGAAAGCGAAGCTAGGATGGACTGTGCCAAACGCCTTTCCCGCATTGAAAATGAAATGAAAATGGAGGCTGACCGCAAAGGTAAAAATATTCTGGCCCTTGCTATTGCCAGATATGCTGGTGACTATGTTGCCGACAAAACCGTATCAATGGTTCCCCTCCCCAATGAGGAAATGAAGGGGCGGATTATCGGCAGGGAAGGGAGGAACATCAGAGCCATTGAAGCGGCCACCGGTATTGATATTATCATCGATGATACCCCAGAGGCGGTTATTCTTTCCGGATTTAATCCCATACGCAGGGAAGTCGCCCGTTTGGCACTTGAACAGCTCATTTCGGACGGTCGGATTCATCCGGCCCGTATTGAAGAGGTTGTGAATAAGGTATCTGAAGAGCTCGAAGTCGGTATTCGTGAATCCGGAGAACAGGCTACTTTCGATGTGGGGGCACACGGCATGCACGTGGACCTGATCAATCTGATTGGCCGCCTTAAATACCGCACCAGTTATGGGCAGAATATTCTCCAGCATTCCCTGGAAGTCGCTTTTCTTTGCGGTGTTATGGCTGCGGAATTGGGACTGGATGTGAAAAAGGCTAAACGGGCCGGTTTACTCCATGATATAGGCAAAGCGGTGGATCATGAAGTTGAGGGATCGCACGCAATCATCGGCCGTGATCTTGCCCGTAAATATGGAGAAGCCGAAGATATCGTCTATGCTATTGGAGCACATCACGAAGATCAGCCGCCTAAGAGCGTCTTGGACGTACTGGTGCAATCCGCTGATGCCCTTTCCGGGGCAAGGCCTGGGGCGCGAAAAGAGATGCTGCAAAGTTATGTCAAGCGCCTTGAGGATTTGGAAAATATCGCTAATGGTTTTAGTGGAGTGGATAAATCTTACGCTATCCAGGCCGGGCGTGACCTCCGCATCATCGTTGACAGTCAGAAAGTCCGTGACGAGGAGGCAACCTTGTTGAGCCGCGATATTGCAAAAGCAATTGAAGAACAATTGACCTATCCGGGACAAATCCGGGTAACGGTTATACGAGAGACCAGAGCGGTCGAATACGCCAAATAACGAGGGGTAATGATGAAATCAGTAGAAGAGCAAATTGCCCTGATCGAACGGGGTGTCGTTGATTTTCACTCGAGAGAGGAACTCGAAAAAAAGTTGAAGAGAGCGTCGGAAACCGGTGTGCCGTTGACCATTAAAGCTGGTTTTGATCCGACCGCACCGGATCTGCATTTAGGGCATACAGTCCTAATTCAGAAATTACGCCATTTTCAGACCCTTGGGCATACGGTGAACTTTCTCATCGGCGATTTTACCGGTCTTATCGGTGACCCCTCTGGTAAATCCGATACCCGTCCTCCCCTCACCCGAGCGGATATTGAGCGAAACGCTGAGACTTACAAGGAGCAGGTCTTTAAAATCCTGGATCCGGAGAAGACGATTGTTCAGTTTAATTCTACCTGGTGCGGTCAACTCACCTCTTATGACATGATCCGTCTTGCTTCAGAGCTCACTGTCGCTAGAATGCTGGAGCGTGATGATTTTAAGAAACGGTTTGAGTCAAACCGACCCATTTCCATCCATGAATTCCTTTATCCGCTGATCCAGGGATACGATTCGGTGGCTATGAAGGCCGATGTTGAACTTGGTGGTACCGATCAGTTATTTAATCTGTTAATGGGCAGAGATTTACAACGAAGTCGCGGCCAGGAACCGCAAGTGGTCCTGACCATGCCCTTGCTTGAAGGTCTGGACGGTGTAAACAAAATGAGTAAATCTCTGGGGAACTATATCGGTATTTCGGAGGAGCCAGACAGTATCTTTGGCAAGGTCATGTCGATCAGTGATCAGTTGATGTTCCGCTATTACGAATTACTCAGTGATCGTACGATGGCTGAAATTGCAGTGCTCGAAAAAGACATAATAGCCGGTGCCGTCCATCCGAAGGCTGCAAAAGTCCAGTTGGCCAAGGAGTTGGTTGCCCGTTTTTACAATCAGACCGCAGCTGATGATGCAGAACGCAACTTTGAACAGATTTTTTCCCGGCATGAACTCCCTGAAGAGGTTGAGGAAATACGTATCCCCCCTACTGAGCCTGAAATCTGGGTGCCGAAATTACTATTGGATGCTGGCTTGGTAAAATCGACTTCCGATGGTCGCCGTATGATTCAGCAACATGCGGTTTCGATTGATGGTGAAAAAGTTGCAGATATTAATGTTGCGGTACCAACCAGTGGAGAACTTCTTCTTAAGGTGGGGAAACGCCGGTTCTGTAAAGTTATTTTTTCCTGACCCATCGGCTGAAAAAACCGAAACCTGATTGGGCTCGAAACAAAAAGAGCGGCTTCCCCGGCTAAGGGAAGTCGCTCTTTTTGTTTCTAATATTTTTTAAGGGTATTTTTTATTTTGCGATAATTTGGGGTTGTTGCTGTTTTTTCTGGCAGGTGTTGCATATCCCGGTAAATTCGACATGATGACCAAGGATCAGGTACGGAGTGGTGTCTGCAGCTTGGGCGACAAGCTCTTTGATTACCGGTACGTCGATGTCATCTACCTTTCCGCAAACAGAACAACGAATGTGATAATGTTCAGTGGTGGTGGCGTCAAAGCGTTTTTGTGTCCCTCCCACTTCGATTTTTAAAATCATGCCGCTATCAGCCATGAGTTCCAAATTGCGGTATACCGTTCCCAATCCGATACGCGGCAACCGCTTACGAACCATATCGTATAATTCACTGGCAGTAGGGTGGGTTTTAACCTTCGATAATTCTTCGAGAATGATCTGCCGTTGCGTCGTTAGCCGGATCATCGGTGCGGGAGCATTCATGGTTTTTTGTATCATAGTAATGTGAATAATAATCAAATAATAATCATTTAAATTACCATGCTAACAGTTTTACTGTCAAGACAGAAGTGGCGTAAACAGGCTCTCTTTCAAGTATCGGGACGAGTGATATGATAATTGGCAATAAAAAAATCTGGCCACCGCTTTTGCTGGCACCAATGGCTGGGTTAACGCATTCGGCATTGCGGACAACGATTCTCGGATTTGGCGGTGTTGGCTTATTGAGTACGGAAATGCTGTCGTCGACCCGCTTGCCTGCAGAGAATGCGCTTCATTCACCGTACCTCGTGCGAACACCTCTGGAAACCCCGCTTTCCTACCAGTTGTTATTGACGAATACCAATAATATTCCGGCCGTGTTTGCTGCGCTGCTGCGCTTGCAGGCTGATGTCGTTGATCTCAACCTTGGCTGTCCGGCACCTGTGGTCCGCAAGGCGGGAGGTGGAAGCAGTTTAATGGATAATCCGGATCAAGTCCGAAAAATAGTCAGTTGTGCTCGAAAAAACAGTACATTGCCGCTGACAGCTAAAATTCGTCTCGGAGAAACACTGAATGCGGAAAAGCTTCGAGATTTCTGTCTAATGCTGGAGGGGGAAGGGGTTGACATGCTCACCGTTCATGCCCGTTTGCGCCGCGAATCCTTCACCAGGCCGCCCCGATGGACATGGATCGCCAAAGTGAAGGAGTGGATTGATATCCCGATTGTTGCCAACGGCTCAATTGATTCGGTTGCCAGTGCCCGATCCTGTCTTGCTGAAAGCGGCGCCGACGGGTTGATGATCGGTCGGGCGGCAGCAACTGCGCCCTGGCTTTTTGCAGCCATCGCCCGCGATCTCTATGCTGCTGATATCCCAGAGCAGGAGATCTGTCTTCCGCATTTGTACCAAAAATTTTGTAGTGCCTTGCTTGAACGATTTCAGCCGGAACGGAGACTCGGAAGGCTCAAGGAGTTTACGCATTATTTTGCCAAAAATTATTTTTTTGGCCATCATTTGGCCTCTAGGGTGCAAGCGAGCCCTACTTTAGAGGAGGCGTGGAAGCGGGCCTTGGATTTTTTTGCAGTCAATGACTCCAATGGCACAGCTGGTTTGGAAGCGTCTCTTGATGTTGGTTTCAGGAATGCAGGGGGGGGTTGTAATAACCAAATCCCAAATCGGGGAATTTTTCCTTAAGCCGGGCGAGCCAATTGCGGATCCCGAGAGGCGGTACGCTGGCGGTGTGATTGATGACACGGAGATAGTATTCCGGATCTATGTTAAGGTTGCGCAGTTGGATAAAATCGGGGCTATAGTTCTCGATGAGTTCAGATAATGCAGCGAATTCGGCAGGATCATCGGTGCAACCGGGAAGAATGAAATAATTGAGTGAGACGTGGCGGTTGTGCTGTTTCATCACCGCAATGGAGCGGCAGACATCTGCAAGGGAAAAGCCTTTGGGGCGGTAATAGAGACGGTGTTTTTCCGGCTGAGCACTGTTCAGGGAAATGCGTATTGAGTCTAACCCAGCTTTGGCAAGTTGATCCACCGCATTGGGAAGGCTGCCGTTGGTATTCAGGTTGATGGTACCTTGGTTGGTTTGCGAGCGGATCAAGCGAATGCTTTTTTCTATAACCTCCGTTTGCAAGAGGGGCTCTCCTTCGCATCCCTGGCCGAAGCTGACAATGGGCCGTGGAGCGGTTTGCAGATGCTCAATCGCAATTTCGGCAATTTCTCGCGCGGTAGGCACAAAGGTAATTCGGTCCTGTGTCGAGGGACAGCAGCCGGAGGGTTGCAGGGAAATGCAGCCTGCGCAGGCGGCGTTGCAAACCGGAGAACAAGGGAGCGGAGCTTCCCATCGGCCCATAAAATAGTTGCGAGCTGCAGGGCATCCGTAGGTCAGGCAGCATTTTCCCAGGTGCTGGATGAGACGGTTGCCGGTATGCTGCTGAAGGTGCTTTTGGGTGCGTTTTTCAAGTAGCCGCTGATTGAATTGTTCCGCATCTTGCCTGCTGTCCTGATCACTCCGGAAAGCAGCAACCCAGAACTTACCGTCTGCCCAACCGACAGCGGTGTAGGCAAAGAGTGGTAATTGGGAAGGGGGTGAATGGTGGCTTTCGTAGGCCGCTGTATAAATGGCGGTATGGGCAGGAGCCATGAAGGCCGCAACGGCATTGATAGCTTCGCCGGGTTCGTAAGGGTTGCTGTCAAGCAGGGCGGGTTCGTCATTCCCTGGCTCAATGCCCACCGGTAGGCGATTCGGCAGGGTGAACAATTCGCTTCCGGGAGGAAGTTCGATCAGATCTTCAAGCTGCGGTTTGAAATAGCTGCCTGCTGCGCTACCGGCCATGAACAACCCGTTGTAATCAAGTATATCTCCTTTGCTGTTGGCAAAAAGGAGGGTCGGGAATGTTTTAGGATGCACAACCGCCATGGTGAAAACGGCTTACCGTGGCCGGATTTTGGCAAGCACAGAATCAACCGCCCGATAAATTTCCATATCATCGCCAAAAACGTCCTGAATACTGTCATGGTTGATCAGATCTTCGATGATGAACTGGGTGAGGTACAGGC
>JBFJXW010000088.1:0-14772 GCA_041622895.1 Desulfobulbus sp. | reverse complement strand
CCCCAACAGCGGTACCTATCTCCTCGAGGGGGTGGATGTCACCAGCCTCAGCGACAATCAGCTGGCGGATACCCGCAGCCGTAAGATCGGCTTCATCTTTCAGTTTTTTCATCTCATTCCCCGCTTGACTGCTCAGCAGAACATCGAGCTGCCCCTGCTCCTGGCCGGAATGGCACGCAAGGAACGACTGGCGCGCAGCAGCGCCCTGATCGAGGCCTTCGGGCTGGCCGGCAGGCGGCACCATCGCCCGGACGAACTCTCGGGCGGTCAGCGTCAGCGGGTGGCGATCGCCAGAGCGGTGATCAACGAGCCTGCGGTGCTGCTGGCCGACGAACCCACGGGTAATCTGGACCGCCATTCCGGGGCTGAGATCATCGAACTGATGGAGGAGTTGAACAGCAAGGGGCTCACCCTGGTGGTGGTGACCCATGATCCGGAAATCGGCAGTCGGGCCAGGCGGCAGGTTCGGGTGGTGGACGGCCAGATCGCTAGTGACAGCCTCCGGGGAGCGGGCGATGCGGCCCCTTGATACCATCGGCTTTGCCCTGCAAAGTCTCGGCAGCAACCGGGTCCGCACCCTGCTGATGCTGCTGGCCATGAGCATCGGGGTGGCCTCGGTGGTCTTGCTCACCGGTATCGGCAACGGTGCCCGACTGTACATTGTCGATCAGTTTGCCTCCCTGGGCACCAACCTGGTGATCGTTATTCCGGGACGGACAGAGACCGCGTCCAATACCCCCGCCACCCTGGTGGGCGAGACCCCGCGCGACCTCACCCTGGCCGATGCCAGGGCGCTGTTGCGGGGCGATGCGGTCAAGCGGTTGACCCCGGTCAATATCGGCGAATTAAGCATCGCCTGGCGGGGCAAGGAACGGCAGGTGCCGCTGATCGGTTCCACGGCGCCTATCCTTGAGATTCATCATCTCACCATGGACCGGGGTGTTTTTCTTCCTGAGGAGGATATGGAGATAGCCCGGCCGGTCTGCGTGATCGGGGCCAAGGTGTACCGGGAACTGTTCGGCCAGCAGAATGCGCTGGGGGAAATGGTGCGGCTCGGCGGGTTCCGTTGTCGGGTTATCGGCATCCTCGGCTCGGAGGGGCGCTCTCTGGGCCTGGATACCGAAGAACTGGTGATCGTGCCGGTGGCCTTTGCCCAGATGCTGCTCAATACCGAGGGCTTGTTCCGCATCCTGATCGAGGCCAAGGATCTGGAGGTCCTGGACCGTCTGAAGAAGCACATCAGCACTACCATTGCCAAACGACATTACGGCGAGGAGGATGTGACCATCATTACCCAGGATTCGGTGCTGGCCACCTTTGACAAGATCCTCAGGGTGCTCACCCTGACCGTGGCCGGCATTGCCGGGATCAGTCTGGTGGTGGCCGGGATTCTGATCATGAACGTCATGCTGATGGCCGTGGCCCAGCGGACCTCGGAAATCGGCCTGTGCAAAGCCCTGGGTGCCAGCCAGCTGCAGATCATGCTGCTGTTGGTGACCGAGGCCCTGCTGCTCTCCACCATCGGCGGATTGATCGGGATGGCGCTCGGGTTTGCCGGCTCCTGGTTGGCGATCCAGTTCTACCCGACCCTGCAGACCACGCCGCCCCCCTGGGCCATTGCCGCCGCCCTGGGCACGGCCCTGTGCACTGGTTTTATTTTTTCCCTGCTGCCCGCCCGCCGGGCCGCCCGCCTTGATCCGATCCAGGCTCTGGCCAAACACTGAGACGAGGCTATGGATCTCTGGGATCAGGTGCATTTCGTCACCACCTCCATCCGGGCCAAACGGCTCCATTCGTTTCTTACCGGTCTGGGCATTGCGGTAGGTATTGCCGCGGTCATCCTGCTCACCTCCATGGGCGAGGGGCTGCAGCGCTTTGTTCTGGCCGAATTCACCCAGTTCGGCACCAATCTGATCGCCATCAATCCGGGCAAGGTCACCACTATGGGTACCTCCCTCGGGGTGATCGGTTCGGAACGGCTGCTCACCCTGGAAGACTGCGAGGCCTTGGCGCAGATCCCCCGGGTCGAGGCTGCGGTGCCCCTTGTTCAGGGGAATGCCGAGGTCAAGGCCAATGGCCGCACCCGGCGGATCACCATCTACGGGGTCGGGCCGGACATGGATCGCGCCTTTCGAATGCAGGTGAAAAGCGGCCGCTTCCTCCCGCCGGACGATGCACGCACCGCCCGGCCCTATGTGGTCCTGGGCTATAAGACTCGGCAGGAGCTGTTTCCCGGCCAGAATCCCCTGGGACAGCGCATCCAGATCGGCAATCAGCCCGGACGAGTCATCGGAGTGATGGAATCCAAAGGGCAGATTCTTGGTTTTGACATGGATGACACCGTGTACATTCCGGCGGTACGGGCGCTGGATCTGTTCAATCGTGACGGCTTGATGGAGATCGATGTCCTTTATCAGGAGGGCGCGGATGCCGATGAGATGGCCGCGGCTATCAAGCGGGTGCTGCTGCAGCGTCACGGCCAGGAGGATTTCACCATCACCACCCAGCAGCAGATGCTCGATGTGCTCGGTTCGGTGCTGGGCATGCTCACCGTGGCGGTGGGAGCATTAGGCGGTATTTCGCTGTTGGTGGGCAGTGTGGGCATTTTTACAGTGATGACCATTGCCGTGCGCGAGCGAACCGGCGAGATCGGCCTGCTCCGCGCCCTGGGAGCGACGCGCGCGCAGATCCTGCTGTTTTTTCTCCTGGAAGGAACCCTGCTCGCGGCTCTTGGCGGTGCGGCCGGCTTGGCTGTGGGGCTTGTCTGCGCCTTGCTCATCCACACCTTTGTGCCGCTGCTACCGGTGCATACCCCGTGGAGTTTTGTCTTCCTGGCCGAGTTGCTGGCCATGAGCATCGGCGTTGTTGCCGGCATCTTGCCCGCCCGGCAGGCAGCCGGGCTTGACCCCCTGGAAGCGTTACGTTCGGAATAACAGGATGCTGGCGGAAAAAACTCATGTGTTTTCTCTTTGTTCCTCCGCTGGCCGGATGCGGCAAAGTTCCAATAAAAAGGAAGGAAATCGTCTATGGATATTTCGGATACATCAAAAAAACAGGCCACGTTCAACCGGCTGACCCCTGAGCTTATCCTGCAGCAGGTTGAATCGGCGTTGGGTGTTTCCTGCACCAATCTCTGCCGCCCCTATAACAGCTACATTAACCGTGTCTATGAATTGCAGGACAGAGCGGGCAATGGCCTGGTCGCTAAATTCTATCGACCGGGACGGTGGTCACAACAAGCCCTGCAGGATGAGCATGATTTTCTCCTGGAGTTGGCAGCGCAAGAGATTCCGGTCATTGCTCCGCTCCCTTTGAAAGAGGGGGGAACGCTGGGGCAGTACGAAGACATGTTCTTTGCCATCTTTCCGCGAAAAGGGGGACGGTGTGTCGATGAATTCACTGAGGACCAGTGGCTGGCAGTTGGCTACCTGCTGGGACGCACCCACATGATCGGGGCGAAGACCATGGCGCATGGCCGTACGCGAATGCACCCGGCGGTGACCACGGCTGCCCAGGTGGATTTCATACGCACAAGCGGTCTGATTCCGCAAGATCTGATGGGGGCGTATGCGCGGATTACCGACACCATCATTGCGGAAATTGAACCGTTGTTTGCACGCAGCGAATCGATCAGGATTCATGGCGATTGCCATTCGGGCAACCTCATCTATCGTCCGGGAGAATCGTTCTATTTGATCGATTTTGACGATATGGCTATTGGCCCGCCGGTGCAGGATTTTTGGATGCTCCTGCCGGGACCTCTTGATGAGTGTTTTGTTGAGGTCGATCTGCTGCTCGAAGGGTACGAGGCGTTCAGACCCTTTGATCGCACCAGCCTTCGCCTGATCGAACCCCTGCGGGCTATGCGTTTTATTCATTATTCCGCCTGGTGCGCTCATCAGGTGGTTGAAGACGGGGCAACGTTGGTTATTCCTGATTTCGGCTCGCGCCAGTACTGGCAGAGCGAGATCGACGATCTCGTTGACCAACTGGAGCGGATCAGAGAAGGGGGACAACCCTTCGGTAATATGCTCTAGGAAAGCGGGGGGGGTGTTTTCCGCCCACGGCGACGAGTCTTCGGCGGAAAGTACCACCAGGTGAAGGCAACAGCGAGCCCGAAGAGCGAGTAGGCGACCGTGAACACCCAGAGAGGCAGGTCGTAATAGAGGGCGCGCTGCAGCCAATACTCGATGAAGCTGCTGCTGTAGGGTGCGGTACCCGCCTTGGCGCGCAGCCACATCTCAAGCGAGGTAAGCGGGCAGGTAACGCCAAACCATGCCTCCGCCACGACTACCGCGATAGCAGACAGATGGGCTAGCCTGAACCAGAGCGTATTCACCCACTGCCAGCCACGGAAATTGCCGACGAGGATGAGGATGAGGCCGCCAACCACAAAGACAACGATGGCGGCATGGAGTGTGAGAACCACATCGGCGAAGAACTGATAGGGCAGGGTGCTACGCACTCGAATTACCTGACACGCCTGCAATTACCAGACGAGCCTGAAGCATGATTCGTTGTTGAAGAAAAGCTGGAAGGGAGAGGCTTTTTTCCGCAATATTGGGTCGAATTATCCATCTCTTTTTTCCTTCAGGGAGTTTCGGAAAGCTGTCCCATTTGTACTCGAATCGGTTCGATAAGGCCAACCTGTTTGGAAAAATTTTTCATTCCTTGCAGCAGCGGCCCGGTAATGGTTTGTCCTTTGGGGATGATCAGCACCCCGTTTTTTGCCAGGACATCTTCGGCAGCCACCATGCCGGCAGTGATCTGTCCGACGTGCAGACTCAAAATATGTTCGTGAATCGTTACCTTAACCTTTTCCAAAGTATCCAATACGCTGGGGTTATAACATTTTTTCTGTTTACGCAGCCAGCTGAGCGCTTCCCTTGAAGTTTTTCCCAGGAACAGTTGACGGTCAAAATCAATTACTGCCTTAAGGATTTGAGCACCTGTAAGGATTTCCTCAAACGTTGATCCGGCCAGGTCATCAGTATACTCATCGAACCGCTTTTGCTGCAATGCTATCATTTGGGTGACATGTTCCAGCCGCGGTATTTTTTCCAGCAATGCTTTTCCGACCATGGGATGGTTGGTATACATATCGGTTTCATCTTGGGTGAGGTCATGTCCTGCATAGATTTTGTTCAACACCTCGCCAGGCAGGGTCATGCACCCTATCTGGGACATCAAAGCCGCTATTTCATATTGCCAGAGCCGGGGAAGATGCAAAGCCTCGGCGATTTTCACCACATACTCCTTAATACGCAACCCTGCACTGAACGCCAGAGGATTCGCTACGCCCAGAAGTTCGGAAAGGACAGTGACGCTGCCTTTAAGGGTCTTTTGCAGGAGTTCTTTTTCAGCGGTGATCAAACGATGCTGCCGCAGTGCCAGGGCAAGAGAGGTGATAAAAGTAGCCTGGGGGCATGGTTTCGTCAGAAAACGAAAAATATGACCGGTGTTCACCGCTTCCATGGCGGTTTCCTGGTCAGCGTTGCCGGTCAGCATGAGACGGACCATGTCCGGATAGAGGTCTTTGACTTGGGCAAGAAGTTCAACCCCACTCATGTTCGGCATTCGCATATCCGAAACGATAACCGCAAAAGGGCCTTCCTCCTCAAGAATCCGTAGGGCCTCCGTGCCGCTTTCCACTGTTTGCAGGGAAAAACGCTTGCGCAGTTGCCGTTGTATGGAATGCAGTATATTGGGTTCGTCATCGACAAAGAGAATTTTTTCGGTCATGCCGTTTCCTTTATGCCTAATGGTTCGCAAAGTTCTACCCAGGAGTCAAACCGATCAACGACACCAGCCTGTTCGAGATAAGCGAGATTGAGGGCAGGCGGAATACACTGGAGATCAGGTTGTAACCGATGATAAATGACATCGGCGGCATGAACCGCCACGGCAGGACAAAATGAGGGTGCGGGACAGTGATCAGGTTGATGGTGAAAGGCAACCGCTTCTACAACAGATCCAGGCAGTCCCCAGAGACCAAGCAAATATGCTCCGGCAGCTGCGTGATCCGCGTTCAACAGCTGCTGTTCCGCCTGGTGGAACGCGATCGTGTTTTCCTTGGCCAAGGAGATAACTTCTGCATATTCCTGAGGCTTGCTGGCGTGCAATATCAATTTGCCGATATCGTGAATGAGTCCGGCCGTAAAGGCGTTGTCGATACACTCTTGAACAGTTGTTTCCGCTTGAGCAATTCTTTTTGCAAAGGCAGCGACACCCATACTGTGCTCCCAGAGGCCTGGTACAGAAAAGGAAGTGCCTGGGACCGGTTTGAATTCACTAAAAACGCCTCCTGCGCTAAAGGCCAGTGCTTTGATAGTATCCAGCCCCAGCAAATGGACCCCACGGGACGGGTTGCCGATATTCTTGAAAAATCCAAAAAAAGCGGAATTCACCAACTGCAAGACCTTGGCACTCATGGCCGGGTCGCATTCAATTATCGCTGCACTCTCTTGTAAGCCGCATTCTGGATCCTGCAATGTGCGTTGCAGTTCTGCATAGGTGGCCGGCAAACTGGGCAAACTGCCCAGGCTGGAGATAATGGTCCTGAGCGGTTGGTTGGGCAGCAAATTTTGAAGCGCACATGTTCGGCCCAGAACTTCTTGCAATGTTTCCGCCGAGGTAGGCTTGGCCAGGAGTTGATGGGCCACCTCCACTGTCCGCCAGATTGATTCCTCATCAGCCTGGCCGGTCAGCAATATGCGGATAGTATGGGGAAATTGTTCCTGGACCATGGCGAGGAGTGTCGCGCCATCCATACCGGGCATCCGCATGTCGGAAACAATAACATCGACACGATGGGCGGTCATGAAATCGATTGCTTCCCTGCCGCTCTCCACAAAATGGAAATCCATTTCATGGCGGAGGAAACGGAGCATCCGTTGCAATCCTGAAAGAATGTTGGGTTCATCGTCGACAAAAAGAATGGTGTTTTTCATTAATAAAACGACAGGAGGATAGAGTTGTTTTTACCGAGATCGGAACACGAGAGGGTCATTAGAGCGGTAATCTGATGATAAAGGTTGTGCCTTTCCCGGCCTCTGTTTCAAAACGGATTGTTCCCTGATGTTTATCAACCACTGCGCTGCGGGCAATGGCCAATCCTTGACCTGTTCCTTTACCTACCTTTTTGGTAGTGAAGAATGGATCATAAATTCGGTGTTGTACGTCTTCAGGGATGCCATTGCCGGTATCGGCGATGCGAATTTCCAACCACTGGTCCTGGACGCTTGTCGAAAGCCTGATCAGGCCTTTGCCTTTGCTGCCGCCATCGGTGGCATCGCCGATGGCATGAGATGCGTTGACAATAACATTGAGCAGTACTTGATTGATCTCACCCGGCAAGCAGAGAAGGAGCGGCAGGTCCGGTGCGAAGTCGGTTTCGACATCAGCTACGTATTTCCATTCGTTACGACTGACGGTAATGGCATTCTCCAGGGTATGGTTGATATTGACGGGGGACTTTTCTTCCGTGCCGGGATGAGAAAACTCCCGCATGGCCCGGACGATCGCGCTCACCCGGTTGATGCCTTCCAGGCTCTGTTGCAGAGTCGTTGGTATTTCTTCAAACAGATATTCCGGATCTGCCTGTTCAATGGATTTTTCCAGTGTTGAAAGAACCTCTGCAACTGGTTCCGCGGTTTTCACCGCCTGCAAGAGGCGGGCATGTTCATTGTAAACCTCCAGCAAATCACTGAAAGCATCTTCAAGAAAATGCATATTGTCGCCTAAATACTGCATCGGCGTATTGATTTCATGGGCAATGCCAGCTGCCAGCTGCCCGATGGCCTCGAGCTTCTGTGCCTGATGGAGTTCCCGCTCCACAGTGAGTTTTTCCGTCACATCTTCCAGGATTTTAACGGCTGCGGTGATAGTCCCTGCTTCATCGTAAATGGGAGAAGCGAAGGCTCGTAACGTTCGCTCACCATTCGAGGTGTGGTGCGTAATAATGGATTCATGCGATTTCCCCTGATCGAAGACCATTTTGGTAGGGCACTTCTCACACGGCCCTAATTGGTGTTGACCGGTGAGTACCTGATAGCAGCATTTCCCGCTTTTTATGGTCGTCTCGGGAAACCATTGCAACATTTGCCGGTTGACCTGCAGCAGTTCCATTTGAGGACTGATCAGCGCTACGCCGATGTGGAGGTTGTCCATGATCGTGCGCAATTTTTCTTCAGAGATACGCAATGACTGCTCGCTCTTTTTGAGTTCTGTTATGTCGAGCCGCACCCCTATCAGACCGGCAACCTCTCCTTTGCTGTTCAAGAAAGAGGCTTTATGGGTAATTTCAGTGCGCAAAGAGCCGTCAGGCAAGATGACATCTTTTTCATATCTCTGGATACCCCCTGTTTGCAGTAATTGCTGATCTTTTCTATCCAGGGCTTTGGCGAGTTTGTGATCGTGGATATCAGCTGCCGTTTTGCCGATTATTGCATCGCGTTTTTTATCAACAACGCTCTCGAAGGCGCGGTTACAGCCGAGATAGACGCGGTCGGCGTTTTTGTAGTACACGGGTACCGGAATAGCGTCGATAAGTGTCTGTAAAAAAAAGAGCTGTTCGTCGAGTAATTTGGTCCGTGCCGCCACTTCTCTTTCCAGGAGTTTGGTGTGCAGCTGCTCCTTCAACTCCAGGCGGTGGCGACGCAGCGCATTTCCCACATTGATCAGCAGCAGGTTCTGAGTGAATGGTTTGAGAATGTATCCATAGACACCGAGTTCGAGCACTTCCTGTGCCTGTGCAGGGTCATCAATAACGGTGATCATGATCGCCGCGGTCAAAGGATACCGCTTTTTCGTGTATCGAATCAGGTCAATTCCCGATTCTCCAGGCATGCTCATATCGGTGAGCAGCAGGTCAAATGGCATTTCCTCCATGGCCTGTTTAGCGGTTGCCGCATTTTCGGCAGTTCTGCAGAGGTATCCCTCATTCTCCAGGATAGTGAGCAGGAGGTTTCGAAGCTGCGGTTCATCATCTACAATGAGTATGGAATCCATAAAATTTTTTCAGCCTATGAGTCTGTCCGTCTTGTGCCTCTGCCGTACAGGGCAATAATAACTATTGTATCTGTTGCTATTGAGAATTCAAAGGGCGCAGTGATGGTATTGTCAATGATGGGCTCAATTCCTTCAACTTGATGAAAAAAAAGCTCATTTTCGGGAATGCATGCTTTCAACGGACGCACTCTTTCCTTGCGGACCGACACCATTTTTCGGAGCAGTACATGGCGGGATCCCATTACTGCCAAGATAACAAGGAGCACAGGTTCGGAGAGCTTTTCCCGTTGGCGCCCAAGGTACGGTTATCTGTGCTCTTCAACCGATGTTTCACGCGGATGAGGCTATCGGCATGGTCGGGAAATGACGGGAGCTTGGCGAAGTGTTCGTTGCGAGGGTGGTTCTGTGTGGATTTGGTTCGGCGGAGTGTGTCGTCCAGTGAGCATCGGCAACGGCGAAAACCGTTGTTGCTCGATGAAGGCGAGCGTGTGCCGGGTTAAAACCGGAGACTTCCAGGGCAAAGCGGCATCGGCTTTGCCCTGGAGGTTCATGGCGTTGTACTGAGTGAGGAGATCAGGGGAGAATGGTGATATCGGGATAGACACCCTGCATGTCGCCAAACAGAAAGGGCTGGATACTGTTGAGCGAAAGCTTTCTGTTGTTTTGCGCGTGCCCCTTGATGTTGTAGTTGTGTTCGTGGAAAAAGGCGCCGTTGACCTCGAGGATATGACGGATGCGATGCTGGAACGCTTGGACAAAAGCCGCTCCATTTCCTTCAAAGTGCAGGCCACCTTGCGTTAATGAGGTGTCGATTTTGCTGAAATCTTCAAGGGAGATGCTGTTTGCTTCGAGTTCCTTTTGATTGGTGATAAGCCCCCAGACCAGCATGTCGGAAGGAATGGAAAGCGGTTCGTGAAGGTCGATTATGGTGTGGGGCATGATGATGCAGCCCGTGCCTATTTTCAGACGGTTGTCTGGCTTGCCATACAGAAAGCTATTGAAACCGATAAAAACATTGGTTTCCAGATCGGCTTCAATAATCTTCGCACCGTGGGCGGTTACGTTGCATCCTTCCAGGCGGGAGTTGATAATAAAGCAGTTTTCCTGGGCATTGGCCCCTTTGCCCAGATATGAATTTTCCAGATAGGCCCGTTGGGCGATCAGGACGTTTTCACCGATGGTGGTGCCGGGAAGAACGACCGCATAGCGGTCAAGGGAGGTGGTTTTAGGAACTTCGATCGTCTCCTCCTGGCTGGTAGAATCAAAAACCCGGTTAAAGGTCTTCTTCCGGTCCTCTATAAAGTCAATCAAGAGCCCGCTGGGACTCTTGTAAGGGGGTAAATGAATATAGTGAGGCAGTTTGTCGGCCGGGTACTGGTACAGAAAGTTAAAGTGTCCCGGGCTGTTGACCCATATAGTGCCCGGCTTGACGTTCAGATGGCTGATTTCGCCCGCCTGGATGTAGGAATACTCGCCGATCACGCAATCCCGAATAGTGGTCAGGTCCACGGTGGCAAAGGGGCCCAGGAAGCAGCCATCAGAAGGGGCGCCATGAATGTTCGCATAGTCCAGCGAGAGGGTATCCTTGATGAAAAACCGCTCTGCCGTTTCCGGGTCATGGGAATAGTTATGAACCAGTGTTTTGACCAACGCACTGGTTTCGATGTCGATGAGTTCGTTGGTGATTAGGTCAATACTGAAATTTTTGTATTGAAAATTGTGTCCCTTGCGCTTGAGTTCGTCGCCGCGAATATCTGATTTGTAGAGCAGCGAATTTGTTACCCGGCATTTTCCCAGGAAGTAACTGCCTGCCAGGCTGCTGTGAGTGAACGTCAGATCAAGGGGGATATCGGAAGAGATGCCATAGAAGGCATAGAACTTATTCATCTGTTCAAGATTGACGTGCCCTTCTACAAAGGGGGTGACATCGAAGCCCAGTTCACGCAGGTTGATGTTGACTCGCTGGATAATCCTATTGAAGAGTTTTTCAAGTTCGTACATGGTTCAATCCTTCATCTTGGGAGCTGGAGTGTCATCGCCGCTTTTTTTTGGGGGTGCGGAAGTATCGTTCTTTTCCTTGTGGGGCGTGGCTGGTAAGTTCCTCTTCTTCATAGCATGAAAAGTAGCGGCAAATACATCCGACATGCGCAGGATGCCAATAATTTCCTCGTTTCTGGTCACCAGCAAGGAGAGGTGCGTACCCGCCACGAGTTTGTGAATAGCCATATCAAGAGAGCATGATTCATTCACGTATTCACCCGGAGTGAGCTGCTGCATGAAGGTTTCCACTTTTCTCATGGAAGCGGTTGCCAAGGCTTCTTCCGAGAGGAGCTTGCTGTCGAGTCGGATTTTTTCCCGCTGTTCCTCAATATAGGCCTCGCCGAATTTGAATTGTATTAGTTGGTCGATTTCTTCCGTGTTGCTCTTTCCGGTCTCCAGTGCTTTGAGCAGTCTGAGTTGACTGATTTTCCCTACGACCTTCCCGTTCTCGTCCAGCACCAGGATCGCTCTGTGTTGATACTTGCTGTGGTCATAAGCCTCTTGAGCTTGTTCAAGAACAAGGGTTGCTTCGAACAGCGTCGTACCGAGCGGCACTTTGGCGTATTCTGAAATGGGAACCATCAGGTCCTTCACAGTAATGTTTTTCACGTCATTGCTCCTGAGTTGCTAGGTGGAATCAGAGGTGGTCCCATTCGTTTGAACAGGGACCCGCCTTTTTTCAATGGATGATCTGCTCGGGCTCGGCCGGCGTCTTGTCTCCAGCGATAGCTGTCAATGTCACTTTGGCTTTGAAATCGGCTGTGTTTTCCCTATGGCCTTCCTTTTGTTCAAGTTTTTGGTCCTTAATTAAGCCTAATAATTCGCAGCACTAGTAGCAGATTTTCTACTCGAGGGCTTGCGAAAATACCAAGGCCACTTCTTTTTCCGGTAAAAAAGACCGAAGGGTCGCTGTGAAAAGAAAGCTGTTCATTCAACCAATAGAGAAGGAACCGTGCATCTTCGCTCAGTGATGCACGATTGAGCCCTGAAAAAGAAAGGTTGGGTATTTTGGGTTATTGCATAGAAGAGGCAAAGGGTATCTGCTTGCAGATATAAAAATAACGGTGAACGTATCCTTTCTTATCCCAATGTAACTATTTGGTGCACCGTGATTGTCACCGAACAGTTACATGTTTCCCAAAGCTGTTTTAAGTCCCGCCTGATTGTATACCAGTTTGTCGAAGTGCATGTGGTGTATTCCGGGCCACTTTCCACGACTTGTCTCGGTCCACGCTTTAATCCATACCTCAGGCAGTTAAGGGCAAATGTTTGCACGCTGCGTGAATATCATTTGGAGCGAGGCCGTACGCAAGGTTCCAATACCTTTCTTCTGCGTTCCAATCGATAACACCGTGTTCAAGTTGAAGAAACCATGGCCGTAAACGCGGCTGTTGTCTGCCTGTCGGAAAGAGCGTTTGGAGGTGCACCAACGATGTGGAGACAGGTTGTTCCTGGGGGCGGCCATGCTGTGTTTGCTGCACGGGTCCAGGTACAGACAGGAGAAGTGAAGCGCAAATAAGCCTCTGCGCTGGTCTATAATCACCCGAGACGTCGGTTTGCCGAGAACGCGTCACGCAGGGTATACAGTCAAAATAGGTAAATGTATCAGTTGGTTACATTGTGTGCGCATTGTTTTGTGTCACCTTTATTATACATTCCTTTCCGTTGAGTCCGTCCCGCGCTTCCTCATGCCCTTTCCTGTGCAGGGCTATAACGAACCAATTTTATAGAATAAAAAAGAATAACCGTTGCCTTCTGCGGCAACTGGTCCCGATTCTGCCTTAGAAAAGGTACCGATGTGCATGTTTTTCTCCGAACCTTGTAGGACGGGCCATGACAAACGAACTGAGCAAGATTCTTCATCCTGACGATCTGGAATACCTGACCTTTGAACAGGCAGCTTCCATCTGCTGCATTTCGGAGGAACGCTTTGTCCGTTGGGTCAAAAAAGGGATGGTTCCGGTAATCGGTCGCAAAGAGAACCAATTAATCCGGGCCCAGGATCTGATTCAGCACCTGATCCGCCACAACATCCCCATCCCCGATCGTCTACTTCAGGGAAATACCAAAAAGATACTCTTTATTCTCATGCAGGCTGAAATTCCACGGAGCCTGACCATGGAAATCATCTGGGCCTTGTACCGGTTTCGGGAACGAAACGCCTATGTTTTCGATTTTATTGAGTACAACGAGAATACCGAGCTCAAGATCATTACCTTTGATCCCGATTACATCTTCCTTTTGCAAAGGGACGCGCAAGGACCGGAACCGGAAGAGCATATCCGCATCATGCTCGGCAGGCAAATCCCCATCCACAGCTTTTTTGCGGACCGGAAAATCAATCTCGACGCATTCTTTGCAGACTAATCGACCGGAGCATCCCATGGCAGAGACACATCCTGGCACTCTTCTGATCAAACTGCTGGCAACGGGAGTATCTCTTTGCGGCAGCGTCAAGTTTCCCGGTGCGACCGCTGCGTCCACCGACGCGTTTCAACAAGCGGCGCTCAGCACATCGGGTGGTCTGGTCGATCAGCAGAACTTGGAGATCCTGGATGAACAGCAGGTCAATGGCGGGTGGTGTTGTGCTTTTGTGGCCGGGGAAATGTACAAGAACCGTAGCTGGCATTCGGAAATGCCGGTGCGTGACACATGCAGGAGAGACGTATTGAGCGGTTGCTGCGAAATCCCCCATTTCGTTGTAGCCCTGACATACCCTCATACAAGGCATGTGCCGCGCACCGTCTTCAATTCACCGCTGCAAATCAGGATGACAATAGATACCAGAACAGGCAGAAATGCCGCTGCGAAACCATTTCTGGCCGTCCAGAACAGGACAGGTATTGGGTCCGAGGGCATGGGGAAGGGCTGTGATTTGGTTTGTATGATTGACGAACACGGTTAGGAAGCCGGCTAATCCGGTTCACCAGCCATTAGAGAATCAGGACGTTGGGAGGCACTTATAAAGGACACAACAGCGAGGGAGGGGGAATGGTTTTCACCGCGCAAATGCCTGCGCACCAATCAATGCAAACGAATGGAAGGAGAAGATTATGGCACGTTATGACGTACTGGTAGTGGATGATGAGCAGGACTTCCGCGAAATTATCGTCAAAAAATTGAAAAAGCGAGACATCAACTGCGATAGTGCTCCGGACGGCGGCACCGCGATTTCGATGATTAAGGAGAAAACGTACGACGTTGTTCTGCTCGATGTCAAAATGCCGGGAATGGACGGCATCGAAACCCTGCGCGAGATTAAAAATATTGCGCCCATGATCGAGGTCGTGATGCTTACCGGCCATGCCTCGGTGGAATCAGGGATCAACGGTATCAAATACGGGGCGTTCGATTATTTGATGAAACCCATCGATATGGAACCCTTGGCGGAAAAACTTGACGCGGCATATGAACGCAAACGGGTTCAGCAGGAAAAGATAGAAACGGCACAAATCAAAAAAGATATGGCACGGCCGAGCTGAGGACAGCAGGGCCTGAATACTCAACAAATAATGCGGTATGTACACACAAGGAGGAAAAAATGAATTTTTTTCGTCAATTCCACCAGTTCATGATGGCAGGGGCCAGGGCCCAGGCGCAGTGGGAATTGGAGATGTCCAACAATATCTTGCGCAGTCGGACACGGCTGCTGGTGCTTGGTCTGCTGCTTATCCCTGTCCTTCTCGGCGGCATCGCTTTTGCCGACAGTGTAACGGAGGCCAT
>JBFJXW010000087.1:0-14907 GCA_041622895.1 Desulfobulbus sp. | reverse complement strand
TCGCGGCTGCCGAGAGTCCTTGAGGAAGACGGTTCTGTTGCAGAAAGCACTCCGGTCAGTATCGCCAAGCCGAATATGCTGCCCAAGGGATTGCCGCGCATGCCTAAACCGATATTTGACGACCAAGAACACAACGAGTATGACGAGCCCGCCTATCTCCGCAAAAAGGCCAATTGAGGCTAGTTCTATCGGGCTGGGTCAATGAAAGAAAACCAGCGGCAACGATCAGTGCTGCAGCAGGGGAATATCGGTTGGATATTCCCCTGCTGCGTCTTGATGACCATGCTCTTCCCGGGTCAAGATTTGCGACCGTTGCCAGCAGGAACATCTTGTTCGTGGAACAACTGTTCTTATCTCAGACATATGCACCCGCCCTCTGCCGTTGAAGCGTCGTTGCGCATTTCCTCCGGTATTTCCCTTTTATTGTTTGGTCTTCTCCTTTGTCGTCCTATCTAGCCGAAGAGACAGGTACTTTCCGAAAAAAATGGAAGGACAGGATCCCTGTTGCGTTGTTGTATCCCAACACCTATTCGGTTGCTGTTTCCAATCTTGGTTTTCAACTGGTCTACACTCTGCTCAATCTGCAGGAGGGTCTTGTCTGTGAACGGTTTGTTTATCCCGATCAAGGCCAAACGCTGCGTTCGCTGGAATCTTCGCGCCCGCTGACCGATTTTCCTCTGGTTTTCGGGTCGATCAGTTTTGAACACGATTTCCCCAGGCTTGCCGCCATGCTGGCGGTCGGCGGCATCGAGCCTTTTGCAGCCGACCGCCAGCAAGCAGTCGTTGCCGGTAATCCTTTAGTGGTGCTGGGAGGGGTCGGCGTGTTCATGAACCCTGAACCGTTGGCCGCCTTTGCCGACCTCATGGTCATTGGTGAGGCAGAGCCGATTCTCGATGCACTGATCGCAGCACTGAGTGATTTCGCCTCCAAGAGCCGACAAACGCTATTGCGCCAGATCGCCACCACTATACCTGGCTGTTATGCGCCCGGATTTTATACCTTTTTCTATGATACTGAGGGGGCGATAGAACGGATCGACGTGTCCGACGGGCTGCCGCCTCGGGTGGTCAAGGTAATAGCCCCGACTATGACTGAGGCCGCTCATTCAACCCTGTTGTCTCCCCACGCCGAATTGGGGATGTATATGGTGGAGCTCGGACGGGGGTGCAGCCGTGGTTGTCGCTTTTGCGCCGCAGGGTTTATCTATCGGCCGCCCCGCCTCTGGAGTGCGGACGCGATACTTCGGGGGATTGAAGACCGGCCGCAACATATACATCGCATCGGCTTGCTCGGCATGGAGATGGTCGATGACGAAACCATTGACCACATTGCCGCCTATCTGAAAGAGCACCAGTGTGTGCTTTCCTTTAGCTCTTTGCGTGCGGATCGAATCACCGAACAGACATTGAGTCTCCTTGCCGCCTCGCAGCTAAAAAGTGTGGCCATAGCCGCGGACGGATGTTCGGAGCGGTTGCGCTGTCTGATCAATAAAGGGCTGCGAGAGAGCGATCTGCTTTCGTCTGCAGAACGCTTGGTTTCAGCTGGTATTTTTCACCTGAAACTCTATGTGATGATCGGATTGCCCACTGAAACCAGTGAGGATCTGGACGAACTGATACGGCTCGTTGATCGCCTGCAGGAGCGAATACTTCCCGTGGGCCGGGCCCGGGGCCGGGTTTCGGAACTGACCCTGTCGATCAACTGTTTTGTTCCCAAGCCCTGGACGCCTTTTCAGTACTGCTCTTTTGGTGGTCTGGCCCCGGCTGCTGCCAAGGAACAGACCACAGCGCGGGCGCTTGCATCATTGAAAGAAAAAATCAGGTATCTGCGGAAAATGCTTTCACGCAAAGCCAACCTGCGGCTTAAGTTCGATCATCCCGAACAGGCGCTGCAGCAGGCGGTGTTCTCCAGAGCGGATCGACGGATCGGTCCTGCGCTATTGGATATAGGAACCGGCCGAGCGTCTTTTAAACAGGCACTGCAGCGACAACAAATCAACCCGTGGCAGGCTGCGATTCGGCCGCGGCACCAAAACGAACTCATGTGCTGGGAGGTGGTGGATCATGGTATTCGTTCCGGATACCTCTGGGAAGAATTCGAAAAGGCGAAGCGTGAAACCACGACCCACCCCTGCGACCCGGCTGTTTGCCGCCGCTGCGGCGTGTGTCAAGAAGATCAGGCGAACTGATTGGACTATCAATTGGCCGGATTTCTCCATGATGTGGAGCAAAGTCCGATATAGTCGCCGCAGTAACGCACTCCTGCCCTTTGAGCTGGTTAAGTATTTCGCCTTCACTTCCCTTGTTTTGATATTGATTGCCTCAATTATCCTGTCGTGGATGATTGCGGGCAACGCCAAGACCGTGTTGCTGCAGCGCAGCGAAGCGTATTCACGGTTATTTGCCGATAACCTCAACCGTCAGGTATTTCTTCAGTTTGTCTTGCCGACAGTGGTTCGTTACGGGCGTATTGCCCTGTCGGACCAGACCCAGTACGAGCGCCTCGATCAGATTGTCCATAACATCACCCGCGGCATGCGGATCGATTCGGTGACCATTTTCGAACCGCGTCAGAACAGGATTGCGTATTCGACCATTGAGGAGCTGATGGGAAAACGCGATATGGGCGGATTGGAGTACCAGAAGGCGGCTAAAGGGGAGAACAATTCCGTTCTGATCTCCGGCGGATCCCTGTTTAGCCTGCTTCCCGGTTCGACCGAGGTCTTTTGCACGCTGAAAACGTATGTGCCTTTTCGTCAGGAGAATCGACTGGGCGAACATACGGGCGAGATTATGGGAGTTATTGAGGTCGTTCAGGATCTTTCTGAGGATCTCGAAGCCATTATTAAACTCCAGGGGCGGGTCATTGTTTTATCTTTGACCATCATGTCCGTTCTTTTCACCATCCTCAGTCTGATTGTGGTTCGGGCGAACCGTATCATGGCCCAAAGGGCGGAAGAACGACTGCGTCTGGAAGAACAACTCAACGAGGCGCAACGTCTTGCATCTTTGGGGAAAATGGTGGCAGCAGTGTCGCACGAAATCAAAAATCCCTTGGGTATTGTTCGATCAACAGCGGAAATCCTTGGCAATCGGATCAGTAAAGTGGCCCCCGGTAACGAACATCTGGCCAATATTATTGTGGAGGAGACCATACGGCTTGATAACATTGTCCACGAATTTCTTGATTTTGCCCGGCCACGAGAGGCACGCATGAATATCGGCTCCCTCAACGCCTTGGTTGAGCGGGTGCTGCGCTTTATGGAGTCCGAGTGCAGGGCCAAATCGGTAGTCGTGCACAATGAACTCAATAGAGACTTGCCGGACATTTTTTTTGATAGCGAGCAGGTCTATCAGGTTATTTTCAATATTATTTTTAACGCTATCCAAGCCATGCCCCATGGTGGCGATATCCGTCTGCATACCGCGATCGATCCTGGCGAAGCCAGCGTAGTGCTGGAGATAGCCGACACTGGTGTCGGCATTCCTCCGGAAAAAATCGAACAGATTTTTACCCCCTTTTATACGGATAAAAATCGAGGCACCGGATTGGGGTTGACTATTGCTAAAAGCATTATTGAAAAACACCAGGGAACGATCAGCGTGACCAGTAGTCCTGACAAGGGGAGCACCTTCCGCATTACCTTGCCGATCAATCAAAATGAGCCGACCGCCCGGCCGGAGTGATGCGTCAAGATATACACGGAGTCATGCTTTCCCATGGCCGCAGAAGGAGGATCGGTTGCTGCATCACCGGCCATGGTTTTGGTCATGCTACCCGGGCCATCGCCGTGTTGCAGGCCTTGGACGAACGAATCAAGATCAGCGTTGATATCCTTACCACCGCTCCGTCCTGGTTGTTTGCGCAATCATTGAACGTACCGCACAAGGTTCATCAGGTGCCTACCGATGTCGGCCTGGTGCAGCAAAGCGCACTCGATGAGAATCTGCCCGCTACCCTGGACGCCCTGGCAGCTTTTTATCCGCTAGCAGAGGAGCGGATCCAGCAGGCCGCCGACCTGCTCAAAGGGTGCAGTCTGGTGCTCTGTGATATTGCTCCGTTGGGCATTGTTGCTGCCGGAAGGCTTGCGATTCCTTCTGTGCTGGTGGAGAATTTTACCTGGGACTGGATTTATGAGGGATATCAGGCGCAATGGCCACGGTTGCATGGCTATATTGAGTATCTGGCCCAGTTGTTCCAGCAGGCAGACCATCATATCCAGGCCTCGCCGGTGTGCCGAACCCGTGCCTGCGATCTGGTGGTCAATCCTGTGGCCAGGAGACTGCGCAATCCTCTGATGATTCGAGAAGCATTAGGTGTTGCTCCGGGGCAAAAACTCATACTGGTAACCATGGGCGGCATCGGCGGTGAAGACGTGGCCATCCCACCACTGTTGCAGCGAAACGACGCGGTTTTCGTCTTCAGCGGCAAAAGCGGCAATGAGAAATATTACCGCAATCTTCGTTTTCTCAGACCGGATTCCTTGGTCTATCATCCTGACCTGGTGGCCGCCGCAGACCTGGTTGTGGCCAAAATCGGCTACTCCACAGTGGCTGAAGCCTATCAAGGCGGTACCCCGTTTGCCTATGTGGCCCGCTCCGGATTCCGTGAGTCCGAACCGCTTGCTGCCTTTGTTGACAAGCAGATGCTTTCGTGGAAGATTACCCGGGAAGCATTGCAAAGCGGCAGATGGCTTGATGTTCTGCCGTCCCTGCCTGTTACCGCTCATGGCATTCGTACCTCTACGCAAGGGGCTGGTCAAGCGGCCGATTATCTTGCCGGCCTTCTTACCCCTACATCCTCATGCCGACCCTCGAAATAAAAAACCTGTGTTTTCAGAATCGCGGACCGTATTCCTTTTCCATTGAAGGGGGAGAGTGCGTCGGTCTCCAGGGAGCCTCTGGGGCAGGCAAGAGCCTTTTGCTCAGAGCTATCGCCGACCTGGATCCACGTACCGGTACCATGCAGCTGGGAGATATCAAAGCCGATGCGGTGTCCGCGCCTGTCTGGCGGCGTGCCGTGGGGCTGTTGCCGGCGGAAAGCGGTTGGTGGATGGATCGAGTTGGTGAGCATTTCGTGGACTTCGATACTGTTGACTCGGCAATGCTTTCGGCGGTCGGTTTTGACCGGTCAGTACGCAATTGGCAGATCAGTCGGCTCTCCACCGGTGAAAAGCAGCGCCTTGCCATTATTCGCTTGCTCCACAATCAGCCGCAATGCCTGCTCCTGGACGAGCCGACTGCCAGCTTGGATCAGGGATCGGCAGCCCAGGTGGAACAGCTGTTGCTGACCTATTGTGCAACCCATATGGCTCCGTTATTGTGGGTCAGTCACGATCCGGCCCAGTTGGGGCGCGTCAGCCAGCACCGTTTTCTGATGGAAAAACAGGGGCGGCTCATTGATACCGGGGTGTTTCGCAATGAACGTTAAACCGCTTTCTCCTGGTGACCTGGCTCTGGCCGCTTCGCTCCTGTTGCTGCTTGGTGGTCTTTCCTGGCGTCTGCAGTTGGGGCTGGGCAGGCAACTAGCCATTGCTGCGGCACGCACCACGGTGCAGCTTCTTCTTATCGGCCACGTTCTGCGTCTGCTCTTTGCCCATGTCCATCCCCTGTACATGCTGTGCATTTCACTAGTGATGCTGACTGCCGCCGGCCGGGAAGTGGTGACACGGCAGCATCGGCGGATTCGCGGTTTTCATGGTTGGCTGATCGGCACAGGGGCAATGTTTATTTCGTCCTTTACCGTCACCTTTATGGCGCTGTTTGTCATTATTGGCAAAGTCCCCTGGTATACGCCCCAGTATGCCATTCCGCTGCTTGGCATGCTGCTTGGCAATACCATGAGCGGGGTTGCTCTGGGGATGGACCGGATGACTGAAACGCTGTGGCAGCAGCGTCAGATCATCGAACAGCGTTTGCTGTTGGGGCAGGCCGCCAGCCAGGCCGTGCAGGAAATTCGCCGTCAAGCCATTCGGGCCGGTATGATGCCCATTCTCAACTCCATGGCGACCGCTGGATTGGTCAGCCTGCCTGGGATGATGACTGGTCAGATTCTAGGTGGGTCTTCGCCTTTGGATGCTGTGAACTATCAGATTCTTATCATGTTTCTTATATGCGCCGGCACTGGTTTCGGCACCATTGCCGCCATCCGGGGAGTGGAACGCAAGATGTTCGACGCCCGGCAACGCCTGCGGCTTGATATCCTGAACCCGATCGATTCTCAGCAGAACCCGTGAGCAAACCAATCGTCTCCCCTCATTGGTGAGCCCACCTTCCGAGTCCTTCCGGTGCCGTATGGCGTACGGCAAGAATCGACTGTTTTCCTGCAGGTACCGATGTCTGTTTCTTGCGCAACTATTTCGCACTCCCGAAAAAAATACAGACCGACCCTGAAAAAGGAGTGTATTGCTCTCCGCGCCTTGTTTCTGCTCGTTGTTGGCCTCCAGCAAGAAAGGACAACCTGCGGGGGCAGGGGCATGTGAGTCCAGGTGCACGACAAGGTGCCGGCGGTAAAAAAAACGGGGGCAGGGCGTTCTTGGTGGAGCGGGAACGTCCACGCAATTGTGCTTGCGCGATTGCCGGATATGAAGGATTATTGTCTGCGTTTGTTGCTGGAGTTCGTGCCGCGGTCCACGCACTCGTTGTGAGATTTTGCTAAAGAGGAGTGCTTTGAATGGGTCTTGTTCACGAAATCAGGAACCGTTTTTCGCCGATTATCCTGTTGCTGGCCCTCTTGTCAGCCTTTCCGCCGTTGGCCACCGACATGTATCTGCCGGCCCTGCCGCTCTTACAGCAGGAATGGCAGGTGCCGCTGGTACAAATCAATTTGACGCTGGTCATCTTTTTCATGACCTACTGCGGTTTTCTCCTGATCTATGGTCCGCTTTCCGACCGTTACGGCAGAAAACCGCCCTTGCTGTTCGGAGTGATGCTCTTTATTCTCTCCTGTCTGGTTTGTGCTTTGTCACAGAATGCCGGGATGATGATATTAGGCAGAACGCTTCAAGGGGCGGGTGCGGCGGCGGCTTCGGCCATTGTCTTCGCCATCAGCAAGGACCGTTTCACCGGTCAGCAGCGTCAGCGGGTGTTTATTCATATAGGGGTGATCGTCGCCACCGCACCGATGATTGCACCGATTCTCGGCGGCTGGATCATCAAGCTGTTTTCCTGGCAGTGGATATTCATGCTCCAGACCGTGCTCGGTACCATTGCCCTGATCGGTGTCTGCTTAATGGATGAATCCCTGCAGCCGGAGAACCCGCCGAGCTTTGGCCAGGTAGCCTCCAGTTATCTCCGATTGTTGCGTAATAGCCGTTATTTTTCTTTGCTGGTGACCGTCTCTTTCACCTGTGTGCCGGTTTTCGCTTTTATTGGCGGTTCATCGGATCTCTACATAACCCGCTTTGGGTATGATGAGCGCCAGTTCGGTTATTTTTTCGGGTTTAATTCCCTGGCCTTTGTCCTGGCACCGCTCACCTTTTCCCACCTGGCCCGCCGTTATACGATCACCCAGCTCATGCCCTGTGCCTTCATCGGCATGCTCTGTTCCTCATTGCTGCTGCTTTGCCCCTGGATTCCCAATCCGTGGCGCCTGACTGTACCGATGTTTCTATTAACCTTTTCTTTTTCTTTCTGTCGGCCGGCCGGCAACAACCTTATTCTTGAGCAAGTAGATCGAGACACCGGAGCCGCCTCTTCGCTGATGGTCTTTTTTTATTTTATGACCGGTGCGCTGTCCATGTGGTTCTTTTCGTTGGACTGGAGCGATAAGGTGGTGATGCTGGGCAGGATGGGAGTGGTGTCGGTCTCCTGTACGCTGCTGCTGTGGCAGGTAGTGAAGCGCCGAATGCGGGTTGAATCCTGACCGAGGCGGGAGCATACCTGCACTTAAGCAAGCGGGTTCATCAAAAGTTACTTTGGAGTGAACTATCAGTCCTCGGAAATAAACATCTGTGAGGTCAGATCCCAGCAAGTGACGATGCCGTTACGCCATTTTGCCAATTGGACGCTGCCGTCTTGGGAGACAACGATGGCCATAACGTGATGTATGGCGTTGCACAGGTGGTACACGGATCGGTGTCGTGATCCATAGCCCTCGATTTTTACTAGGGTGACCATTTTGCCTTCAGTGTCATTGGCGACGGCCACCTCCGTCAGTTTGTCAAGGGAACCGACGATCATGCCGCCAAAACCTAACGCACCGCGGCTGCTGATGACCACGGCCCCGTCAACGGCCGCCAGGCTGGCAACGAATTGGGCTTGTTCGTAGAGTGCCTCTTCCAGATCGTAGACGGCAGACTCATGGCGAAGTTCAACGTAATCCTTCCAGGTAATAATTCGATCCGGATCATGGATATCGCCCAGTGCTGTCGTGGCCAGGCGGATTGTTCTGCTCATCAGCTGCTGCTGCCGACTAATCGCTTCATCATTGTGAAATCTGTATTTGAGGAGAATACAGGGGTTTTCCGTTGACAGTTCCGGCGGATCATCGCCGGGGAAGATGATAAACGTGCCGCCATGGCGGGACATCCGGGTAACGCTGATCACCCGTTTCAGCAGCTGGAACTGGAGGCTTTCAATGAATTCATCCTGAATCTTGGCTACCGGATAGAGCACGCTGGCGCGAAAGGTTTCGTGCTTCTGCAGGAGTGCTTCGCGTTCCTCTGCAAAGAGCTTGTTCATCCAGTTTGACTGGAAGGCATTGGCAGAAGAATCGAGCAATCTGCCGCCATTGAGGGTGGCAATGATCTTGAGACCCTTGCAGATGTTCAGCATGCCCGGTCCGGTAACATGAATGTTAAAGGCATCGGGAAGGCGATTGGTTTTTTTATTGCCGCCCCGTTCCTGCTGCATCCAGCGGATTCCGGAATTGATAATACCCCATATTTGGAACCCTTTTTGCGGGTGTTGTTCAATGCCGATCAGCGATCGTTCAAAATCCACCGCTGGTGAGAGGCGGCGCAGTTCGTATTCGTTAAAGGGGCGGGGGGAAGAAAAGAGCAGGCGGAGAAAACCCTTCGGCGGCCCTTGGTCAAGTGGGAAGGATACGGGGGCGATCAGAATAATACGCAGAGTGACGGGCCGATCCTCTTCCCGCATCATGCTGACCTGGTAACAGGTCGATATCAGATGCTCAAGGGACGTCTTTCCCGGCAGCGGGCTTTCCGCAGGTTCAGCGGCAGCTCCCTCTGGCGGTCCATCATGCCATTTCTGGTTGATGTAGGCGACGAGTTCAGCGGGATAGACATGCATGGCCATCTCAGGGGATAAGGGTTAGTGTGATATTTTCAATATACCGTAGGTTGGCCAGAGATGGAACTCTGATGTGCAGAGAGAAGGCGCGTATTTTCACTGTCGCTCCTCTTGCAGCAACAGGTTCGCCTTCTAAGGAGGCGCGCGGAGTTGTTGAAAAAAGATTGTGTTAGAAGGGGTTTTGCAGTAGTAGAAAAAACTTGCGGTCAGTACGCCTTCCGGCAAGGGCGGCGCTACTGTTTTTTACCTATAAGCACTACAACGAATATTTACATGAAGAACGGCGAACAAGAAAACCTGGCGGATGTTGTCCTCCCCGTTATCAACGTCCCGGCGCATCCCGTCAAGCTGGAATTGCCGGCAGCGGAAAAAGCGGCGCTCAAGGAACGCATCAGGTCGCTTCTGAAAGAAAAGAATGCTGTCCTCGTGGCGCATTACTATACCGACGGTGACCTACAGGATCTCGCCGAAGAAACCGGTGGCTGCGTAGCCGATTCGCTCGAGATGGCGAGGTTCGGCACTGAACACCCGGCGCAGACCCTGGTGGTTGCCGGAGTCCGGTTCATGGGGGAAACCTCAAAAATTCTTAATGTTGAGAAACGGGTTCTCATGCCCGATCTCAATGCGACCTGCTCGCTGGATGAGAATTGTCCAGCTGAGCTGTTTTCCCAATTTTGCGACCGTCATCCCGACCATACGGTGGTGGTCTATGCCAACACCAGCGCCGAGGTCAAGGCGCGTTCCCACTGGGTGGTTACTTCCGGTATTGCCTTGCCGGTCGTTCAACACCTCGCCGCCCAAGGGGAAAAAATACTCTGGGGCCCGGATAAACATCTGGGGCGTTATGTGCAAAATCAGACCGGAGTGGAGATGATCCTCTGGCCCGGCTCCTGTATTGTCCATGAGGAGTTCAAGGCCGGGGCATTGGAACAGTTGCGCAAGCAGCATCCCCAAGCGGCAGTGCTCGTTCATCCCGAATCGCCCAAGGATGTGGTGGATCAGGCGGACGTGGTCGGTTCCACCACCGCCCTGATTAACGCCGTTTGTACGTTGCCCAATCCGGAATTTATCGTGGCTACAGATGCAGGTATCTTCAACAAGATGCGACAGCTGGCACCGGGCAAGGTGCTGCTCAGCGCACCAACCGCTGGCGAAGGTGCCACCTGTGAGAGTTGTGCACGATGCCCCTGGATGGAGATGAATACCCTGGAAAAATTGGCTGTTGTGCTGGAAACCGGGGCGAATGAAATTCAAGTTGCACCGGAACTGGCTGCCAAGGCTCGTATTCCGATTCAGCGAATGCTTGATTTTGCCAAAACGCTGAAAAAATAACTGTGTCGCACGGCCTCTAATTCAGCGGCTAGACTGATTCCCGGAAAGGGCGAAAACGGCCGGTCTGTAAATCTAATCCTTGCAGAAGGATGTCCGGTTCGTGATAGAGGGTGCTGATCAGACCCGTCTGGTTGCGGTTGATCAACAGGCGAATGGCCACCCCGGGGAGGGTGAGCATCTCGAAATCGGTATCCGCATCGCCGGCCACTAGAATGGGGGCGCCGTCAATGAACTGTCTGATGATCTCGGTTTTGCCTTCGCGAAAGGTAACGGGATACGATTCGGGGTCTTGGGTGGTCAGCAGGCCCCCGGCGTCCAGGCTGACCCGAATGCCGAAGATACGTTCCTTGCTCACCGGAAATTCCAGCAGGCGTACCGCCTCTTCCACCAGCCACTCAGTGCTTGCCGAAACCACATAACAGGCTATCCCCTGGTTCTGCAGCATTTGCATCAAACCCTTCATTTCCTGCTGCGCATGGAGCCCTAACGGGTAACTGGTCTCGATACGGCCTAGAGGTTCCGGTGCATCAAATGCAATGGTCTTCTCGGCCAACGGTTCCGCCATGACAGCGTCAAGGACATCGGTTGCCAGTTGTTGCAGTTCCGGCAAGCTTTGTCCTGCCAGCAGTTTTCCCATGAACGGCAATACATAACGGGGGCCCAGATGCGCATCCTTGCGAGCCTTGTCGGTAAACCACAGCAGCAGGGCGGTGAAGAGCCGGTATTCCGGCAGCTGCCGTGCCTGCTCGCTTTCTTTTTTTGCAATCAATGGCCAGAGCCGTCGGTAGGCGGCCAGAAGAGAGGCGATAACCGTTGCCATAGGTCTGCCGGCAAGTGTTGCCTGTTGTGTGGGCAGGATGGCTTCAAGCTGATCCGGGGTAATATGATACCGAAGCTGGAGCAGCTGATAACGAAACACGGCTTGACCGACATCCCTGAAAATGCAGGTGTTGTCAAAATCAAAAATTGCGACCGGTTGTGTCGTCGTTGTCGCGGTGGAAATTTCTTTGATCCTGCTGTTGATCAGCGTGAGGTTATTCGGGAACCAGTTTCCTTCCGCATTAAAGCTGCTGGTGGTCTGCTGCTGCGTCGTATTTCCTGTTGATTTCATGTGCTGCGGTTGTGCGAAATTTTTCCGGGTTGAAGGCTTGGAGGGCGGAGAATAGCCTGTTTGTGAGGGGTTATATACGATAAACAGCGGAAGATTGCATGAAGTATCTACCAGGAGATTCTGAGAGGGGTATCTTTTTTGCGCCGTCAACGCGTGTATGGTGGGGTTGCATGTGGTGAGGCGCGCCGTCGAAGGGGAGGGCTTTATTCGGGGGGAGCAGGGAGGTACGATGCTGCCTGGGCTCCGAAGCAGAGCGACCCGCCGCCATTAATGCAAATGGCGACGGGTCGGAGAGGGGACGCTGAACGGTTATTTCGGCAGATATTTGGTGAGTGGGCAACTTTTACAACCGCCCGAGGGCAGGTCAGTATTTTCATGGACCTTGCTGACGATGTCGGCGACCGCGGCTTTGGTGTCCGGATAGAAATTTTCCACACCGATTTTATCCAAAAGATGGGTGCGATCGAGAACCGCCAGGATGGGGCCCTTGGCATTACAGACGGCAAACCCAAGATCGCCGGCATGTAACCGGTCGACTAACAGGGCAAGCTCTTCCTCGCCCGAGGCATCGATCTCATTGATGCCGCTGGCATCGAGCAAAATATAGCGGAGTTCAGGCATATCATTTCTGAATTTGATGATCTGCTCATCAAGATAGGAAGCGTTGGCAAAAAAGAGCGCGCCATCGAAGCGGACGACGGCAATGTGACGGCACCCTTTAAGGCGGTGCTGCTCGATGCTTTGCAGTGAACCATCCTTGTACATGGAGAGTTTCGCCACCACCGGACGCATCGATTTGTAGAGAAAAACTCCCATGGAGAGGGCTACACCGACCATGATGCCTTTATCCAGGTGAGGAGCAAAGGCCAAGGTGACGAAAAAGGTGAGAATCGAGATAATGCCGTCGTGTTTCTGGGCATGCCAGGCATGTACAAACCCCTTGGTGTTCACGAGGCCGATAACTGCCATCATGATGACAGCAGCCAGGACGGCCTGGGGCAGGTGATAGAGCAGGGGTGTTAAAAACAGCAAGGTGATGACCACCACAACACTGGTAATAACGCTGGAGACTCCAGAAACCGCTCCAGCCTGCAGGTTGACAGCGGAACGGGAGAACGAACCGGAAACCGCATAGCTTGATCCGAACGATCCCAGGACGTTGGCAAGGCCCTGGCCGATGAGTTCCTGGTTCGGGTCAAGTTTCTGGCCGGTTTTGGCGGCCATGGCTTTGGCGATGGCGATAGCCTCCATGAACCCCAGCAGGGAGATGATAATCGCGGTCGGCAGCAGTTTGAAAATAATATTGGGCTGCAGGTGCGGGATGGTAAACGTCGGCAATCCTTCAGGGATCTTGCCGACAATGGCTCCGCCGCCCATCAGGAGAATTTTGTCGGTTTTGAGGATCGAGTTGGACACCTTGATACGCCATGTGCCGTTGTCGGTGGCAACCCCGCCGGGTATGTTATTCTTCAAATAAAATACAGGTTGTTCCCCCTTGAGGGCCTTTTCAAATTTGAGGACGCGCAGTTGGCCTCGCAGGTCATGGTTGTGCGCTTGGACCTGCGCCATTTTGGCGGAGAGCAGCGCTATTTTATTCTGCAGGGAAATAACTTCCAGGCTGGGACCATGGCCATCTGCCGCTTTTGATACCTGCTCAAGTTTCTTGCCGGCGGTTGCGCGTTCTTTGCCCAGGTCATCGATAGTTTGGATATTGGTATTGAACTCAGTTACCAGGTGTTCGATCTCGGGTATTTGAATGGCGGTCAGGGGTACCTGCAGATCTTTGTTGTAGCCGGTGAAATAGGAGAGGACGGTGGTAACGACAACAGCAACCAGAACAGCGGGTATCTTAGGGTTGATCTTTTTGAGAATAACCATGATTGCCACGGCGCCGACCCCGTAGGCCAGGGTCGGCCAATGGGTGTAATCGATGGCTGCCTGCGCAACCCGGATCATGGTTTCATAATGATGGGGCGCTGAATCGACATACACCCCGAAAAATTTGGAGAACTGCGAGGAGGCGATGATAATGGCTGCGGCATTAGTGAAGCCGTTGACCACCGGGTGTGAGAGAAAGTTGACCACCAGGCCGAGACGAAGGACACCGAGGGAAAACTGAAAGATACCGACGATGAGTGCCAGGATAATGGAGTAGGAAATGAACTCGGAACTTCCAGCGGTGGCCAGTGGTTGCAAGGAGGCTGCGGACATGAGAGAAACCACCGCAACCGGACCGGTGGCCAGCTGTCGACTGGAGCCAAAAAGCGCGGCTACCATCGGCGGCAGAAAGGCAGCGTACAGGCCGAAGTAGGCAGGGAGCCCCGCCAGCTGGGCATAGGCCATTGATTGCGGGATGAGGACCAGGGCGACAGTTAGACCCGCCAAGGCATCGATCTGTAAGTTTTTTGCGTTGTAACCTTTAATCCAGCCAAGAAAAGGGAAAATTTTTGTCAGTAACATGTCCGTCCGCTCGTGTTGAATGTTTCCAATGGTTGAATGGTTAGGGTTTTAGCCAGGCGCGACAGGATTCGATGAGTTCTTCATACAGAGATGTCGCTTTATACAGATTGTAGGTATCCAGCCGGACCAGACCGTCGACCAGGGTGAATATCAGCAGGGCTTTTTTATTGGGTGAGACCTTGCGGATCGAGCCGTCTTTTTGCCCTCTGATGATCGCCTGCTCAAAAATGCTGATCAGACTGCTGTAAATTTCTTCCAGGTGCTGCCAGCATTTGGGATTGTTGGGCGCAATCTGGTAGTAGTGGTGACGGTGGAGCAGGAGGAACCGTTCTTCCATCATGCTTGCCTGGTACAGATAGAAAGAAATAGCTCCCTCCACCATTTCGAGTCCTGTTGAGTACTCGTGCTCATCGAGATGCTGCTTGAACTTGCCGATAAATTCTTCCTTGAATTTCTGCAGTACGGCAAGGAAAAGATCTTCCTTTGTTTGGAAATGATAAAAGATGGTCCCTTCCGCCACGCCGGTGGCTTTGGAAATATCGTTCACCGAGGTGTCCCAGTAACCGTGCTCGGAAAAGAGTCTGGTGGCGACCTGGAGAATTGCCTCTTTTTTTGATTGTGGACGCGGCATGAAGCAGAAGACACCTTTTTTGAAGAAGTGATTTCAGGTGAGTGGTCACTCAGGGAAAGCGAGAATGCCACTATTTGACTGAGCACTCACTCAGGAAAGGTAAATACTCGCGAATGAAGTC
>JBFJXW010000086.1:0-14961 GCA_041622895.1 Desulfobulbus sp. | reverse complement strand
TTCTATGATAGTACCTTCAACTTCAATGGCATCTTCTTTGGCCATATTATCTAAAACTCCCGCTTAAACGAGCTGAAATTTTCACTATATATCGGATTAAGCATTATTTTTCAACCCTTTTTATGTATTTATCGACGATAGGCTTCCATAATTATAATGCAAGTCAAAACTATGCGTTCGAAGAACGATCACTCAGTATAACCGGTCCATCGGCAGATACCGCGACAGAATGCTCAAAATGGGCGGAGGGTTTCCGATCAGCAGTAATGACCGTCCACTGATCTTTTAAAATTTTTACTTTAGCAGTGCCCATATTAACCATAGGTTCGATGGCAATAACCATCCCTTCTAAAAGTCGCGGAGATGCATGCCTTTGTACATAATTAGGAACTTCCGGCGCCTCATGAAGGTTAGTACCTATCCCGTGGCCAACAAATTGACGCACTACCGAAAATCCATGCTGTTCGGTATAATCTTGAACGGCCCGTGAAATATCTGAAATTCTGTTTCCGACTTTGACTTGTTCTATCCCTTTTTGCAATGCAACTTCGGTAACTTTTAACAGCTGAGAAATTTCAGATCGCACATCACCCACAGCAACGGTGACAGCACTGTCACCATAAAATCCTTGGTAAAAGGTGCCAAAATCTAAGGAAACAATATCACCGTCTTGCAAAAATCTTTTTCTTGAAGGGATACCATGAACGACCTCTTCGTTGATAGAAGCACATAGACTGGCTGGAAATCCTCTGTATCCTTTGAAAGCTGGAATTGCACGATGATCCCGACAATACTCTTCTGCTAATTTATCGAGAGTAAAAGTTGAAATCCCGGGAATAATTTCATGTTTTAGCATAGTCAGCACTCCAGATACAATCTGGTTTGCCTTATACATTATTGCTATTTCATCATCAGTTTTAACGGTAATGGAGTTATCCTGATGGTTACTGCTGTTCACAACATATGCCTCAATGCCTGCCCTTTATGCGCCCAGCTTTCATAAACCCATCATAATTTCGCATGATGAGGTGCGATTCAATTTGAGAAATAGTGTCTATTGCTACACCAACAACAATAAGTAATGCAGTCCCTCCAAAATAAAAAGGAACATTCAATTTACTTATTAAAACTGTAGGCATCACACATACAGCACTTAGATAAATTGCACCAACGACAGTAAGTCTAACCAAAGCTTTATCTAAAAATTCGGCTGTCTTTTTACCTGGGCGTATACCTGGAATAAATCCACCATTTTTCTTCAAATTTTCTGCCACATCATCTGGTTTAAAAGTCACAGCGGTGTAAAAAAAACAGAAGAAAACAACCATGCCGACAAACATTAAATAATAATATAATGTTCCCGGTGACAGAGCTGCAGACAATTGTTGCACCCAATCAATATTAATAAAGGTACCAATAGTTGCAGGAAACATCATTATGGATGATGCAAAAATAGGAGGTATGACGCCTGAGATATTGATTTTGAGCGGTAGATGAGAGGATTGTCCGCCGTATACACGTCGTCCGACGACACGTTTTGCATATTGTATTGGTATGCGTCGCTGAGACGTTTCAATAAATATTATGAACGCTACAATGAAAAACATCATTGTGATGATAAATGGAACGAAAACCAGGGCCAGTTCACCTGATTTTATAAGCTCGATTGTATTCCCAACAGCAGCAGGCATCCTCGCAACTATTCCTGAAAAAATGATCAGAGAGATGCCGTTGCCTATACCACGTTCTGTCATCTGCTCCCCAAGCCACATGATGAATGCCGTGCCTGATGTCAACGTGAGGACGGTCATCAGCTTAAATTGCAGGCCAGGATCAATAACAATCGGCATGCCGTTGGGACTACTCATCCCCTCCAAACCAGACGCGATGAAAAAGCCTTGAATAATGGACAAAACGACCGTTCCATACCGGGTGTACTGAGTAATTTTCCGGCGTCCCGCTTCCCCTTCTTTGGATAGGCTTTCAAGTTGTGGAATAACAACAGTAAGCAGTTGGATAATAATTGATGCAGAGATATAAGGCATAATTCCCAGCGCAAAAATGGAAAAATTTTCCAATGCCCCACCGGAGAACATGTTGAACATGCCAAATAGCGTACTCGCATTCTGCTCAAAAAAAGCACCAAGTGCTTCTCCATTAATGCCTGGAGTCGGAATTTGAACTCCCATTCGATAAACGAAAAGCATGAAGAGAGTGAATATCACTCTCTTCCGTAGTTCAGGTATGCTGGCAGCACTGACAAGACCGCTCATTCGTTATTCCTCAACAGTACCACCTGCTGCAACGATTTTTTCTTTTGCGTTTCCGCTGACCTTGTCAACCTTCACGTTGACGGCTTTGGTTATGTCGCCATTAGCAAGTATTTTTATTGGACCAGCTTTTTTTACAATGCCAGCGGTGACCAAGGCTTCGTGGTCGATTGTACTGCCAGCATCAAAAATGTTCAGATCGTCAAGAGAGACAAGGTTATATATTTTTTTAAAAATATTAGTAAAGCCTCTTTTGGGAAGACGACGATGTAATGGCATCTGGCCGCCTTCAAAACCAGGACTGGCGCTATAACCAGCACGTGCACGTGCGCCTTTATGACCACGGGCCGCTGTTTTTCCGCTTCCACTACCCGGTCCACGGCCAACCCTTTTGTTAGCTTTGCGAGCCCCAGGGGTGGGAGCAAGAGTATTTAATTTGAGCACTGACTATTCCTCCACCTTGATTAGATGATGTACTTTGTTCAACATCCCGCGAATTTCAGGGGTGTTTTTCCTCGTTACGGTTTTGTACATCTTGGTTAAACCTAACCCGACCAAGGTTGCCCGAATCGCTTTAGGGCTACCGATACCACTTTTAACCTGAGTAAATGTAACGTTTTCATTCATATGTATGCACCCACAGTGGAGAAGTTGTTCAGGCAACCATCTCGTCAACTTTTAAGTTTCTTAATTTGGCAATTTGCTCTGCTGATCGTAGTTGCCGTAATCCGCTTATGGTTGCTTTAACCAAGTTGTGCGGGTTGTTAGACCCAAGGCACTTGGTCAGGATATTTTGTACTCCGGCAGCCTCTAAAACGGCTCTGACAGCACCACCTGCAATAACCCCAGTTCCATCAGAAGCAGGCTTAAGCATAACGCTACCGGATTTAAATTTTCCCATGATATCATGAGGAATGGAAACAGCAGTTAAAGATACAGATCGCATATCTTTTCGTGCATGTTCAATGCCTTTTCGAATTGCCTCGGGGACCTGATTAGCTTTACCTAATCCGTACCCAACTTTTCCATGTCCATCACCAACCACAACAATGGCACTGAAACTAAATCGTCGACCGCCTTTAACAACCTTTGCTACCCGGTTGATAAAGACTATTTTCTCGATGAGCTCTTCCTGAATCCCTTCTTTCGCTCGCTTAAATTCAGCCAAGAAACACCCCCGTTAATTATCTTTAATCAAAATGATTAATTTGCTGTTTAAGAGTTAAAACTGTAATCCGCCTTCTCGAGCACCATCAGAAAGGGCCTTAATACGTCCGTGATATAAGTTACCACCACGATCGAAGACAACTTTTTCAATGCCAACGGATTTTGCTTTTTCAGCTACTATCAAACCGACTTTTTTAGCCGGTTCACATTTCCCTTTTAAATCGGCACAGTCGAAGTTTTTGTCTCCGGTAGACATAGATACCAATGTTTTATGAAGTACATCGTCAATAATTTGCACATAGATATGTTTATTACTGCGATATACACTAAGCCGAGGCCTCTCTGAGGTACCAAAGATTTTCCTGCGAATTCTTTGTACTCGTTTTTGCCTTGAAATAGCTTTTTGATTAGTTTTAGCCATGATAGAATTTTTGCATCAAAAAATTGAGGTTATTTTTTACCGCCAGCCTTACCAACCTTTCTAACGATATGTTCATTAAAATATCTAATTCCTTTACCTTTATAAGGTTCAGGTTTACGTATCTCTCGAATTTTGGCGGCGGTTAATCCAACTAATTCTTTGTCTATACCATGTATAGTGATTGAATTGTCTTTTTCAACTGTAGCAGAGATTCCTTCTGGCAATGCAAAATTTACTGGATTAGAAAATCCCACATTCAAAGTTAAAATACTGCCAGAAATATTTGCTCTATACCCGACACCTTCAATCATGAGCTTTTTGCTGAAACCTTGATCCACACCTGTAACCATGTTACTGACCAAAGATCTTGTCATGCCCCAAAAAGCCATTACTCGCTTACTCGTCCCTTTAGGGGTACATACAATGGTGTTGTCTTGCTCAGTAAGATCGATTTCAGGCCTGATATCTCTCTCAAGAGATCCTTTATCACCAAGGACTTTAATATGTGTTCCTTGTATATCAACCTTTACGTTCTTAGGAATTGGTATTGGTTGTTTACCTATTCTGGACATCATTATCTCCTTTAACCGCGATTATAATCGCATCACCAAACTTCACAAAGAAGTTCACCACCAATATTCTGTGAGCGAGCTTCCTTGTCGGTAATAACACCTCTAGAAGTCGTCAAAATAGCGATACCTAATCCACTCATGACTTTAGGAATACGATCACTTGTTTTATATTGACGATATCCAGGCTTGCTGATTCTTCGAATGCCACTGATAACCTGCTCATTATTTGATCCGTACTTGAGGTCTATTTTCAGGATTCCCTGCGGGCTTTGTTCAATAATATGATACTCTGAAATATATCCCTCATTCTTTAGAACTTTTGCAACACTGACCTTAAGTTTAGACAACGGCATTTCAACTGAACTAAAACGCGATTTCACTGCATTTCTAATTCTTGTCAGCATATCTGCCAACGGATCACTCATGGACATTGATTAATTCCTCTTTTAAATAAGAAACAACATTAAACTTGTTTCTAAACAGAGTGGTAATTCTTCGAAAGATTTTTCTATTACCAGCTCGATTTAGTCACACCGGTAATTTCACCTTGGGACGCTAATTTACGAAAACAAAGTCGGCACATGCCGAATTTTCTATAATAGGCCCTTGCTCTTCCGCATAATGGGCAACGGTTATAAGAACGAACAGAAAATTTTTGCTTACGGCTTGCCTTGGCAATGAGTGATTTTTTTGCCACAGAATCCTCCTAAGAAATAAATTAATTAAGCACCAAGTATAGAGAGAACAGATTATTTCTTTCTAAAGGGCATTCCGATAGCAGCCAATAAAGCCCGTGCATCCTCATCGGTTTTTGCTGTTGTGACGATGGTTACATTTAATCCACGAATTTGATCAATTTTGTCATAATCAATTTCGGGAAAAATGATATGTTCAGTTACTCCCATTGAAAAATTCCCTCGTCCATCGAATCCTTTGGCTGACACTCCGCGAAAATCGCGAACCCTTGGTAGGGCAATATTAATCAGTTTCGAAAGAAAATCGTACATACGATCCTTTCGAAGAGTGACTCGAGTTCCAATCGGCATTCCCTCGCGCAACTTGAAAGTTGCTATGGATTTTTTAGCGCGGGTAACGACAGCCTTTTGACCAGAGATTAAAGTTAGTTCTTGTGCAGCCTTTTCGACAATTTTAGGATTTTGAACGGCTTCTCCCAATCCCATATTAAGAACAACTTTTTCGATCTTAGGGATATCCATCATATTTACAACGCCCAACTTCTTCTGAAGTTCGGGTTTTATTTCATTTTCATATTGCTCTTTTAAGGTGCCCATCATTTACTCCGTAAGCAGCGAAATTCAATTATTTTGATATCTCAATTGTTGCTTGGCAACTTTTACATACTCTCGACTTTGTGCCATCTTCCAGGATCTTTTTACCGATCTTGACAGTTTCAGCACACTCTGGGCACACGAGCATTACATTGGAAATATGGATCCCTGCCTCCCGTTCGATTATTTGGCCGGATTGCGTTGCATCGGTAGCTTTTTGATGCTTCTTGATCATATTAATGCGTTCAACAACTACACGATTGGTATTTTTTTCAAATCTTAATATCTTACCAACTCGACCCTTGTCCTTTCCCGCTAAAACTTCGACTTTATCGTTAACTCGTAAGCTAGTTTGTCCTAGGCGCATCGTATTGTTCCTCAATCTCTCAAAAATATTATTCTCTAGTAGGTTATAAAACTTCAGGAGCAAGAGAAATAATTTTCATAAATCCAAGTGACCTGAGTTCACGCGCAATAGGACCAAAAATACGTGTACCTATTGGCTCGCCATTATTTGACAACAGGACAGCAGCGTTTTCATCAAATTTAACAGTAGTATCTTCGGGTCGTTTAATGGCTTTAGCGGTCCGCACTACTACAGCATTTAGCACATCTCCCTTTTTAACCTTTGCATGGGGGATGGCTTCTTTCACTGTGACAACAATGATGTCACCAATGCTTGCATAACGCTTCCGGGTTCCACCTAACACTCTGATACAGAGTACTTTTTTTGCACCGGAATTATCGGCGACATTCAATATGGTTTCAGTTTGGATCATGACCTCACCCGATTATCTTTTCATTTCGTGTATCATCAATTTTATGATAATTGGTACTTATCGTTGTCAAGCAACACGCTGAATGACACTTCGAACTAGCCAACGTTTTCTTTTCGATAAGGGTCTGCACTCTTCAATTAAGACCAGATCACCAATTTGACATTGATTGCTCGCATCGTGCGCCATATATTTGGCTTGTTGCCGTATATATTTCCCATAAAGTTTATGGGGAATTTTACGCTCGACTACAATGACAACGCTTTTATCCATCTTGTTACTAACAACAAATCCTTGTCGCGTTTTTTTTACATGATCATTCATAATTTCGTCCAGTGGCAATTTGATATTCCATCAGGCTGATTAGTATTATTTTTTTTCAGCAAGTACAGTTTGGATTCTCGCTATATCTCTTTTTAATTGAGACAGTTTAGCAGGATTTTCAAGACGTCGAATTCCATGTTTAAAACGGAGCCTAAAAAGATCTTCGCGTACATCCTTGTCTTTTTTAAGCAGATCTTCTGTTGTCAAACTTCTAAGTTCTTTAGCTTTCATATCGTATTGCTCTTACTAACAAGGGTAGTAGGAAACGGGAGCTTAAAGCTTGCCAAGCGTAACGCTTCCAAGGCTAACTCTTCCGGAACACCTTTTAATTCGTAAAGAATACGCCCTGGTTTGATAACAGCAACCCAGTATTCTGGCGAGCCCTTACCTTTTCCCATTCGGGTTTCAGCAGGTTTTTTGGTGATGGATTTATCGGGAAAGACCCGGATCCATAATTTACCACCACGTTTAACTTTACGATTAATGGCAATACGTGCAGCTTCGATCTGTTGCGCAGTCATTCTACCGCAACCAACAGCTTTCAGTGCATAGTCACCAAAGGCAAGGTCGGATCCACGTTGGGCTTCACCATGCATCCGTCCCTTATGCTGTTTTCTATGTTTTACTTTACGTGGACTTAACATTATCTCATGCTCCTAATGGAGGATATCTTTCTAGGTATGGATTTAATACTCAAATATTTTGAGCGGCCTGCTCGACAGGATTATCCCTATCAGCCAGAATCTCACCTTTAAAAATCCAGACTTTTACTCCGATAATCCCGTAGGTAGTTTTGGCTTCCGCAGTGCCGTAGTCGATATCAGCACGTAAAGTATGCAACGGTACCCTGCCTTCTTTGAACCATTCGGTGCGTGACATTTCAGCACCACCGAGACGGCCAGAACAAGATATTTTTATTCCTTGCACACCAAATCTAAGCGCTGAATTGATAGATTTTTTCATCGCTCTACGGAATGCGATACGTCGCTCTAATTGGGTAGCGATATTTTCTGCAACAAGTTGCGCATCTGCTTCAGGACGTCGCACTTCTTGGATGTCGATAAAACAGGTTCTTTTGAATTTTTGCTCGAGGTCTTTTTTTAATCCCTCAATCTCAGTTCCTTTTTTACCGATAACAATACCCGGACGAGCAGTAAAAAGTTTTACTTTAACCTTTTCCCCGGTTCGCTCAATAACAATTCGCGATATCCCTGCATGGTAAAGTCTTTTTTTCAGGTATTTCCGTATAAGCTGATCCTGATGCAGGTTATTGGCATAATCTTTGTCAGCATACCAGATAGATTCCCAAGATCGCGTTATATTGATACGCAGTCCAATGGGATTGACTTTTTGTCCCAAGATAATCCTCCGTTCCCTCTACAGTTAATCTAAAATCAGTCGTACCTGAAAATCAGGCCTCATCAACGACAACTGTTATATGGCTTGTCCGTTTAAGAATTCGTGTAGCTCTACCCATTGCTCGAGGACTAAAACGCTTGAGCATGGGGCCACCGTCGATGAAAATTTCTTTGACATACAATGTGTCAACATCAATGGATTCCGATTGGTCAGCATTGGCGACAGCCGATTCTAACACCTTTCGAATAATCCGCGCCGCCTTTTTTGGCATGAAGCGTAATGTTGTCACTGCTTTTTCTGCACTCATGCCACGGATAACGTCTGCTACCAAACGAGCCTTTTGTGGCGAAATACGAATATATTTTGCGACGGCTTTTGTTTCCATCGTTTCACTCCTGAGGGACTTGCTGCAAAAGTCAGTTATAGCTTATCGGCCTTTTTTATCAGAGGCATGACCGTAATATGTTCTGGTCGGAGAAAATTCACCAAGCTTATGTCCAACCATATTTTCAGAGACATATACCGGAATAAATTTATTACCGTTGTGAACAGCAAAGGTCAAACCAACCATTTCTGGTAAAATATCGGATCTACGAGACCAAGTTTTAATAACTTTTTTTGAACCCGATTCTTGTGCCTGCTCGACCTTCTTCATCAGATGATCATCGACAAAAGGGCCTTTTTTTATGGAACGAGCCATGATTTAATTCTCCCTTAACTAATTCCTTTTATTGACAATATCACGATCTGAAACTTTTGGCTTTCTTGTTTTAAAACCTTTTGACGGAATGCCCCAAGGAGAACAAGGATGACGACCACCAGAACTCTTTCCTTCACCACCACCCATTGGATGATCGACCGGATTCATAGCCACACCGCGTACCGAAGGTCTGATACCTTTCCATCTCGCACGTCCAGCTTTGCCTAACTTTTGCCTGCCATATTCTGTATTTCCAACTTGGCCGATGCAGGCTCGGCATTCTTTATTAAATTTACGCACTTCCCCTGAAGGCAATTTAACAAGAACCTGATTACCGTCTTTGGCCATTAATTGAGCAGAAGCACCGGCTGAGCGTACCATTTGAGCACCCTTGCCAATTTTCATTTCGATATTATGGATAACGGTACCCAAGGGAATGTTAACCATCGGTAGACAATTGCCAATTTTAATATCGACGCTTGTGCCAGCTACAACAGTATCGCCTACAGCGATTCCATTGGGAGCAAGGATATATGCCTTCTCGCCATCAGCATAGAGTAACAACGCCAGATTAGCAGAGCGATTCGGATCATACTCAATCGCGGTTACTTTAGCTGGAATTTCAGCTTTATTGCGCTTCCAGTCGACAATTCTATATTTTCTTTTGTGCCCGCCGCCTTTATGCCGACAAGTTATCCTCCCGAAGGCATTCCGACCGCCTGTTTTATTCAGGGGGGTTAAGAGGCTCTTTTCGGGATCTTTATCAGATAAAAATTCTTGTTGTACTGATACGTGATGCCGTTTACCGGGTGATGTCGGTTTATGGATTCTTATAGCCATTGTTTTTCCTGTAATCTAGTCTCTGCTGAACTCAATCAGATGTATAAAGATCAAAGCTCATCAAGGAAATTGATTTTCCCTTCAGCTAGGGTGATATATGCTTTTTTCCAATCGCTCGTTTTACCGGTGGATCGTGCACCAACCCTCTTCTGCTTCCCAGTCATATTGCTAGTAGCGACTTTCGAAACAGTTACATCGAACAAGCTTTCTACAGCTTTTTTTATCTCGATTTTATTTGCACGTCGATCGACCTTAAAAACCACTTTACCCTGAGTTTCCTGCAGATAATTGCCTTTTTCAGTTAGACAGGGACTTTTTACTACATCAAAAAGGGCTTTCATACCATCAACCTCTCTTCAATTTTGGCAAGACTAGATTGAAGAAGCATTAATTTAGAATATTTCAATATGTCATAAACATTCAATCCAGCAACAGGCAGCACTTTGAATCCCACAGCATTTCTTGCTGACAAACTCACTTTCTCATCAATATCATCTGTAACTACAAGACAATCCTTGAATTGAAAATTGCTCATCACTTTTACAAAATTTTTAGTCTTAATTTCTGGCACATCAAAATTATCAACTACTATAAGATTGCCTTCTTGGTTACGTGCACTGAGCGCCATTTTCAATGCCAGCTTTTTTACTTTTTTGGGCATATTGTAGCTATAATCACGAGGTTTGGGGCCAAAGGTGGTACCACCCCCGCGCCATACAGGAGATGTCCTGCTGCCAGCCCGTGCTCTACCTGTACCTTTTTGTTTCCATGGTTTAGCACCACCGCCACTTACTTCGCCCCGAGTTTTGGTGCTTGCATTGCCACTGCGACGATTGGCTCGCTGCATGCAAACAACTTCATGCAGGATTCCCGTTTTGACTTCAACACTGAACAAATCGTCATTTAAGTCAATTTCGCCGACTTTTTCAGCCAGAGTATTTAAAACATTACAAAGTGCCATGAGAATCTCCTTAAAAACAGTCCAGGCGATTACGCTTTAGTGAAAATATTGAGTAATCCATTTTTTGCCCCTGGAACCGTTCCACGAACGAGCAAAACATTCTCTTCGTTTCGAATATCAATAACCTTCAAGTTCTTTTGGGTCACAGAGTCATTCCCCATTCGCCCGGGCATTTTTTTCCCTTTAAGAACTCGAGACGGCCAAGCACTACATCCAATCGAACCAGGAGCACGATGAAAATTTGAACCGTGCCCAGCTCCACCTCCGGAAAAACCATGGCGTTTTATAACACCCTGGAATCCACGGCCTTTAGTTTTGCCTGATATATCGATCAGATCGCCTATAGCAAGAACCTCGGAAAGTGTTATTTTTTGTCCCACTTCATAGGATTCGGGATCTGTTATCCTAAATTCTTTGATGTGATAAAACCCTTGTCCACCAGACCGTTTAAAGTGTCCAGCTTCAGGTTTGTTCAATCTTGATTCTTTTTTTTCCAGAAAACCTATTTGAATAGCATTATAGCCTTCCTTTTCCATAGTTTTTTTCTGGAGAATCGTGCAAGGTCCAGCCTCTATGACGGTTACTGGAATTGACCGGCCATTTTCATCATATACCCGAGTCATGCCAATTTTCCGTCCCAATATTCCTTTCGTATTCGGCATCTGTCTACCTAAATTCAATTCTCTATCACGTTAAGTGATTTCAATTTTCTTAGACCAGCTCTTTACTCACGCTACAAGTTCAGGGAAGTTTTATTTCCACATCAACTCCAGCAGATAGTTCAAGCTTCATTAAGGAATCAATTGTCTGCTGTGTAGGTTCGAGAATATCAAGCAATCGACGATGAGTCCGCATTTCAAATTGTTCACGGGACTTCTTATCGACATGCGGGGAGCGTAGTACCGTATATTTATTAATGCTTGTGGGCAGGGGAATTGGTCCTACTACCGTTGCCCCAGTGCGCCTTGCCGTATCGACGATTTCTCGAGTAGAAAGGTCAAGCAGTTTATGGTCGTAGCCTTTTAATCTGATTCGGATCTTATCTGTCGGAATCATTCTTCACCTCTTATTCAATAATTTCGCTGACAACCCCAGCGCCAACGGTACGACCGCCTTCGCGGATAGCGAAACGCAAACCCGCCTCCATCGCAATAGGGGTAATCAATTCTCCGATAATATGAATATTATCTCCTGGCATGACCATTTCAACGCCTTCTTCCAAAGTACAAACTCCGGTGACATCCGTAGTTCGGAAATAAAACTGTGGTCGATATCCATTAAAAAACGGGGTATGTCGTCCACCTTCTTCCTTAGTCAGGATATACGCTTCGGCTTTAAATTTCTTGTGAGGCTTAATGCTACCGGGTTTTGCCAATACTTGCCCGCGCACGACGTCCTCACGTTTCACACCGCGAAGGAGCGCGCCTATATTATCCCCAGCCTGGCCTTCGTCAAGCAACTTTCGGAACATTTCAACTCCGGTACACGTTGTCTTGACTGTTGGACGAACACCTACAATCTCAATTTCGTCCCCAACATGAACAACACCGCGTTCAATACGGCCCGTTGCAACAGTACCACGCCCTGAAATGGAGAAGACATCTTCGACCGGCATCAAGAAGGGTTTATCAACAGCCCTTTCCGGCTGCGGAATATAACTATCAACCGCATCCATCAAATCCCATATACATTTAGCTTTTTCGGGATCATCTGGATTTTCAAGAGCGTTTAACGCCGATCCATGAATGATCGGGATGTCGTCACCCGGGAAGTCATACTTATCCAGCAGCTCACGCAGTTCCATTTCCACCAACTCGATGAGTTCGGGGTCATCAACCATGTCGCATTTATTAAGAAACACAACCATTGCCGGAACACCTACCTGACGAGCGAGAAGAATATGTTCACGGGTCTGAGGCATCGGACCGTCGTCTGCACCAACGACCAAAATTGCACCGTCCATCTGGGCAGCACCAGTGATCATATTCTTGATGTAATCAGCATGACCAGGACAATCTACATGGGCATAATGGCGATTAGTCGTTTGGTATTCAACATGGGCGGTGGCAATTGTAATACCGCGCTCTTTTTCTTCAGGCGCCTTATCGATTTCACTGAAATCAGTAAAATTCGCCATCCCTTTTGTTGATAAAACGCGCGTAATTGCCGCTGTCAAAGTTGTTTTTCCGTGATCAATGTGACCAATGGTTCCGACGTTGACATGCGGTTTTGTCCGCTGAAATTTTTCCTTCGCCATCTCAATGTTCCTCAATCGGGTATAAAAAGCTTATACGCCTCTTATCTTATGTATTATGGTTTCCGCTCTCTTGGCTGGAACCACTGCAAATTCACTAAATTTCATGGTAAAAGTTGCCCGTCCTTGTGTTGCAGATCTCAAGTCTGTTGAATATCCAAACATTTCAGCCAGAGGGGCTTTGGCTTGAACAACCTGAGAACCTCGACCCGCTTCAACTCTATTTACCTGTGCTCGTTTTTTATTGAGATCGTTTATAACCTCTCCCAGATAGTCTTCGGGAGTCACAATCTCTAAATCCATAATTGGTTCGAGCAGTGCTGGCTCACCCTGCAGGGCGGCTTTTCTGCAGGCCATAGTAGCGGCAACACCAAAAGCCATTTCCGTTGATTTTTCCTCATCGTACGATCCACCAACGAGTTTCACTACGACATCAAGGAGGGGGTAACCTATCAGTGGACCGGAATCCAAACTGTCCAACGCACCCTTTCTAATTTATTCAACAAACTGTTTCGGAATCAAACTTTCATCAACAAGGCACTCAAATCGACTACCACTATTTCTTTCCCCAGGAACAAGCTCAACTTCTACATGACCGTACTGCCCCTTCCCTGTTCCCTGGACCTCAAAACGGGCTTCAGCCTTGCTAGTTCTGGCTATTGCTTCCCTGTAGGCAACTTGAGGTTTCCCAACATTTGCCTCTACTTTAAATTCACGAATCAGCCGGTCTATGATAATCTCTAGATGCAGTTCGCCCATCCCTGAAATTATGGTCTGGCCGGTATCCTCGCTTACAGAAACCTTGAAACTTGGATCTTCTCTAACTATTTTCTCGAGGCTTTCTGCTAGTTGCTTTTCATCCGCCTTGGTTTTGGGCTCAATCGCCACTCCGATAACCGGTTCCGGAAACACTATAGTTTCAAGAACGACGAAGTCACCATTTTCACAAAGCGTATCACCTGTCCTGGTGAACTTCAAACCAGCGATGGCACCTATGTCTCCAGCACCAATAACGGAAACCTCTTCACGTTTATTGGCATGGAGCTTCAATAATTTTGAGATCTTTTCTGTTTTCCTTTTACGCGGATTAAATACTTTGGCACCTACTTCAAGTTCACCTGAATACACTCGAATAAAGGCTAAATTTCCGACGTATGGATCATTTTGCAGCTTGAAAACCAAGCCACTAAATGCTGCACTCCTTTCTGGCTTTCGGATAAGCGGCGCACCGTCCTTATCCGTCCCCTCAACTGGGGGAACATCAACGGGTGAAGGTAAGTACCATGCGACTGCATCCAATAAAGGTTGTACACCTTTGTTTTTGAAAGCAGAGCCGCATAACACAGGAACCAAATCAAGTGATAGCGTAGCTTTTCTTAACGCTTTCCTGATTTCACCTGGAGTGATCTCTTTGTCATTCAAATATTTTTCCATGACCTCCTCATCGAAGTCGGCCAACTTCTCGAGGATGGCCATTCTGGCGGCCGATGAATCTCCTACTAATGATTCCGGTATCGGTTCTTCTGTGACTACTTGCCCCATAGAGCTTTCATCGAACCGAAGTATTTTCTGACTGATCAGATCAATAACGCCTGCGAACTGATCTTCACTGCCTACCGGTAAAGTGATCGCAACCGGTGAACTTCCCAGCCGGCTTTCAATCTCCTTGACACATCGTTCAAACGATGCGCCAACGCGGTCCATCTTATTTACAAAAGCAATGCGTGGTATCTTGTAATGATCTGCTTGCCGCCATACTGTTTCCGACTGCGGCTCAACACCACCCACTGCACAAAAAACTGCAACTGCACCGTCAAGGACCCTCAAACACCTTTCAACCTCAACGGTAAAATCAACATGTCCCGGTGTGTCGATGATGTTAATCTGGATGTCTCTCCAGGTGCAGGTTGTCGCAGCAGAGGTGATAGTGATTCCCCGTTCCTGCTCCTGCTCCATCCAATCCATAACAGCAGCGCCGTCATGGACCTCACCCATCTTATGGGACCTTCCGGTGTAAAAAAGTATACG
>JBFJXW010000085.1:0-15149 GCA_041622895.1 Desulfobulbus sp. | reverse complement strand
TTCATGGCCGATAAACTCATGATAGAGCGCCGTCATCTCCTGTTCCACCGACCGGTCGACAAAGAGACCGTTCAGCAGGCAGGAGAAATCATAGCCGCTGGTCCCGTGCACCATCCAGTCATCGGGCAGCTGTTCGAAGTCGGAGAGAATTTTTTCGACCACAACATACAGGGGGAGGGCTGCCTGCCGGTCACGAACCGATGCACCTGTTTCGGCAATGGGCCACTGTTCCGGCAAGGTGCCGGTGGCGGCGGCCTGCAGCCTGCGAAAATAGCTTTTCGGATCGTACAGTCCGTCGGGATGATCGATACGTAATCCGTCGATTTTACCGGTGGCGATCAGGTCGAGAACAAAGGAGTGGGTTGCATCGAAAACAGCTTTGTGCTCCATGCGGATACCGGCCAGGTCGTTGATATCAAAAAAACGCCGATAGTTGATCTCATCCGAGGCAACGCGCCAGAAAGCCAAGCGAAAGGCCTGCAGCGCGAGCAATTCTTCCAGCGGATCAAAACTCTCCGGCCGGCCCGGCTCGCCATTGTAATAGATGACGTTTTCCTCGATAAACAATGCGATTTCGGGGGCTTCACGGCACAGCCGGGCCAGGAGCCTTTTCAGCACCTCCTTATTGCGGTTGCGCATGTCCAACAGCTCCTGGTCTGTTTCTTCGCGGCCGGGAAGATTGGTAAACGAGGCAATAAGGCTTTGCAGTTCAAGAAACCCCTCATGGTTGCTGCCCAGGCGGGTTTCCAGGCGTGACAGATCGTGACCGAGGATGTGGGGATAGGTCTTGGGTGCAAGCGGGTAGAAGTGTTCGTAATAGGAAATAAAGAAACGGCCTTTCTCCGGCAGAAAAACAAGCCGCAGCCTGCCCTGCTCCAGAGCAACGCCGAAATAATCGCCGAGCACGGGCAGGAGAATGCGGTTTTTCAGCCCTTCTTCCTGGGGCTGCCAGTTGATATCAAAAAAGTCGGCGTACAGGGATGCCTGGCCGTTTTCCAGGACATCGACCCACCATTGATTATCCGGCCCGACCCCCATGTGGTTGGGAACCATGTCGAGAATCTGCGCCATGCCGTTTTGGTCGAGGGCGGCGACAAACTCTTCATACTCCTTTCTGCTGCCGATCTCGGGGTTGAGAGCGGAGTGATCGATAATATCATAGCCGTGGGGGCTTCCGGGGCGGGCCTTGAGATAGGGTGACGCATAACAGTGGCTGATGCCAAGCTCCTTGAGATACGGAACGATGGCCGCAGCCTGGAGAAAGGTGAACTGCCTGCTGAACTGCAAGCGGTAAAAGCAGCGGGGGGTGGTATACCCCTGGCGCATTTTCCGGTCGGCCTGAGGCGCTGAAGGACGGACAACGCCGATGGTGCGCACATAACAAAATTCACGGAAAAGCTGCTGGATATGCTCGTCGCAAGCCATGTCCTCCAGCTCGGTTTGCAGCCGCTGCCTCCAGATAGGGTGCTGCGCTTGCTCTACTGATGAGTCCTGATCGGACGCAACCGGCAGGTCGATGAGATGGACCAGCACGATTTTTGCCGGGGTTCGGCTCAGGAACGCATACAGGGCATTGATCAGCTCCGGGGTCATCACGGCCACGTCTGCCGGATCAATGGCATAACCGGGAGGCAACAGGTTTTCGCGTTTGAGCGCCACCAGCAGGCGCGCTCTCGCCGATGCCCTGGTTATGACCGCGCGTTCCTGCGCCCGGGTGTCAAAAAAGGGGCACTGGCTTGCGAGCAGCGGGATATCCCTGCCTTGCCACAGGCTGCTCAGCGAGCAGATGTCATAGCGGCTGGCCATGACCACGGAGGGCCCGGGATACAGGGACGGTGCCGGCCATTCCCCCTGATGATCGTTTTCGAAAAATCCGGGGATGCCGACAAGCACGCCCCGGTCGCGCAATACCTTGCTGAACTTCGCAGACAGGGGAGCGCGATGGTCGCCGATGATCAGGCAGCGGTTTCTCCGGCTTTCCAGGGCAATGATACCCAGCAGGTCGGCGGCGGGAGGGGCAACCAGCAACCCCGGCGTCTCCATGGTTTTCGCTTCGTGCCACTCCTGACGTTCCAGCAGCTCGATGGCATCGAGGCGCAGGGCGCCGGCATACCGCATGGTGCAGCGAAGCATGTTGATGAACGAGGCATAGCCCTCCGCCGCCATTGGTGCCGTCAGCAGGGGCGGCCCCAGCGGATAACAGGTGCCGGTTGCATCCTGCACCCGCAGTGCGCCGGCAAAAAACGACGGCTGCGACCAGACCTCAGCACCCTCGGGGTCGACACCGGCCGGGAGACTCAGAGTGAGCCCCACTTTCAGTCCCAGCTCGAGGGAACGTTTGCCCACCTCGGCCAGCTGCAGTTCGAGCTGCCACTGGAGATACTGGTGGTAGGCTATCCGTTGCTGATGGGTCGCGGCAAGGTCCGCACCTTCCGCAGACGATGGATCAGGCATGGGGTCCGGCCGGAAAGGGGCGGCGCCGGTCTCTTCTGCCTGTTCTCGGGCATGATCGCCAAGCGCCTCATACAGCGCAAAGGCCTGCAGGGATTGGCCGCCGGTCTGCTGGAAATGACGGAAATTCCATCCTCGTTCGGTTTCAGGGTTGAGGTGATTGAGCTGAAAATGCTGCCATAGTGCCTCGCAAACAACCTTCTTGAGCGCGGCAACTTCCTCGTATTCCACCAGCTCCGCATCGCGCAGCTTGGCAATACGAACCTGAAAGGCAGGGTCCTGGACCAGGGCCCGCAGATCCTCGTTTTCACGAAAATCGGCGACAGCCTCCAGGTCGAGGAAAAGCGGATCGAGGAAGCACCGGTTGGAGGGCAGGGCAGGGTACAACCCGTCCTGCCGGGGCAGCCGCCTGGACAGCAGCGGGGAAACCGCCACGGTTGCCGCTCCGTTTTCCGCGGCCCAGCGCAGGATATGGTGCAGATCGGTCAGGTCGCCTATGCCCCAGTTTCTTTTCGATCTGATGGTGTCGAGATGACAGGACACGCCCCAGATACGCGCCTCCTGCAACAGGCCGGGAGGCGTGTAACCCTGTTGCGGGGTGAGGATCAGCTGGCACTGGCCGCTGAGGCTCGTGTCCGCACCGTCGGTGCAGGTCACCCACAGGTGGTGATAGCCAAGGGGCGGCGTGTAGTCCTGGGGGGTCAGGGGCAGTCGCAACGACACATAGCGCACCCCGTCACAATGCGCCTCAGCCAATTTTTTCAGAGCATTGGGCAGAATTTCGCCATCATGGCTTGTCCCGTTTTCCTCGGTAAAATGCCAGTGCAGCGGATACTGCAGCATCGTTTCCGGCAAACGAAGCTCAAAATACAGCGGGCCGGTTGCTTCAACTGCCACCAGTACCGGGTTGATGATCTGGAGCCAATGGTCCCGGTGCAATTGATTCAGAGCCTGTTCACAATGCGCGGCATCGGTGTCTGGCAGCCCCAGGGCGGCAAGGAACGTCTGTTGGCGTTCCTCGGTGATTTGTTTTCCGGGGTCGCCGCCATCCGGGGCAATGCAGTCAATCCCTGACAGAGAGCAGAACTGTTCGAGGTTATTTTTTTTCATAGTGGACGCCTTTTGGGTCGTGGAGCAGCCAGGCAATACTTCGCGGCCTCAGTCCATGCCGCAGGGAATCGCACCGGTCAAGGGGGGGCAGGGCATACAGTAGCGTGTCGCATTTCACGGGCACACCAGGCAGCACCCCATCGGAAAAATTGACCACCACTTCCAGGTGCGAGCCATCACCCAGCAGCCAGCGCACATGCAGCCCGGCGGTTCCGATAAGCGTGTACGTGGCCGTGTTTCCCTGCAGCCCGGAGAGCCTGGGAATGATCAATTGTTTGCGCAGGGCGAGCAGCGTTCGGTAGAGCTGAAGAAATTCCCGGCCCTTGCTGTGCTCCTGTTGCTGCCAGTCGAGTCGGGAGCGCTGAAAGGTCTCGGCGTCGTTGGGGTCGGGGATGCCTTCCCGTTTCGCGGGGTCGGCAAACTCGGGGAAACGGCCGAATTCACGTCGTCTTCCTTCTTTCACGCTATCAGCCAGTTCCGGGCCGAAATCGCAGAAGTACAGAAAAGGTGTCGCAGCGGCGAACTCTTCCCCCATGAAGAGGAGCGGGGGGGATGGTGCCAGCAGCAGCAGGGCGGCGGCTATCTTGACCAGGGGTTCCGGGGCCAGATGCATCAGCCGGTCGCCAAAGGCCCGATTGCCGATCTGATCGTGATTCTGCAGGAAGGAGACAAAGGCTGTCAGCGGCAGATGGCTGCTGGGTTCGCCGCGGGGCCGGTCGTTGTGGTAGGGTGACGGTTCGCCCTGGTAGGCAAATCCTTCGGTCAGGCAGCGTCCCAGCAGGTGCAGCGTTCGCTGGGCGTAATCGCCGTAATACCCTTGTTTTTCGCCGGTCAGCAGGACATGGCAGGCGTGATGGATATCATCGTTCCATTGGCCGTTGTAGCGCAGGCCGGTCCCGTCGGTGTTTCTGCGGAGATAGCGGGCTTCGTTGCTGTCGTTTTCCAGGATCAGATGAATATGGCGCCGGCGGCCGGGTCCATTGCGGACCGCTGTAGCGATTTCTTCGAGAATGTGCGGCATGGAGTTGTCGTAGATGGCATGGACCGCATCGAAACGAAGACCGTCGACATGATACTCTTCCAGCCAGTACAAGGCGTTATCGACGAAAAACCGGCGGACCATGGAACGCATCGGCCCATCGAAGCCAATGGCGGCCCCCCAGGGCGTATGGCGGCTTTCGTCAAAGAACGCTGATTTTGCATAGACGTACAGGTAGTTCCCTTCGGGTCCGAAGTGGTTGTACACCACATCGAGAAACACCATCAGGTTTCTGGCATGGGCTGCCTGAACAAGTGCTTTGAGGTCCTCGGGCTCTCCATAGGCCCGGTCCGGGGCAAACAGCAGCGCTCCGTCATAGCCCCAGTTCCGCTGTCCGGGGAAATCGGCCACCGGCATGAGTTCCACCGCTGTGACCCCCAGCTCGGCCAGGTAATCCAAGCGATCGATAATACCGGAAAAGGTGCCGTCCGCTGAAAACGCGCCGGTATGGAGCTCGTAGATGACCGTTTCTTCCCAGGGGCGTCCCTGCCAGGATGCATCGATCCACGGGAATGCCCGGGGATCGATGACCACGCTCGGGCCGTGGATATCCTCTGCCTGACAGCGGGACACCGGATCAGGAACCAGCAGGTCGGCATCGATGCGGAAGCGGTAGCGGGAGCCGGGACCGGCCCGGGAGGACAGGAAACGATACCAGCCCTGGGTGTCCCCGGTCATGGGGTACAGCGAGCGGGTGCCCTCCTTGCTTTCCAGAACGAGTTCAACTGTGCGGGCATCGGGCGCCCACAGCCTGAAAAGGACACCCTCCGGCGTTATCTCGGTCCCAAACGGCATGGGATGCTGTCGTTCCACGGTCATTGCCTGTCACCATAGTTTCTTGTCGTGGGGAGAAAAATGCGATGGCAATCCAGCTGGGGGTTTCGGGGGACGATACCCAGAGGTGTTCTAGCCCCGCCCTGCGACCTCTTCATGCTTCCACGGCATTCACGTTCGCGCGTTGTGCATGAGCGTCACTCGTCAAGCGGGCAAACCAGCAGTACCTCCTCGAGCTCTTTGCGTAATTCAGCCAAGGTGGTGAAGTAGGGATCGATGCGTCTGACCCGTTTGATCATCTCATTGCATATATCCCCTTCAAAACCCTGAAACCATTCCACGAAATCGTCTTTTCCATGTTCGGTCCGGCGTCGGGCGTCAATGAAATGATAAAAAATAGAACCGAGCGACATGTGGGGAATTCTTTCGAGCAATTCCCGGGGGTGGTTGATGCGTATGCCGGTATCGAAAACCACAATCTGCGAGCGGGTAAATTGAAACCGCTGTCCGGCCCTGGCCCAGGGGATCCATTCGGTTTCCGCCAGCCGCTCGTCGATCACATCCAGCAGCTCCTGGCGCAGATCTTCAATATCACGGTGTTGCGTTGGATCGATAATGGCCAGCCGTTCCGCCAGGCGGAAATCATGCAGACTGCGCCAGGCCCAGGCGGCAAAATCATTCTGGTATTCCGGTTCGTCGAATCTGGAGCGAAGCATGCCGCCCCAGAAATGGAAATAGATGCATCCCGGATGGATGGTCTTGACGCGATCGCTCAACTCGCGCAAGTTTTGCGCTTCCACCCCCATTGCTATGGAGATAAGGGTACAGTCTTTGATAATGAACGGAGTAGCCATGAACGCCTGTCCTCCATTGAAGCTGCTGCCAGAGTATGGGGTTATGCTCTGCCCAATAGGATTGATTGAGGGAAACCCCCTTTATCGTAAGACCCAGTGACCGTTGGCGTCCCGACAGGCGGTGCTGAAGGTTCTTTCGGTTTTGCCGTCGATAATGGCTTCAATTTCCGCCCGCCTGCATATCTGCTGATTGGTTGGATTCTGATAGGCCGGCTGCGGAGTGACCGCGTACTGGTTGCCGTTGTCCGGGTTCACCCAGGACGAGCGTTGGTTGGACATGCCGCGCTCATAGGTATGGTTGAGCTGTTGCCGGTCGTATTTGTCCATTTCATTGCCGACAATGTAGCCCACCAGGGTGCCGACAGCCGCGCCGATCAGGGTCGCGCTGGTGTTATGGCCGATAGCCTGGCCAATGGCGGCTCCGGCAGCTCCGCCGCCGAGGGCTCCGGTCTGGCCGCGGTTGGCGCAGGATGCCAGCAGCAGTAAGAAGATGAGCAGTAACAGATTGGAATGTTTCATAGTGTTTCTCCTTGTCGTGGTTGTCGTTTACGAGAGGAAACGAGAAGATCGATCTGCTGTACAACAGCGTGACAGGCAGCCTGCGCAATGGTGTCCTTTGCTTGCAGATACGCTGCTTCCGGATCTATGGTCATCTGTCTGCGGTGCCGGTCCGGTATCCGCATCTCTGCCAGCCCCTTCGCCTTATTCCTGCGCAGGGGCTTGCTGGAGACGCAATTTATCGACCGAAAGGATACGGGCCCCGGCTTGCTGCATCTCCTTCAGGGCACGCTGCGAATCACCCGGTGTGATATCCACCCCGGCCACGCAATCGACAAGCAGGGTCACCGCCAATCCCTGCTTCAACGCTTCCAGCACCGTGGCCCGCACACAGTAGTCGGTGGCCAGGCCGCCGATGCACAGGTGGTGAACATTTCTGTTTTCCAGCATTTCCGCAAAGGGTAAGCCTGTCCATGAAATTCCGTCAAAGGCGGAATATCCGTCTGTGTGGGGTTCGATTCCCTTGGAGATGATAATGGTGCTTTCCGGCAGACGCAGGTCCGGATGAAAAGCGGCCCCGTTGGTTCCCTGGACGCAGTGCTCCGGCCATGGACCGCCAAACGATTGAAAATGTCCGCTTTCCGCCGGGTGCCAGTCGCGACTGACAAATACCGGCAGGCCTGCCGCCGTAAAGCATTCTGCCGCCCGGTTAAGCGGAGCGACGACCCGGTCGCCCTCCGGAACCGCGAGCGCACCTCCCGGGAAAAAATCGTTTTGCGGATCAACTATGAGCAAGGCCACCGTATCATTCATCAGCATGGTTTCCTGGTATTGGTTGTCTGGAGCATCGGTCGGCTGACGGGATTCCTGATCAGGAGTGGGGGCGGGTGTGCCACCCTTTTCTCCCGCAGAGAGGGGTCCAGTGTCATCTGGCTGTTTTGTGTCATCCATGTCCAGGATCTGTTGCAGCTGCTTGCTCAAGGCGGAGAAACGATAGGGCTTGGCGATGACGCCACTGAAGCCGTAGCTTGAAAAATCCGTCAAGATCGAATTGTTGCTGTAGCCGCTGGTAACGATACCCTTGGTATGCGGGTCAATTTCCAGCAGGCGTTGCATCGCCTCCCTGCCGCCCATGCCGCCGGGGACAATCAAATCCATAATGACCGCGTCAAACGGCTGGCCTGCTTGCCGTGCTTCCTTGTATTTCAGTACGCACTCTTCGCCATCCAGAGCAAATTCAGCCTCGTATCCCAGGGCTTCGAGCATGGTGCCCACAACACGGAGCAATAACTCGTCATCATCCAGGACCAGTATTTTTCCGTTGCCGTAGGTTACTTCAGCCTCTTCTTTCTTGGGGTGCGCGACCGGCACGAGCGAAGCGGGGAGATACAGGGTGAAGGTTGTTCCGGCACCCATGGCCGATTCCACGGCGATATGTCCCTTATGCTTCTTTACAATCGAATAGGTAGCGGTCAACCCGAGCCCGCGGCCCGTTTCTTTCGTCGTGAAATAAGGGTCGAATATTTTGTCGAGATATTCGTGCGGAATACCGATTCCCTGATCTTGGATACGAATTTTAAGGTAATTGCCGTTTGGCAGCGGCAGCTTGAGATCTTCCCGCACAACCGCATTCTCGCAATCGATCCTGATGGTGCCGCCTTCCTCCATGGACTGATCGGCGTTGATCAGGAGGTTGGTCAGCACCTGCCCCATCTGGGCGTCATCAGCCTCGATATTCCACAGATCATTGGGGATGTTGTATTCACAGATCGATTTGGCCCCGCTCAACGCTAATCGGCCGTAACTCTTGATCAGATTGGCGGCGGAAAGGACTTTCTTGACCGGCTTGTCTTCCTGGGAGAAGGTCAGGAACTGCAGGGCCAGGTCTTTCGCTTTCTGGGACGCCTCTTCGGCGAGGTGCAGATAGGCATACGCCTGTTCCGTGGGGGGCAGCAGCATCTTTGCCAGAGAGATATTGCCCAGCATAACCATCAGGATATTATTGAAATCATGGGCTATGCCGCCGGAAATGACACCCAGGGATTCGATTTTCTGCGCCTTGATGAGTTCTTCTTCCGCCCGTTTCTGGTGGGTGATGTCTTCGTAGGATCCCAGTATGCCGATTATTTTCCCCTCGTCATCCCGAAGGGGCACCTTGGAGGTGGAGAGCCAGATCTGCTTGCCGTCCGGGGTTGTCTGGACTTCCTCATAATGCAGCTTGGGCTGTCCCGAGGTGATGACCTCTCTGTCATCCCGCCGATAGGCGTCCGCCTGTTCTTTCCACCCCATGGCGTAATCATCAAGACCGATCAGCTCCTCCGGCACTTCGTATCCCGCGTCTTGGGCAAACAAGAGGTTGCACCCCATGTAGGTCAGGTTCAGATCTTTCCAGAACAGCCGAACCGGAATCGTATCCAGCACCAGCTTCAGCAGATTTTTGGTCTCGTTTGCGTGCTGTTCGCTCTGCCGCAGCTGCTCCTCGGCTCGCTTGCGCGCGGTAATGTCGGTGAGCATGGCAAAGGAACCGGTGTATGCGCCTTCCTCGTCCAGCAGCGGTGAAGCGGAAACAATGGTCCAGACGGTCCTGCCGTCCTTGCCGCGGAACCTGCGTTCATAGGTATCGCTCTGCCCTTGTTCTCGTTCCTTCATCCGTGACACGTGATTGGCGATATCCTCCGGATACATGAAGTATTCAATGGGGCGTTCCTTCATCTCCTGAGGTTCGTATCCCAGCAGGGCAACGAGATGATTATTGACAAAGGTTGTCCGTTCATTTGCATCCATTACCCAGATCCCTTCCCGTGCGGTATCGACGATCTGATGGTATTGCGATTCACGCTCGCGCAGGGCCTCTTCTGTTTGCTTGCGTTTGCTGATGTCGTTTATCGCCACGCGGCACTCGAGAGTGCTGCCGGATTGCCGGGCGCCGGCGGTGGTGATATTCGCCCAGAATACGGTACCGTTCTCTTTCACCATCCGCAGTTCGCAGGAATGAGGCTCTCCGGACTCAAGATGCTGCTTGCACTGGTAGAAGACATCCTGATCCTCTTCGACGATAGAACGGGAGAGCGGCTGGTTGTTCAGCAGGCTTCGATCCACGCCAAGCAGATTTGCCAGGGTAAGGTTGGGCTCTTTGATCAGCCCGTTTTCGGACAGGGTGCAGTAGCCCACCGGTGCCAGGTCGTAGAGATCGAAATAGCGGGCCCGCGCCGCATCCAGTTTCGCCTGGGTCTGACGCAGTTCTTCGTTCTGCATCTCCAGCTCAAGCTGATGGACACTCAATTCATGAAACATCAGCCGAATGTCCTCGGGCACCAGTGAGTCGAGATTTTCCGATGATCGACCCTTTCCCTCGCGAACCATTTTTTCGGCCAATTCTCGGAACCCCTTCGTTTGTTTGGGTCGATTGTCTGACTCGGTCAACGTGCTTCTCCTATCCTTGTCGTTTGACAGCAAGTATGCTTCGTGCCGCGGACGGGCTTGCCTGAGCCGCGTTGTGCCAACGATCCGCCGGTCCGCTGACAGACACCCGAATCGTGGCCGGTACGCCGCTTGCGCTGTAAATCACCGTGCCGTGCTGGTGGTGAAGACGGGTATGCTTCATTCCCCTCAAGGCACGGTGTGCGCGTACTGCTCGTTATTCCACTTTAATGGTGGACCGTTTGGCTTTTTCCATTTTCGGAATGGTCAATTCCAGAACACCGTTTTTAAAGGTGGCCTTGGCTTCATTTTCTTTAACCGCCGCTGGCAATGGAATCGTACGCTGGTAGGAACCACGGCAGATTTCCCGCCGATAGTACTCCTCCTTTTCCTCTTTTTCCTCTTTGCTCATTTTGGCTTCAAGCGAGAGGGTGTTGTTGGTGATGGTGATATTGATGTCGTCCTTCTCCACCCCCGGTAATTCAGCTTTGATGAGGAAATCGCCTTCCCGGTCAATCACATCGACACTGGGGGATTTTCCCGCAAAGGCCGACATCGGATGTCCGGCCAGACCCATCGGGCCACCGTGGCGAAATTGATGCCACATTCGGCGCGGGAGATAGTCCTCGAAGAACCGGTCCATCTCTCGGAAGAAGCCGGAGTCGGAGAGGAGGTCAAACCGCTCGAAAGGAGAAGATACACTTCGGGGAGCCATTTTTTGCACTTCGTGTTTCTGTTCTTCCTTCTTTTTGTCGCTCATGTCGTTTCCTCCGTGTTGCATATTTTTACAACGAACGCGGTCTCATCGCGCCACTCACCTGGTAATCAGGCTCGTTACGTCATATCGATGGTCTCGCCCGGTTTACAGTCATCACGCCAACAGCAGTTGTTTTGATCACAGAAGGGTTGGTTTGTTTTGAAGCAGGGGATGTTGCCTTCCTTTACCTGAATGGATCGAATCAGTTCTTTCTTGCCCATCGATGTGCTGTCCAGGTCCATCTTTTTCGCTATCGCCTTGATCTTGTTCATGTGCATGAGCCCGTTCTCCTCGTTCTTGAGATGAATACCCGGCCAACCGAAGCGGGGTGTCTATCGTGTCCCGGTATTGCGCTGGCAATCCGGTGTCATTCCTGCAAGTGCTCGTAATTGAACCTTTTTCTGCCCGGACCTTTGCCCTGACCATAGAGGAGCGAAGGGGCAAGACATCCTGCTGTACCAAAAATAATTATGAACGGATTTGCGGAAAATACAATGCGAGTTTATTGAAGATAAAATGGATATAAAAAATATACATTTGATGTGAATTGATCCCGCTTCCAAGAGGGGGAGAAGGAAAGCGCAGTGCAAAAACAGGCGCATGCCGGTTGTGCTGGTGAACACCCCGCCTTCGTATTGTACGGCAGCCGGTTGTTGTTCAGTGGCGCCGGAGTGTTTCAACGAGCGGTATGACAAAAAACAGGCAGCCGAGAAAAAAGAGCAGGCTGCCGATCAGGAATAACGGTTCGTCCTGGCGAACACTTCCCACAATAAAAAATACGGCACAGACAATGAAAAAAATCCAGCCGCAGAGGCGCAATCGTAATTTTCTCTTCATTCGATTGATGATGAGCCTGTTTTTCTCTTTTCTGGTTTTCATCGGCAGTCACCGCATGAACAGCAAGGGAGAAGACAGAAGAGCGGGTTCTTCTGGATAAGCGGATTGCTTTGTCGGTGAACCGGCCACCTTGAAACGGTGATCTCTCAAGGCAGCCGGATGCAGTACCAAAACAGTTGCACGCAACAGCATGGTTTTTTTCTACGGTTTTGTGCCTGCCCTCCACAGAAGGCGGGCAGGCATTGTCACGTTCAGACGGGCAGGACAGTCTCCTGGATCGATGGGGTGATCTTATATCCTCTTTCGCCCTTGTACGGGTTGAAGACCAGGGTCGGGCAGGATGCGCGCTTAACCACCCGTTCCGCCACACTGCCCAGCAGGACTTTTTCGATGCCCTGGGCCCCGTGGGTTCCGATGATGATCATATCGATGGCATTATCGTTTGCATAGGAGACAATGGTGTCCGCTACATCGCCGTTGAGTACGATCCCCTCGCATTCCGGACAGGCGCTTTTGCTCTTTGCTACAAGAGCCGCCATTTTTTCTTCTGCGTGAGCGGTGATGTTCGCATTAAGGTCTTTGAACGATTCGGGACTGTAGTCGAGATAGCTTAAAGCGTACTCGATTGTGTGAACAAAGGTTATCTTTGCCTCAAGCTTGTTGGCAATGCCGATGGCAAATTCAGCCAGATCGTTGGTATGCGTATGGAAATCCACCGGTACGATAATCTTTTGAATGCTCTGCATACTACCCTCCTGAAAATGGAAGAATTGTTGTACAACAACTGTTCGACAGCCCCTGTTGTTGTCCCCCTCGTGGTTCTTTTTTCGTGTTGTGCGAATAGAGAACCGTACAATGCGATACCTGTACAACCATTGATCATTACTTTTTTGGCGCTGCCGGTCCTTTGCCCTGCCCTGGAAGAAAGCGCTGCATGTGTTTGGCGTAGCAATCGGGACAGCAGCCGTGGCTAACACTCAGGCCTTGCACTTTCCCCAAATACTCTTCCAGGCTGTACCAGGGGCCCTGGCCGCGCCCCTCTTTCTCCCGATCGTCGCGTATTTTTTTGCAGTAACAGCAAACCGGTAAAATATTTTCATACAGCGCTATTTTTTTCTGCATGTCCTGTTTGTCGAAGCAGTTGGACATCCGAAACAGCAGTTCATCGGTTTCAAAGGGTTTCTGCAGAAAATCATCGGCACCAAGGCGCAGGGCATCAATAGCGGATTGTAAATCCGCGTAGCCGGTCAAAATGATAACCTTGGTCAGGGCATCTTTCCGCTTGGCCGCTTTGAGCACCTGGAAACCATCGAGACCCGGCATCACCAGATCGGTCAGTACCAGATCGAAAAATTCCTCATTGATCATGGCGATAGCCAGCTCGCCGTTTGCCGCAACTTTCACCGTGAAATTGAGGTTATCGCTTGTCAGTTCCCTGGAGAGACTGGTCAGGATGATCTGTTCATCATCTACAAGGAGTATGGACTTTGGGTTCATAATGATCCTTTTTGTGGATCTTGTGTGTGGCGCACATCTTCAGGCGCGCCTCGTTGACCTCTTTCCCCCGTATGGCAGGAGTCTGTTCACTCTTCGCCCGGCTCGCAGTCGCCGCGCCAGTTGCAATCAACGTGTTCACAGCGCATTCTCTTGGCGGGCGGACACGGGGACTCCCCCTGCTTTTCCCGGATTATTTGAATCAGTTCCTGTCGTGCTTTTCGTCCTATGAGAGCATGGATACGTTGCTTGGTTTTGATGGGTTCGTCCATGGGCATGCGTGCCGGTCGCGTAGGTTGGGGTTCAGGCAATCCCCTTTTCCTGGAGAGCCTGCCCGCAAATGTTCACTTCCGTTGATCAATCAAGCCGTTGGCATAACCAGGGGAACACCACTCGCGCCAGTGCATTGGTTACTTTGGCACTATGACGAGACTTTAATGAAAAGACAATGGGGGAATAAAAGAGATGAAATGGATAGTAAATGTATCCACTTGAAAATGCAGGGATGCTGTCGGCAAATTCAAGAATGCAGCAGTACTGGGTGTTGCGAGGAAATTTGGTGAATAGTTATGTTATATCGCAATTTTTCGAAGGACTTGATTCCACCTGAATAGAGACACAGCCAAAATCGTTGCGGAAGTTACGATCAGAATAAACGTGGATAACGCGATATTGTCAAAGCCCAATACCTTCGTTGCGAAGGCATGAGCAAGAAAAGCAACCAACCAGTATATGAGTATAAAATAGAGATGAGGGTGGATTGCACTGGCCATACCGCCAGTAACTTCATGCTCTCGTCGAGCAAGGAGATGCCATATTGCCGCCGCGCAGTGCCAAAACGAAAGCGCGGCAAGAATGGCAACCCAGTCCGGGTGCGTTTGAAGGGCCTCAACAAGTAGGACATAGAGGATAAACGCCATTACCAGGTCAAGATAAAATCGCACAAAGCCGAGCATGGACAGGCGGTAGGGAAATTTGTTGGCAAGTGCGTGGTATACGGCAATGTCGTACACTACGAATGAGCATGCTGAAATTGCGACAAAAAGTGAGAGGAGGAATGAGCCGATTCCCTGCGACCACGCGTCGCGGACAACCGGCTCGTATTTCTCGATACTGGAAGCAACAATTGCGCCGAATACGACATCAATGAACCATATCCATCTTTGCGCATGATTCTTAGATTGAGTCATGAAGCACCCCGTAATCCCTGACGTTTGCGTTGATCAACTGCATCAGGCCGACTGTCGGATCTGACCAATATGTTAATCCAGGCACTCAACCTATCGACAAGGAGCAGTAAACCAAAACAAACCGTTCAGTACTCCTCCAGGTGATGCCACTCCGCATTTTCAAGCCAGTTTCCCGGTTCAGGTTTTGTCACGAATTCAACGATGTTTTCCATAATGCGCAAATGCTTTTCTTCTTCCTTGGCAATTTGTAGGAATATTTTTCGGATATGCGCTCCTTCAACCAAATTAGCTTTTTCTAGATAAAAAGCGCGGCTCTTGTCCTCGATTGAACACGCCTTCCTATACTCTTCCGAAGCTTTTGTGCTGTCGATATGCGGTTCCTCTTTTACTTCCTTCATCCCTACGAAAACGTTTTTAACATTATTTAAAATTTTGGTTTCCGCGAGTTGTGGATTTTGCTCATTTCTGCTCAATTCTTCCATTAAATTGAAATGTTTTACTTCCTCATCAGCCAGCATCGTGAATATTTTGACGAGTCCAGGGGAGGGGGACTCCTTTGCCAGTAGACGATAGTAGTCCTCGCCGTCTTTTTCCATTTGCATTGCAAATTCATAAACATTCATGGTTTTCTCCCTTGGTAAAGGTTGTTGCAACAAGGTGAAATAGCTATTCGCTCACAAAATGGAAAAATTGCACCATTATGCAAAGCTACGCATTGTTTCGTT
>JBFJXW010000084.1:0-15152 GCA_041622895.1 Desulfobulbus sp. | reverse complement strand
TAACGTGTCTCCTGACAGTCACACTGCAAGAGCCAGGCGAATGAGGGAGGCGCAAGGACAATTAAGGTTGTTTTAAAATCAGGCGTGATACCCGGTGCCACTTCAAAAACTCAATTCTAACTGAACACCAACAATGGAGAGACAAATGAAAGAACCGAAAAAAATAATGACCCAGGTTATGTGGCGGGAGATCGCGGACCAGGTTGGTGATATCCCGGACGATGAGCTGGAAGTGCTGGTGTATGACGGTTATAGTGACCAGGTTGTGATTGGCTTTGTGGAAAGTGATGGTGATGGCCATGACTGGATAGATGTCAGCAGCCAGCTGCCTATTAAAGATCCGCAGTGGTGGGCGGATATTCCGTTCCCTGTTGATGCGCCATCTTTTTCTTTTTGATCGACAATCACAAAATACCCACTGCGCAGGTTCGAATCCTGCCACTGTCAACACCTGATTCCCGGGCGGCGCTGGTGGAACCGGGTGTAGTCTTTTATTGCTATCATCCCAGTCCCGCCCAACAGCGTCGCGGGACAAGCTCAATCACGAAAAAACACAGCTGGACTGCGCGTGTTTTTTCTATTTCGCTAGTCAATAGCTAAAACAATCCCTGCATTGCCATACAATGCCATACGTTGCCATAGAGTTAATCTGGCAAAAACATGCTGTATGATCATGAAAAATAGAGACCAATCTTTTCATGGTGGTGGAATATGGCATATACCCAGGTGGATCTGGACAACGTAGAGCGGGCGATAATAGATCTCGCGACCAATAGGCGGACGGTCAAGTTTGTGATCGACGGCGATGTTGTCCAATACTCCCTGGTGGAGCTGCCGCAACTCCGTGCCCTGCGCAATGAGATAGCCGGTGAAATATCGGCAACAGATCCAACCTCTAATACCATCACCGCCTTTGTCGTGCATGGAGGCAAAGGCTTATGAGCTTTCCTCCAGGCACGATCCTCGATCAGAGCGGTGCTCCACTTCCTTCCTCGGAGATGAATTTTCTTGGTGATTATGAAGGTGCTTCCACCGGAGACCGGATGGGCAGCTTCGGCATGTCTTCTGTTGGGCCCAACGCCTCGGCGCTGCGCAGCCTTGCCACCCTGCGCAAGCGGGCGCGTGATGCTGAGCGTAACAATCCAACCGCCAAAGGGGCGATCGATTCTTTTGTTTCCAACCTGGTCGGTACCGATATCTCCCCCAGCTGGAACCTGGATAACCAGGAACAAAAAGACGAGCTGCAGCAGCTCTGGGATGACAGCCAGCTCGAGGCGGATTTCTACGGGGTGTCCGATTTTTACGGGACCCAGGAGATAGCTTGCCGATCAGTGGTCCGGGACGGTGAAGTCCTCGCCCGCATGCACGACGTTGAACCAGGCCTGGGCCTGCTTGTCCCCATGCAGGTGCAGCTCCTCGAGGCAGATCATCTTGACGCCGCATATAACGACATCAGCCCGGAAGGCAATGAGATCAGGTTCGGCATCGAATGGAAAAACGGTCGCAGGTATAAATACTGGCTGTGGAACGATCACCCGGGAGAATCATTTCTTACCAGCAATAATCTTACTCGTATTCCGGTCGATGCAAACGATATTACCCACGTTTTCCGGCCGCTGCGTGCCGGGCAGGCCAGAGGGATAAGCTGGCTGGCGCCGATCATCGTCAAGCTGCACGATATAGATATCTATGACGATGCCGAGGTTGTCCGTAAAAAAGCGGCGGCGCTGTGGGGCGGTTTTATCTACACTGACAAGCCGGTAGCGGACCGGGCTCTTGGCGGTGGGCCGGTCGTCAAGAAAAACGGGGTGCAGTCTATCCGCCTTGAGCCGGGTACCTTCCCGGTGTTGGACAATAATCAGAAGGTTTCTTTTTCCGAGACGGCCGATGTCGGCAACAATTATCTCGATTTCATAAAAACACAATTCCGTATCAGTGCCCGGGGCCTGGGCATCACGTATGAACAACTGTCCGGCGATCTTTCCGGCGTCAATTATACCTCGTTGCGGGCCGGGCTGATTGAATTCCGTCGGCTCTGCGAAACTATTATCGCCAGGACCCTGGTTTTTCAGTATTGCCGACCGTATGTCAACCGCTGGGTCTACACCGCCGTTCTGAATCGGGCAACGAGCACTATCTCCGTTTCCGAGTATCTGCGCAATAAACGTTTATTTCATCGGGTCGACTGGCATCTGGACGGGTGGGATTTCACTGATCCGGTCAAGGATCGCGTGGCCGAACTTATGGATATCAGAAACGGCATCGAAACCCGCGGACAGAAGGTCGCCAAGCGCGGCGGCAATATCGACCGGGTCGATAAGCAGAACCAGGCGGAAATGCAAAAGGCCGCTGGCAAGGGGCTGGTCTATGACTGCTATCCGTCCCAGACCGACAAGACCGGCACCATGCAAAAGATCGAGGACAAAGTAATCCTCGACTCAACCAAAACAGATTAACAGAACAACAGACCAGGTGCACTTATGGGCGTGGAACATATCCTCACCGAAATTATCAACCGGCCGCTGTTTATTACCCCGGACAAGCTCAGCGTTATTCTCGGGGTCCTTAACAAGAAAGCGGACAACCCTATCAACGTTGATCTGTCCGATCTAGTTCCGGTTATTGGATCCGATCTCAACAACGGGGCGGTACAGGCCAAGGCAAGACAGGTTAACCAGGTAGGCTCGACACCAAACCAGACCATCGCCGTGGTTGATGCCCTGGGCAGCCTGGTTTCCCGTAATCATGGCTATGGTGCCGGCTCCGGGATGCGCAGTTACCGCATGATGCAAAAAGAAATCCAGAACTGTCTGGATGAGCCGACCGTCGGCGGCATAATCCTCGACATCGATACCTATGGCGGTACCGGTGCCGGGTGCGAGCGGATGGCCAGGTTTATTAAGAAGGCGACGGAGATTAAGCCTATCTACGCAGTGGTCGATCTCAACTGTTTTTCCGCCGGCATGTATCTGGCATCTGCCTGCAGCAAGGTCATTCTCACCGACAAGACGGCCGGGGTCGGCTCTGTCGGCTGTATTGCTATCCACCGCGACCAGTCGGCGCGGAATGAGAAAGAAGGCATTGTCTACACTGCTGTGTTTTTCGGATCGGAGAAAAACGACTTCACCCCGCATGAACCACTCTCTGCTGAAATGAAGAAAAAACTGCAGAACAGCGTCGATCAGATGGGTATGCAGTTTGCCGCCACGGTGGCCGAATTCCGCGGGCTGGACGTGAAGAAGGTGATCGCCATGAACGCCGGGGTTTTTTACGGGCAGGATGCAATCGACGTTGGCCTGGCCGATGCAATAGCAACATTTGACGAGGCAGTGGTCATGTTGGCCACAGAAATTGAAGATAAACAGGAATCAACCTACTACGGAGGCTCATCGATGACCACCAAAGAAAGAATGGCAAAACTGCTGACGGCCGAAGATGGGCCGGAAGCACTGGCCGAACTCGGCTATATCAAAAACCAGGATGCACAGGCCAGCCGGGAAGCTGCAGAGGAAGGGCTCAGAAAAAAAATGTACGACGTTGCCGAGCTCTGTCAGCTGGCTGGACTCTCCACTGATCAGACTGTGGCTATGCTCAAAGAGGGCGTTACTGTTGACGCTGCCAAAGAAACAATCCAGGAGATGCGGGCGGAAAAATCAAAGAAGGTCACGGTAAAATCGACCACAACCCCGCTGACCGGTAATGGCAAGCATCCGCTTGTCGAGTCCTGTGAGAAGCTGGCCCGGAAGGCATAAGCGCAGTAGGTAATAACCAATTAGCCGGGCATTACAGCTTACCAGCTAAGCCCGGGAATAAAACATAATGAGGTATAAAACATGCCAGTAAAAACCGAACCGAGCAGCCTGGGAGACGGGTTGAAATGGGAGCAAGACAGCGACTATTCCAGGAAAAAAGTGATCATCGCCAGCGGCAACAGCGTTTCTCTGTTGCAGGTAGTCGGCAAGATAACAGCCAGCGGCAAGTTTGCGCCGCTGGATCAGGACGCAGTAGACGGCACCGAGGCAGCTGCCGGTATCATGGTTGGCGCTGTTGATGCCACCCTGGCCGACACAGCAGGGGTGATCATCGAAAAGGACGCCCTGGTGTCCATGGCAAACCTGGTCTGGCCTGCCGATATTGATGCCGGAGAGAAGACCGCGGCTATCGCCGAGCTGGAAGCACTTGGCATAAAGGATGTCAGCCTGGCGTAACCGCATTGTAAAATTCTGAGACAGACACGCTGTCCACCACTTCACCACAGGAGTTTATCATGGATTTAATCATCAACCCGTTTGACGAATCAGGATACGACCTGGCGACCATGACCACGGCCGTCAATCTTATCCCCAATAACTATGGGCGGGTTCGCCAGCTGGGCCTGTTCAGTCTTGAGCCGGTCCGCACCAGGACCATTGTCATGGACGAGACCAACGGCATTATCACCCTGCTCCAGTCACAGCCGGTCGGTGGTCCTTCAACCCGGAAAAAGCAGGGTAAAAGCAAGACGCGGTCTTTTGTAATCCCCCATATCCCTTATGATGACATTATTCGTCCGTCCGATATCCAGGGCCGCCGGGAAGCTGGCTCAATTGATGCGAAAACCCTCGAAACGGAGATGACCAAAAGGCTCACCGAGATGCGCAGTTCCCACGCCATCACCGAGGAATATCTGATGATGGGCGCCGTCAAGGGGATTATCCTTGACGCTGACGGTTCTACGCTCGTTAACTTGTATACCGATTTCGGCATCACTGCGAAAAGCATCACGTTCGCCCTGGATAATGATGCGACCGATGTTACTACCAAATGCCGCGAGGTCATCCGGCACATAGAAGACAATCTCATGGGTGACGTCATGACCGGGGTCCGCTGTCTCTGCGGCTCGACATTTTTTGACACCCTGATCACCCACCCCAATGTCGAGAAATTCTACGTTAATTTTGAAAAAGCCATTGAGCTTGCCGGGTCTGCTCAGGATCCTCGGAAAGGTTTCCGTTTTGGCGGGATTACCTGGGAGGAATACCGCGGTAAAGCCACCGATCCGGCAACAGGCAACCTGCGTCAGTTTATCGCTGATGACGGCGCGCACTTCTTCCCGGAGGGCACACAGTCAACCTTTAAGCTGCACCATGCCCCGGCCGACTACATGGAGACTGTCAATACTCTCGGTATGCCGATCTATGCCAAGCAGGTAATGGCCGCCAGCGGCAAGTATATAGACATCCTCACTGAGTCCAATCCCCTGCCGCTCTGTCGGCGTCCAGGTGTCCTGGTTACCGGGGTAATCAGCTAAGGCGGGCCATGTCGAGAGCGCAAGCAATAGCCGATCTGGCCGCTGCTACCGCCGAGGACGTGCTCGGTGGTATGGTCAATATCAATGGGACCGATCTGGTTGCAGTGAAACGGAATTTAACCCAGGAAGAGCTGGTGCCGTTTACCGCCGGACGTTATGGCGGCGATGGGATGCTTATTGAAGGGGTCCGCCTGACTGTCACCGCTGACAACCTCAGCTATGAGCCGGTTGCCGGCGGTGAGATGACGGTTGATTGGGTTGATTACACCGTTCGGACGACACAGAAAATAGGCCTTAATCGCCGGATTACCCTGACAAGGTTTGCTGCCTGATGCTTGCTATTGCTATCAACCAGGAGTTGCTGGACCGTCGGGCCGATATTGCCGGAGCTACCGACCGGCAGATCGAAGCGGCCAGAACCTCGGCACTGCGCAAGATGCGCAAGCGGATCGAGACCACCGTCAAGCGGCGGGTAGCGACGCGGGAACGAATTCCACAGCGGGCGCTGGAGGGGCGTTTTTTCTCCAACAACGTGCAGCCAGGTGACGATGAGCTGCAGGTGTGGATCGGTACCTGGTCCATCTCCCCTTTCGCCATTGGGAATCCGGTACAGAATGCGCGTGGTGTGCGGGCGGCCCGAAAAAGCTACCCTGGGGCATTCATCGCCTCTATCTATGGCGGGGTAAACAAGGTGTGGATCCGGTTGTACTCGAAACACTACGACCCGAATCTTTACCCGACCAAGTACCGGCCTGGTGATCGTGGGCTTGGCAGCAATACCGGCAGGTTTCCTGTTGTTCGGGCGGCTATCCCCATTGACGATACGGTTAAGACGGTTCTGGAGATGGAAAGTGAATCTATTGCCCGTGATTTTGAAAAAGTGTTTCTCGCTGAGCTCAATTATCAGGTCAATGTCAAAGGGGGAACGATATGAATGAGGCATTTGCCGTCAAGTTTTCCAGTGTCCTGGCCGCTCTGACCAGCGATCTCCGTTTCTACTATAAACCAGACGACACGCTGATCCCGCCACAGATCGTGGAAACAATGCTGCCGAGCAAAGACAGAACGTATCAGGAGGGTCAAGATATTCCACTGGTCCGCTGGGCTATTTACGAGGGAGCTTTTGAAGCGCGCAGACCGGCACCTTTTTCGGTGATGTTGACTGGTGGTATTTATACTCCCGGTACCATAATCGATGGAACCCGGGACATCACCGCTCTTGCCATGGCTCTGGGCAAGATCGTTGATAACCGATCATTTCCGCCATACCGGTTGAATACGCCGGTTGGCTTTACAATAGGCAGCCCGGAACCAGGAAGTGAAGGGCTGCAGCCCCACCCTTATTACTGGCTTACAATGCAACTGCAATTTTTAGTGCCGTAACCGAACAAACGGCACGGAGGATATAACTATGGGAAAAGCAATGTCATTAATCGGCACCCTGTATATGGGCCTGCTCGATGCAGATAAACAACTGGTGGGCGGTTTTCGGAAGGTGGGTAATGCCTATCCATTTTCCATGCAGGTCGCCACCGAACAAAAAAGCCAGATATCCCGGCTGCGGGAATCAGCCGGCCAAAATATTGACACCAAAACCTCTATCTCCGGGACGACCGGCTCGATGACCCTTCGGGAGTGGGACGCCAAGAATCTTGCCTGGGCATTATCCGGTGAAGAATCCGAACTTACCGGTACCGGCGGAACCGTCGCGGCCGAATCGGTGGTACTGGTTTCAGGAGAGTGGGTCAAGCTGGCCAACCGGGATGTCTCCGCGGTGGTTATTGCCGGTTCTGTGCTCGACACCGACTATGAGGTAAACGCGGCGCTTGGCCTGATCAGGATGATACCAGGCGGCAACCTTACCGCCGGGGCAACGGACGTTGCCTATACCTATGCCGCCGAATCCGGCTATAAGGTTGAGATTGGTACCAAGACGCAGATCAGAGTGGCCATCCTGCTAGACGGCGAAAACGAATATGACGGCTCGGCCATTTCCGGTGAGTTTGATTCAGTGGTGCTGGCCAGTTCGGCGGAGATCAATTTTATCTCTGATCCCAGCAGCGAGTATGAGGAGCTGCCGTTTACCCTCAGCTTTGAGACGCTGTCAGGCAAGAGCTCTCCCGGGCGGATTAACGGCATCTCAATATAAATAAGAGTTGTACAGAATAACAGCCCACCGGGGCGGGCGGTCCACTCCTTGCCGTCTGCCCCACCTTTTACAAAATATCAAACAACAAGGCGACCGATGCCGGAAATAACAAAAATTGAACTTAACGGCAAGCAACTGATCCCTCGAGAGCTCACCGTCAGGGAAGTGGAAGCAGTAATGGAGAGTCTGGGGAACGAGAACCTCCATATCCTGGAAAGCATGTGCCCTGATATACCCATCCCGGCATCGGCGGTGGCGACAAGTGTTGGTGTTGAGTTGGAAGACTTAAAAGATATCCTCCCAAGCCAGGTGCCGGAACTTTTTAGACAGGTAAAGGAGAAAAACTCTTTTTTAGCCCAAGCGGTGGAGAACCTGGCAGGCATCGCAAGCAAAATGCTGGCAGACCAGGGACCGGACTCGACAACCTCCGCCGCTCTGTCTGCCGACTGATTACCGTCGGGCATCACCAGGTCCGGGATTATCCGTGGTCGTTTTATCTTATCGCAGTCGAAGAACAGAATAAAAGAGTTAAAGGTCGCTAGCATTAACAACTGCAATCCCGCCAAGAAGCGTCGCGGGATAAGTTGATCAACTAAAAATCCGCTGCACACAACGCAGCACATTTTTATGAGTCGCTAATGGGCAAAATGCAGCAAGAATATATCCTCAAGGCCAAGTATGAAGGCAAAGGGGAATTGGGCGCCCTGCAGGCCGACCTGAAGGCACTCGGCAAGATCGAGGCCATCAAGAAACTCGGTGCCGACGTCCGGGCATTGTCCGTTCGTTTTGATGAATCAAGGAAAAAACTGGCCGCCCAGGCCAAAGAAATGCAGAGCGCGGATACGGTCACCAAGCAGATGACCGCGTCCTATAAAGCGTCCCAGCGGGAAGTTACCAGCCTTGCTGCTGCCCTCGAAAAGAAAAAGCTGGCCTTTAAGAACTCCACCGCCGCGGCCCGTGATGCTGGGGTAAATACCAAGGCCCTCGCTGTCGAAGAAAAGAGATTGGCTGCTGCCAGTAAGGCGACTGGACAGGTGTGGGCGGCACGGCAGGCCCTTGGGGTTAAATCCCATAAAGACATCAAGGCAGAAGTTGCCAGGCTTTCCCTGGCGTATGATGTCCTCCGCAGCTCCGGCAAGGCCACCACCCTGGAACTCTTCCAGGCCAAGCAACGACTCAAGGATAAAACAAAAGAGTTGACCGCCACTAATCATGGCTGGGCTGAATCGTTTACTAAGGTTCAGGCCGGGGCTGTTGCTCTCGCTGGCGTTGGTTATACCATCCTGAAAGTGTTTAAAGAGTTCGCCGATTTTGAATCGGGGATGGCTGAGGTTAATACCCTGCTCGATGTCTCTGCCACCCGGTTTAAGACATTTAAAGGCGAGGCAAAAGATGTGATCGGCGATCTGCCGCAACAGTCCGCCGATCTAACCAAGGCCTTGTACGATATTATCTCTGCCGGCGTCGCCCTGGACGATTCGACCAAGGTCCTGGAAAAATCAGCCAAAGCGGCCACTGCCGGGATCACCGACAGCAAGACGGCGGTGAATATCGGTATCGGCTCGATAAATGCCTACGGCCAGAGCGTTGAGCAATTGGAGGGGAATTACGATATCCTTTTTAATACGGTCAAAAAAGGGGTGACGACGTTCCCAGAGCTATCGCAATCGATGGGAGATGTATTGCCGGTCGCCAGGGCAGCAGATGTTGACCTGGCCAATGTCGGGGCGGCGATCGCGGCGCTGACTAAAGCCGGGATAAAGACGCCCCAGGCAGCCACCGCATTGAAGGGTGCCATTCGGGCCATGGCGGCGCCGGCTCCGGAGGCCAAAAAGGTTTTTGATGAGTTGGGCATCACCTGGGACGGATTATTGCCGACGCTGGACGCCATCCGCGAAAAAGGATTGTCCATCGATCAGATGCGCATGCTTATCCCGGATGTCGAGGCCTCTACCGCCATCCTGTCGCTGACGCAGAACCTTGACGAGTTTAGGGATATCCTCGACTCCATGGACACGGCCGGCGGCAGTATGGAGGCTGCGTATCAGAAAATGGCTGACACCCCTGACCATGAAATAAAATTGCTGCTCAAGGCGGTCCATGATCTTGGTGTCGGTCTGGGAGAATTGGCCAGTGTGTTTCTGTTGCCTGCCGCGGGTGCTGTTAAGTTTTTTGTCGATACTGTCAACGATAGCCCACCAGCGCTGAAGTTTTTTATCTCAATGATCGGCGCAGCTCTTACTGCCACCGCTGTCTGGAACATAGGCCTCGGGCGAGTTATTACCAGCGTTGCCGGGATGGTCATTAAAATATATGAGGGCGCCGCTGCAACCGGAGTTTTTACCGGAGCGGTAGCAGCAGCCAGGGTGGGCATGGTCAGGTTGACCACTGTGATGCTTGCCAATCCTATTGCTGCAGGGTTTGCCGCCCTGGTCCTGGCTGGGGCAGCAGCATGGGCGTTGTTTGCCAATAACAGTCTGGAGGCGTCAAAGAAGCACGGGGAGGCCGCCCGGGCTCTTGGTGATGGGCGCAAGGAAATTGACCGGCAGGTGGTGGCTCTTGAAAAACTGCGGGACACCTTAAAAAATACGGCGCCGGAATCAGAAAAGCATCTCAAGGCAGAGCGGGACCTTGCCGCCATGCTGCCGGATGCCAATCTGTCGCTTGATGAGCATGGCCGGATGATAGCTAAAGTAGGCGATGCCGCTGACGAAAACAGCCGCAAGCTCGACGGCTATGTCGATACCCTGCGCGAACAATCCCGTTTGAATCTTGCCCTGCAGCTCGAACAACAGGTTAAGGCATATCAGGCGGCTGACAAATCCCTGGACGAATATAAAAATAATCTCCGTGACTGGTATGGTATCGGCGATGAGAACAGTGGTCCAATCCAGAGCCTGTGGCGGAATGTCAATAAACTGACCGGTACCTATGATAAAAATATCAAGAAAGGGGAAGAGGTTCGGGCCAATCTTGATACGCAAAAAACCGCCTATAACAACCTGATCCAATCATTGGCAAATACCGGCATGACTGCCGATCAGTTAAGTATTGCTCTGGATAAGGCCAAGGTTTCAGCCGAGTTGAAAAGCTCCGTTATCGCCGATTACAACAAACTGACCGGGGCAATTGATAATGTCACCAGTGCCGCTGAAAAATCCGCCACCGATCAGGAGCGGGCCTTTGCTGATGCCGCCGCCTCGATTAAGCAGGAATATCTCTCCCTGGCCAGTGAATCCAAAGGCATCCTTGATGATATCGCCAACCGTCAACGCAGCCTTACCGAGGACCTGCGCGAGATAGCCCGCTCCGGGATGTCCGGAGCTGATGCCTGGCAGGATCTTAAAAACGAGGCGGATGAATATTATGCTGCCGCCCAGAATGCCGCAGCCGCCGGCAACTTTGACGAGTCGGTCAAGCTGGCCGATAAAGCCCGGGATAAATACAGGGAACTGAATACCGAGGTCAAGGAAAACGGCAAGGTGATGGTCAGCGCCGAAGAGGCCAGGCAAGAAGCGGAAAAGGGCATGAAGCAGGCTGGACAGCTGGCGATTGAGATCCAGCAGAAACAGGCTGACGCGGTCAGCAAAAATGCGGAGGCCTTGGAAAACCAGATCGGTACATTTAAAGATGGCTGGCATAAAGCCTGGGAAGCTTTCCTGGCTGATGGCCAAAGCTCCATTGCCAAGCTGGAAAAAGAACTCGATGAGTTGACAAAGCCAAGGACGATCAAGGTAACAGCCGTTGAAGGAAGACAAAACGGGGGCATCCTCGGCCTGAAGATGATGCTAGGTGGCCTGGTCCGACAACAGCAGGTGCAAAAACTGGCATCCGGTGGAAACGTCGGCTTCCGCAATGCACTCAACGGCCTGCATCTCTCCGGCTATGGCGGCGGCGATCGGCGCTGGATCCTCGGCGAAGACGGCGAGGTGATGATCAAAAAGGAATCAGTCAAGCTGGCTGGGGCTCGTGCTGCGCTGGCGTTTAATGCCGGGCGCTGGGATGTGGTTGTTGCTGAGTTGGTCAATCGTTTTGGCTTGGATATCGGCGATGTTGTTCGCCGCCGCTTTGGTGGGTTTATCGACCATGTGTCTACTGTGTCTCAGTTTCCACAGCGCATGGCTTCAGGCGGTGTGGTCTCAGGCGCAGGAGCGGCCACCTACAATCTCAAAATGAATTTTTCCGGCAATGTCTCTCAGCCATCCAGACAGAATGCCCGCGAGCTGGCGAATATGGTTTTGACCGAGTTACAGAGGATGCATAAGGGGGCGTCGCGATGATTTCGATTGGTAACGTGGTCCTCTCAGACCATCTGCTCTTGCCTGGGATAAAAAATATTTCAACCAGGGCGACATCAACCCGTTACACCATGAGTCCTGGTGGCAGCCGGGCAGTCGTGCAGTCTTTTGCCATGCCTACGGGTCAATCCATCACCTTGGTTGATGACGGCAATTACGGTCTTTTTACCGGGGCGCAGGTGGACGCCATTAATGCCTATAAAGCGAGTGGCGCAATCGTTCCACTGATCCACCATCAGGGGAGTTGGCAGGTGATAGTAACGGAGGTCGCGGTTGAGCAGGCGGATGGGCTGGCTGATCCGATGGATACGGACACCTATTTCGGCACCATAACCATGCAAATCACAGGATAAGGTATAACAAATGTTAGATACAGATTTTAAAGGCATGTATCCGGTCAACCGGACCAATACTTCCGCCCATGGCGGCAGGATGGGTAACACCCAGATCATCTCCGGGGTAGCGGAAAACGTGTTCCGCAACAAGTCGAGCGCCGATCGGGTGGCCGGAGTGATTGAATATAAAAAGGTCTTTGTCAAGGCCGCTGACGATGCCGATGCGACGGTGGTGGCCGGGAAGGCGTATCTGGGCAAGGTCACCGAGGGCGATGACTGGTGCACCATTTTTGCCGGGACGCAGACTGATATCCTGTCGGATATTGCTGGTTATGCCACCGGGGCGGACAGTAAGACCAAGTACGGGGTGGCCAAGGTCACGACCAATGTGACGGCGGGCAGCCGGACCATTAAGGTGACGGTCAAGTCGACAAAGTTGTTGGCTGCCGGGGTGGACCGGATATTCCGGGTCGGTGATGAGATCAGGCTGGCCGATGACAGCAATTCAGAGTTTTTGACGATTTCTGCACTCGCGGAAAACGGGTTGGAGATCACCGTCACCACCACCGCCGATATCTCCAGGGCCTATACCGTCGCGGCTAATTCCCGACTGTCCTCGGTTATGGATATCGGCACCCTGCAGACCTCCTCTGCTGCTGTCGGGTTTACCGGCGGGGCCGATTACGATCACGACGGGTATGCCCCGGTGCTGGATAATATCGGCACTACGTACGAGCAGCTGCTGTTCACCTTTGGCGATTCGACTAATTTCAGCGTGGTCGGCGACAGCCAGGGTGCCCTGGGTAGCGGCACGGTCGGGGAGGATTTTGTTGTCAACAATGCAGCATTGTCTAAGCCGATGGCCACCTTTTACTCAGAGGGTTGGGAGGGGTTGACCATTGCCGGTGGTGATACCTTTACCATCCAACTGTACCCGGCAGCTGCCCCGATCTGGGAGAAGCGGGAGACACCGGCGGGCGCTGCCTCAATCTCTTACAGCAATGTCAATCTTATTGCCCAGGCTGAGGTCGCGTAACCGATGACTGCCTCTGCCAGCCTGATAACCGGGTTTGTCAAACGACCGGCAGCCTCTGGGGACAGTTTTGTCATGCTGGAGCAGCAATCGTGGGATCCAAAGATTGGCAAGGTGACCAGGCTTGATTTGATCAAGGCCTTGGAAAACTCGGTCCTGGGCAGCAGCAACAGTCTGTCTGTGGACTGTGGGGTGGATTTTGATGGACAAAGCTATACGACCATCGTCTATGCCTACCCGTCCCCTGCCGATCTGCGGTTTAAGGTCGGCTTGACTAATGGGGAATTTACCGCACCGACAGTGGTGGAATTGACGGTGCGCGAAGCGGTGTCTTTTGCCCTGGAGACGGAGCAAAGCCTCACCTATCCGGTCAGACGGTTTGTCGCGGCAGAGTGGGCAGCAGATGTCTGGAACGAGGCCGGGTCGGTTGTTGCCCGCCCGGCGATCACCAGGGACGGCCAGACGATGTCGGTCCCGGAGCCGATCTATGGCACCGCCTACGTCGAGTATACGACGGTGCGCTATGTCTATTCGGCCAATATTCCGGCCCGCAGTGACGACCCGGAAAACGTTTTTCAGTCGATTTTCTATGCCTGGTGGGACGGCGGCATCGAGTTGCTGAAGTTGTCCGCCCCGGACGGGGCCGAGTCGAGCTATTCCAGCCAGATGAACTGCTGGGGGGAACGGGTGCTTATCAACCCGGACGATGAGGACGACCCGGCAGCACCGTCGATGGTGCCGACCAGGAATAAAGAGATAACCCTTAACTATTGCGACGACTTCTGATGACTGCTGCAACCTCTCTTATCGCCTCCTTCACGGCCAGGGAGTCCAGCGGTGCCAGTGGGGATATCTGGGCGAAACTGGAGCAGGCGTACGTCGTCGACAGTTCGGATGGGGCCAATTTTAATGACCTCTACCAGATGCTGGCGCGGGCCGGATCCGGCGAGTCGGCGATGGAATATATCTACGACCAGTGCCCGTACGCTCGGATCGATAGCGACGTATTGACGGTGACGCTTGATTTTTACGTGTGGGTGTCATCTCATGATCTGCACTACACCCTCTCTGCTGGACTGGGTACAATCTCTGCTGGCAAAGTGGTCGAACTGCCCCGGTCGTTCGATGTGATTTTCGATGATGCTACCAGCGCGGATCTTGGTTTTCTGTTCGCGGGTGACTTTGTGCCGGAGATGCCGTTTTTCAGTAGCACGGGGCAGATCATGGATGATCCGGTGATAACCGCCTCCGGCAGTTCGGTCAACCTGTCGGTCCAGGCAACCGGTGCCCTCCGGGCAACCGGCCTGGCCACCGGGTTCAAGCACACATTAACCATGCAACTCTCCGAGATCCCGGTCACCAATACCGACCCGTATACCGGAGAGGAAACCGTACTTGGCGGGTACTCCCTGGAGAACCTGCAGACGGCGGTCACCGTCAGTTGGGTGGATGGATCCGGCCAGACGCAGTCCGCGATCCTGGAGATAAAAGTGCCGGAGTGTGTGGAGTCAATGGTCACGATCTGCAGCGACACGACGACGCTGTATCGACGAAAACAGAGCAGTGGTGATCCGAGTTACCTGGTCTATTATTCCGCCTGCAATGGCGATATCCTGTCCGAGGGATGGGAAGAGGAGGAGGACAAATGACCGCCTCGATTATCGCTTCTTTTTCTGCCCGGCCATCATCGGATGGTGTTGCCTGGGTGCATATCGAGCAGGTGCTGCCGGTCGATGATACCGCCACCCTTGGCGAGGTGGCCAAGTTGGTGGACACGCTCTACGGGGTGGATCCCTGCGATCAGTTCGGCGGCGATGCGGCGATCAACGAGGCGATCAACACCCTGGATGTTGAGCCGGATCCTGACGAAACGGAAACCGAGACGGCAGCGCGGGCGGCGGACGAAAAACAGGCTTTTTTAAACGAGACGATCCAGACCAGTTTTCCTGTCGATCTCTGTTCGGCAAACAGCAATGGCGACTACCAGACCCAGGTGAAGATCGCCAGGTCCAACGAGGCGCTGCCCGATGTGCTGCAGCTGACGGGT
>JBFJXW010000083.1:0-15179 GCA_041622895.1 Desulfobulbus sp. | reverse complement strand
CTCCCTGGAATATTTTTATGAATCACAATACACATAAGACCGAGTGGAAAACTCTGTCCGAAGCGCTCCGCCTCTTTTTCCATGGCGCAACGCTGCGTTCAAGGTGAACGAAGCTTCGTTCCGCCAACCAGGATCTGAGGCAAATGCGTTGTTTGCTTGCACTGCTGCGGGAACAACGACGGTTGGCGTGAAATTTCCGGCAGACGTCTTTGTGCCTATGCCGGCGTAGACGTTTAGATGCATCCCTCTCCGGTGTGCAGGTGGTGAACCCTTGATCCTGGGCGAGGGTTCTGATCAGTTCTGCCTGGTGGTAGCCCTTGTCGGCCACCGCGCAGAGTATCTCGGGAGGTTCGTCTTCATCGAGAGCATCAAGATTCTGCTGGGCAGCCGCGAGTGTGTTTTCAATGCATACGCTATCCCCGCAACCACCAAGATGAATCTCAGTAGCCAGCATGGCGCCGGAGAAGAGGTCAATAACATGTTCGGGCGTTAATTCATGCAGCGGGATGCCCAGGAAGGCACGCGGAGAGCCGGTCCTGACAATGCAGGCAATGGCCCGGTCGGAAACGAAACGTTCCAGGTATCCGATAGACAGCACCCGGAAGGAGACATCGGGTAACAGGATGGTCTGCCCTTGGCAGCAAAACACGAAGCGCAGAGTTCTTCAGCCCAGGCATCGAAAAACGTACGATTATCGTTGAATTCGACAGCTTCGAGGCGGCACTCGCTCATTACAACAGCGATGCCTGCCGGCAGGCCATCGCAGTCCTCGGCGATGGAGTATAGTACGGGGCATGCGAAGAGTTGAGGGAGGGGAACAGCAAGGCTCTCTATCTATTTTGCGCCCTTAGATGTTAATCCCCTATTTTATAATGAGTCGCTTCGACACACAACGTGGTAAACCGCGCGCGTAATGAGAAACACAGCTATGCCATACCACCAGAACTGTTTTGCTCCCCTTTTTATATAGCTAAAAGTCGGAATGAATTTCAGTATACCGCTTATTTGCCAGACGCTTACACAAAAAATCAACCATCCTGTGGCCAGGGAAGCCAAGGCAGCCCCTCTCGTAATCCTTGGCGCATAAGGTCGGCAGAACCACGTTGATAGCCATAAACCCTCAGCCCGAAAACATGTAACATTAGACTGACGGCACGGCGCCGGCTCAAAGTTGCGCTAAACTCTTTTTCAAGATAGCTCTGGTACAGTGATTCTATCTCGCCCAGCTTGGCAGAAGCGAAATCATACAGCTCGTTTCTCTCCGCTGCGAGTTCAAGCTGGGTCTTAACCAGAAAGCAACTGCAGTACTTTTCCCTGCACGATTCCTGAACACACTTCTCAAGAATCGCACAAATCCCCTCCCCGACACTTGCTGCACTATCCAGTGTACTGCGGATTTGCGTGATGGATTTTTCGGCATAACGCTCTAACGCTTCCCGGAAGATGGCTTCTTTGTTGCCAAAAGAAAGATAGAGAGAACCGGGCTTTAGACCTGTGGCCTGAACGACCTGCTGCATCGATGATGCATTGAAGCCATTATGCCAGAAAAGGGTTATCGATTTATCAATAATATCGTTTCTATCAAACTGCGCTCTTGCCATGGGGTAACCTTATCTAATGCTCTTGATGTTCTGGGCACTATCCACACACCACACTCTGACTAACTCGAACAATCATGCAAAATGTTGCTGAAAAGCGTGCGACAACCGCTTGAAGTTGAACAAACGTTCAAGTTAAACGATTTTATCGAAATAATCAATACAAGCGGACGTTACCATGAATCCAAGAGGAGGCCGCCATGTCACTTACAACAAAATGATTTGAAAGGAAGTAAAAAAGTCAGAGAAGATTACCTGAAAACATTAATGCCGTTATGCAGGATGCAACGAAAAGGCTGAGCGAGTCCGAACTCGTCGAGAATGCGCCAAAGGTAGGTGAACGATTACTTGATTTCACCTTATCAAATCAGCTTGGAGAATACAGGGGCCTGGCACAGCTGAGAAAAAACGGCGCCGTTGTCGTCACATGTTACCGGGGCGGATGTGCCCCTATTGTAACCTTGAATTGCGCGCCTATCAGGAAGCGTTGCAGGATATGCAGGCTGCGGGTGCAAACGATACCGTCTATATCGCCAATGATGATGAAAATGCTATCAGCATTGCCGATCAATCCGGCACCCTTCTCTGGGCAAAGCAGGCCCGGCTTGTCTGGCCGGACGGCCTGGATGTTGCGCCGGATGGAAACGTAATTGTTACCGTCAACCAGCTGAATCGTGCTTCTGCTTTGAACGACGGAACGTCCCTGACGAAAAAACCGTATCTGCTCGTGGGAATTTCAGAAAATAGCAAACAATACGCCTACACGAGTTTTTGGTGTGCTTTCGATCAGTACTTGTCGGACACTGGGGTGGTACTGAAAAAGTGATCTTTTCATGTCAGATCATACCACAGTAGATTTAAGCACTCCTTCATTGCAAACAGGGCAAGTCTTCTCTATATGCTGCGTGATTATATAAATATCCTCTGAGCCGCATTTAGAGCATTTGGGTGCTTCTCTTTTAATATCTAAACCAAAGTGCGTTTTGCACGCTGCACAGGCCATAGGGATATAAGTAACCAGCCTTTCAGCAAGCAACTTTGGATCATACCCTTCACCCAATGCTTTTTCTATGGTTTCTCTTTCTCCAGGGTGCCTTAAAGGAATATACGTACCATTGTCGTCAATAACGAAGTCTGGGATAGAAGGAAGGACTGCCGTAAGTTCACAGTGTGTGCAATGTACTTCTACTATTTGCATGACGCTCTCCTTGTAGGCAACAGGATAAGGACTCACCCTTTTTTGATACGGGTATCGCTTGGATTTTGGCGGGGAATGGTTGCTGAAATCCGGACCTGCTACGGACCGGTGAAAGCTCAAGGCTTTAGCTGATGGAGAAGGTCTGCAAAAGAAAATCGACGATTGTCTCCGGCCGATTGAGGTCAAGTTGCGGAACATCGACCTGGACTTCGCTGTCAGTGGCAACGGCAAGCAGGCGGGGGTCATGCTTTTTCCTTCGGCAAAGTAGGTCGCTGGCGTGTTCGAGGCGATGTACTTCTATTTTCGGTAAATCGACCCGTTTGAACCCTTCGACCAAAATAATGTCGACATCGGGAAAGTAGTTTGCCAGTAATTCCTCGAACGTTGGCGTTTGCTGGCATTGCTTGACGAATGCCAGTTTTCCACCGGAGCTGATCAGCATACTGTCTGCACCCGCTTCGGTAAAGCGATAGCTGTCTTTACCTGGATGGTCGATTTCGAAATTGGGGGGGCCGTGTTTGATGGCGCCTACTTTATAGCCACGACGTTTCAGGTCGGCGATCAACTTCGTGACCAGTGTTGTTTTGCCGGTCCCGGAGCGGGCAACAAAGGAAACGGCTGGTGGGTGCTGGGCGGTGATCATGTCTTCGGCCATTGCACGTGCGTTGGCGTCGAGCGGTGGACCGTTTTCCGTAGCCAACGGAGTAACCGAATTGATAGTCAGATCTCTGGCCTGATACGAGTTGAGCATAAGTTCTACATTTACCAAATGTTACGAACCAGTGAGATCCAGAATCACGGAAAGAGGCAAAAGATATTGTCATTGCCTCTCCGTGACGCTGCCTGGTTACTTTTCCAAATGAGAGGCCCGACCGTTTCCAGGCTGGGCCATTGACTTATCGTCATGACGGAAATCTGTTAGGCGGTGTGCGGTTCGGTAAAGTAATTATTCAATTGTTGCTCTGCATTCGTTGCGGTTGCTGCGGTTGATCCGTATCGCCCAATGTGCCGCGCAGGCGGAAATAATCCTCCGGCGTATTGATATTCTGGAAACTTTTTTCTTCAGGATCATGTCGGCGAATTTTACTTGCCGGCAACTCGACCAGCTTTACCTTGTCAAAGAATTTTATGATTCGTTTCAAGCCGGAGTCGAGAACCTGCTCCATCGCCGGTAAACAGCTTTTGCTGTACAGGGCGTGTAAGGGTTCATGGCCGTTGCTGCTGTACGGAACCACCAAATCTCCCTGATCGGCGTGCGCACAAATTTCCTTGACGACCGCTGGGGAGATGAACGGCATGTCGCAGGCTACCACGAAGATCTTCTCGTACTTGGCGTGGGCCAAGCCGGAGTGCAACCCGGCCAGAGAGCCTTGGGCGTAGTAGATATCGGGAACTTTGCGACAGGGGATTTCTTTGTACAGGTCGGGGGAGTTGGTGACAATGATGACCTCGTCAAAAAGGCCGGCCATGCGTCGGTAAACCTGATCGATAAAGCGTGCGCCGGCAAGCGGCAACAGGGCTTTATTACTGCCCATACGGCGACTCTCCCCACCGGCGAGAATAACCCCGGTAACGTCACTGATTCGTTCTTCATCGCTAGTTACGCACAGTTGCTGCGGATGCGTGAAAATATCCATGTTATTTCCACGGACATAACCGACCAGGGTGATGCCCGCCTGCTCGCAGAGGGCGACGGCTTTGTCGGTGGGCGAGGTGCGCGAAGCGACCAATCCGACACCGAGTTTTGCCGCCTTGGCGACCATCTCGGTAGAGACCCGTCCTGAGGTAACCAGCATTTTGTCCTGCAGGTTAATGTTGCGGATCAACGCTTCACCGGCCACCCGGTCGAACGTGTTGTGACGCCCTATATCCTCGGCGTGCAGCAATAGCATCCCGTTGCGATCGCCGATCGCCGCTGAATGGATGCCGCCATGGCTGCGGTAATGCTCGGTCAGGTCGTTCAATTCCTTCATCAGGTGCAGCAGCGCGCGGGTGTTGTAATGTCGTGGCCGTTGCTTGTTGTTGGCGAGCAGATTGGTCGGCAGATTGTACGCAATACCGGTACCGCAGCCGGAGGTCAGGGTCGGCTGCAGCCGTTCCGGCAGTTCACCGTTCAGGTCTATTTTGGCTAGACCGTACTTGTTGCAGATTTCGAGCGATGCAATATCGTCGAGCGATTCGATAAAACCCTGCAGGCGGAAAAACCCAATCAGCAGAAAGTCGAGTTGGTGCGGGGAACAGACGAGGGTTGCCAGTTCGCGACCGTTAACCCGCAGACGTAAAGGGTATTCGGTGACGGTTTGACGTTGAAGTTGTTCGCTGCGTCCCTGTCTGACGCGGACAATTTTATGTGGCTCGTTGTTATGCATGGAAAATCCATCGAAAAAGAGTTTATGCCTGTTGTACCTTCGTCCCTCATGGAATTTCCGCCGCCGCATTTTTCCAATACGGCGGCGTGTGTTGTTCACCAATACCGGAAACCGGTTTGGTCGGTTTCCGGTAAGAGAGTATTATGCCCCCTTCGGCACCACGTCGTCGACCTTGCGGAACGTATCCGGAAGGGAGTAGTCGACGGTCTCGGGGTGATGCTCGAAGATCGGGAAGTAGCGGGCGATCAGCACGAAAAACAGGATATGGGCGGCGATAATGCTAATGGTCACCAGCGACTCGATTATTGATGGATAGTAGATATGGGTCGAATCCATCATGCCGAACATCGAGACGTTGAACCGGTTGAGCACCACGCCGAAAATCACCAGCAGCGCACCGTTTGCCCGAAGGCGATCGCTGTTGCGGACCGTGTGAGTGGTGAACATGAAGAAGGGTAGAATGAAGCCAAAGCCCAGCTCGAGAGCAAACAACAGGGTCAGGGTCGGGTTATCGAAGAGCGGCCTTTCGGAGAGCGCTATCAGGGAGTAGATACGCAGTGCAATGTACAGGCCGAGGGTCCAGGGCAGAATTTTACCCAGGGTGCGCAACAGAACGCCCTCGTTCGGCTGGCCCATCCATTTATGGGTGGCGGTTGCTTCGAGGATGATAATGCACATGCCGCTGCTGATGGCGCTGGTCCAGAAAAGCAACGGTAACAACGGGTTGTACCAGAGGTTGTGCAGCTTATCGACGGCGATCAGGAAGAACGTGCCCAGCGACGACTGGTGCAGGGTCGAGATGGAAGCCGCCAGGATGACCAGCGGCATCTCCAGCCAACGAAGGATGCGCAACGGAATGTACCAGCCGAACTTCTCCGCCACCGGCGAGAGAAATTCAAGGAACAGCACCGTGGTGTAGGCCATGACGCACATGGCGACCTCGAACATCGGCGAGTGCAGGTTCCAGTAGCGCATTACGTGCCAGCCTTTGTGCGGTTGTCCCAGGTCGAGGAGCAGACCGACGCAGACCAGCGAGTAGCCGAGAAAACCAGTGACAATCGCCGGGCGAACCAGCGGTTCGAGTTTTTTGATGTGAAAGCAGTGGACGATAGCGCCCAGGGTGAAGGCCCCTGCGGCCAGGGGCACGGCGGTGACCACGTCGAAAGAGACCCATAGCCCCCAGGGATAGGTATCATCCATATTTGTGGTGGCTCCCAGGCCGAAGACAAAACGGGCCATTGCGGCCACGGCACCCACGACGACAAGGAAAATCATGAATTTGACGAAACCGTGATATCCTTTGACTTCATTCATAATACTTTGAGCGGCGGTCATTGTTATTCCTCCTTCTCTTCAGCAGGAGTCTCGACCTGCTCGGCGTTTGCTTTTTCTTTCATCAGGCGTTCACGACGGTGGGTTATCCAGGAAAGGGCTGAAAGCGTGCTGCCGACAGCCAGAAATGACGCCGGGACAAATCGCAGCGCCTGCCAGGTGTACTCCGGCAGAGCCCGCTGGGTGACATCCTTGAAGCCAAGTTCGTCAAAGGGCAGACTGGTCAGGTAGAGAACCGTGGTGCCGCCCGCTTCATCCAGACCGTAGATTTTGCGGATGTACTTGTCTGGATTATTTGCAAGCCGTTGCTCGGCGATCTTGACCATCTCATCACGCGGACCGTATTCGATAGCAGTCGGACAGGCGGTGGCGCATGCCGGCTGCAGCCCGGCCACAACACGGTCGTAGCAGCCTGTGCATTTCCTGACCAGCGGCAACCCCTTGCTCCACTCGTATTTGGGGATGCCGAAAGGACAGGCGATCATGCAGAAGCGACAGCCGATGCAGCGATCCCCTTTGTAGATGACCGGGCCTTCGGGGGTTTTCTCGAAAGCGCCGACCGGGCAGACCGAGGCACAGGCCGGGTCGTCGCAGTGCATGCACATCTCTTTGTAGAAAGCAAACTCGTTCATACCGTTTTTCTGGTAATCGCGGAATTTGATGCGGGTGTACGTATACTCCGACATCGCCGGTGGATTCTGGTACCCCTCGCCGCTGAAAAACTCCGTCTTTTCCGCTTCCAGCTGATTCCACTGCTTGCAGGCCACCTGGCAACCGCGACAACCAGTGCATTTGGTCAGGTCGATCAGGAAGGTATTCTGCTTCTGATTCTTGTTACTGCTCATGACTTGATACCTCCTTTCTCGATATTGCAGAGGAAGGCTTTAAACTCCGGAATGGTGGTATTGGCGCAACCGACCGCAGTAGTCAGCGTGTTGGCGGTGCCGCCCGTGGCCAGGCCGTTGAAACCGAAGTGCCAGGGCATGCCGACCTGTTCGACCATCTTGCCGCCGATCCGCAGCGGTTTGATACGTGAGGTGACCAGCGCTTTCGCCTCAATACTGCCGCGCTCGGAACTCACAGTGACCATGTCGCCATTCTTCAGTCCCTTCCACTCGGCCAGTTCCTCGCTGATCTCGATGAACATGTCGGGTACCAGCTCGACCAGCCAGGGCAGGTTGCGGGTCATAGCGCCAGCCTGCCAGTGCTCGGAAACCCGGTAGGTGGTGCCGATGTAGGGATACTTGCCGCTGTTGTCGATCTTGCCGGGGATAGCGACCGCCGGATTGCACTGCTGGCCGGTCATGGCGTTGGCCACCGGGCTTTCCATCGGCTCGTAGTGCTCGGGAAGAGGCCCGTCGGCCATATCGGCGGAGAAGAGTCGGCCGAGGCCTTCGGAGACCATGATAAAGGGGTGCTTGCCACCCTCCTCGCTCATCGGCGGCCAGGGGCCGTCAGGGATATCTCCTTCCCACTTGCCGGCCATGGCATTCCAGCTGATGACCGGCTTATTCGGGTTCCAGGGCTTGCCGTTCATATCGACCGAGGCGCGGTTGTAAAGCACCCGGCGATTGACCGGCCAGCACCAGGACCACTCGTGGTAAAAGCCCATGCCGGTAGGGTCTTCGCTACCGCGGCGCTGCATCATGTTGCCCTTCTCGGTGTAGGAGTTGCAGTAGAGCCAGTTGCCGCAGGCGGTCGAACCGTCGGCCTGCAGGTAGGCGAAGCTCGGCACCTGCTGCCCTTTCTTGAATGACTCTCCCTTGATCTCCACATCGCGGGTGAACCGGCCGTTACACTCTCTGGCGATCAGGTCGATACTTGGTTCATGGCCATCGCCGTACTCCCAGGCCAGATCGATGATCGGCTCGGGGAAGATGCCCTTGTCCTTCTTGTACAGGGCCTTGAGGTTTTTGACCCATTGATCGACGATAAAGGCATCGCTTTCGGCGTGCCCGGGCGGGTTGACAGCCTTATAACGCCATTGGACCCAACGACCCGAATTGGAGATGCTGCCTTCCTTTTCTACCGAGGAGGCAGCAGGCAGGAGGAAGACCTCGGTATTGATATTCTTGGGATCGACGCCGGGACGTCTCCAGAAGACCGATGTTTCCGTCTCCCACAGGTCAGCGGCGACCATCCACTTGAGGTTGTCAAGGCCATTGGCGATGGCTCCGGCATCGGGGCCGCCGACGATGGGGTTGGTGCCCATGCAGACCAGACCTTCGAAGCCGCCGCTCTGCAGACGCTCCATCAACATGAGAAAGGAGTAGTTGCCGCTGCGCTTGGGCAGGTAGTCGTAGCAGAAATCGTTTTCCTCGGTCGCCGCGTCGCCCCAATAGGCCTTAAGCAGGCTTGTCAGGTACTTGGGAGTGTTCTCCCACCAGTTGGCACTCCTGGGATCGCTGCTCTTCGGCGTCCACTTGGTGTTGTAATCGGCAAGCGAGACATTGTCATAGGCCGGGGACTTCAGGTAGCCGTTCAGAATATGGTAGAGAATGGCGTAGTCGGTCGAACCCTGGACATTTGCTTCACCGCGCAGGGCGTTAATGCCGCCGCCGGCTATGCCGATGTTGCCGAGCAGCAGCTGCAGCATGGCATAGGAACGCACGTTCTGTGTTCCGTGGGTATGCTGCGTGGTCCCCATGGCGTACATGATGGTCCCTGCTTTACCAGCCTTGCCGGTGCTGCAGAAGGTGCGGGCCACTTCCATGTAGTCCTGAATGGCGGTCCCGGTGATCTCGCAGACCTTCTCAGGGGTGTATCGGCTATAGTGCTTCTTCATCAGCTGGTAGACACTGCGCGGGTGCTGCAGGGTTTCATCGCGCAGGGTGTTGCCCTCGGCATCGAGCTGATATTTCCACGAGTCCTTATCGTAACGGAAGTTCTGCGCATCGTAGCCGGAGAAGATGCCCTCGTCGAAGTCAAACGCATCGCTGATAATGAAGGCTGCGTTGGTGTAGTTGACTACGTACTCCCTGTGCATCAGGTCGTTTTGCAGCACGTAGTTGATCAAGCCGCCCATGAAGGCGATATCGGTCCCGGGACGCAGTTGGGCATAGGTATCGGCCTTGGAGGAGGTCCTGGTATAGCGGGGGTCGACGGAAATCAATTTACCGCCGTTGTCCATCGACTTTTCTATATATTTAAAGCTGATAGGGTGGTTCTCAGCAGGGTTCGAGCCGATCGCCAGGATGACATCGGCATGCTGGATATCGATCCAGTGGTTGGTCATGGCTCCACGACCGAAAGAAGCCGCCAGACCGGCGACTGTAGCACTGTGTCAAATTCGGGCCTGATGTTCGAGGTACCCCACCCCCATGGCTCGAGCGAATTTGCCGAGCAGGTAGCACTCCTCGTTGTCGAGGGCTGCGGCACCGAGCATCGCCATCCCCTCGTTGCGGTTGACGGTATACTCCTTGCCGTCGATCTTCTCGGTCTTGACGAAGTTGCGGTCGCGGCTCTCCTTCATCAATTTGGCGATCCGCTCCATCGCCCAGTCCCAGGACTTTTCTTCCCACTTGGCGCTGCCGGGGGCCCGGTACTGTACCTTGGTCAGGCGGCGTTCATTGTTGGCCACCTGAATCAGGGCGCTGCCCTTGGAACAGAGCGCACCCCGGTTGATCGGATGCTGCGTATCGCCCTCGATATTGACGATCTTGCCGTCCTTGGCATGGACGATCATACCGCAGCCGACCGCACAGTACGGGCAGACGGTGGTGCTGGTCTGCAGTCCTTTGATGCGCAACTCTGGGGTGTCGACAGCAGCTTTGGCCGGCTTACCGGTTAATGCAACGGTACCAGCCGTCAGGCAGCTTCCTTTTATAAAATTACGTCTCGAGATTCCCATCCTTTTCTCTCCTTGCGTAGAATTGTTGCTTTCAAATCAAATAAAAATTGACAATACTTTGCAGATGCCGTACCAACCCGTTATTTTTTTTAAAACGAGTCTAAAGACAGCGGAAAGAACAGGAAAAAATTATCATTACTGTTTCGAACAAGTGGCGGCTCTCATCGTGTTTCAGCAAACTTATCGGATCATCCTGTCCCGCTCCGGGACAGGAATGCTCACTTTGATCAGATATGGCGGTGGGGGGAAGGCACAGGTTTACAAAAAATCCGCCCCCTGAAGGCCGACGCTCGAACGGGTAAGCGCATTCCTTGAGGATCCATACAAGGCCTTGTGCAATCAATTTTCCCCGCAGAAATGAAGCTCGTTGTAACGAGCCGATTGTATCATTTTCGCTTTTTCATCTTGAAGGGAGCGCATATGCCGAGCATGTCCGCAACTGAGCGGTATATCGTCATTGTCGGGCATGCAGAGAAAAATTTTATTGGTGTGCAGGACGATCCACGGTAATATCTGTTTGTTTTAGTGTAAATTTGCAAAGAAGTACTTCTTGTTTAATATAGTCCTTTTCCCTTATTATACTGGTTCGGCGTCGAGTGACTCAGGGGCTTTCTCTATATCAAGTCCCTTCCGATGGACCGGAATTTGCGTGTACCATCCCCCCCAGACATGCTACACAGTCTGTCCTCACCCAGGGCGAAATTTCTGCGTTGTGCTTCAATAGATACGTTATGACCACAAAAATCCTGATCTGTGATGATGAAGAGGGAATGCGGCGTTATCTCAGCAAACTGCTGAAGCACTCGGGCTATCAGGTCGAATGCTTTGCCGACCCGCTGCTCCTGCTGAAGAGCCTGAAGGACTTTGATGTTGATGCCGACCTGTTGCTGCTCGATGTCAAAATGCCGCAAATGGATGGCATTGAAGTGCTTAAGCAACTGCAGGCGAAGAGGCCGCAGCTGCCGATCATTATGATGACCGGGCATGGCACCATCGAGTCGGCGGTCGAGGCGATGAAAATCGGCGCCTATGACTATCTGACCAAACCCTTCCCGCTGGAGAAACTGTTTGCCGTTGTCAAGCACACCCTTGAACACCATCGTCTTCGCGAAGAGAACAACTCACTGAAAAAAGAACTGCAGGAACAGAAAGTCCCTGCGGAGCCTATTTTCCACAGCGATACTTTCCGCCAGGCCTATAACCTGGCGCTTACCGTTGCCGACAGTGATTTGACCGTTCTGGTGCTTGGGGAAAGCGGCACCGGCAAGGAATTGGTCGCCGCGGCCATCCATTACGCCAGCCCGCGTAAGAATAACCGCTTCCTGACCCTGAATTGCGCGGCCCTGTCGGAAACTCTGCTGGAAAGTCAGTTATTTGGTCATGTCAAGGGGGCCTTTACCGGGGCGGTCCAGGCCCAGAAGGGGTTGCTCGAGGAGGCCGATCAGGGAACGCTGTTCCTCGACGAGGTTGGCGAACTGAGCCCGGCGCTGCAGGCCAAGCTGCTGCGCGTGCTCCAGGGAGGAGAGTTTATCCCGGTTGGTTCGACCAAAATCAAGAAGGTCGATGTCCGTTTCGTGGCTGCCACCAACAAGGATTTGCAGCAGGAGGTCGCCGCCGGAGAGTTCCGCGAGGATCTCTACTATCGCCTCAACGTCTTTCCTATCGAACTGCCACCGCTGCGAGAACGCGAAGAGGATATCGAGCCTCTGGCCGGATACTTTCTGCAGAAAATCGCTCAAAAGACTCGCCGCTCGGTGGCTGGGATCGATGCGGAGGCCTTGGCTGCGCTTAAAAACTATCACTGGCCCGGCAATGTACGCGAACTGGAAAACGTTATGGAGCGGTGCAGCATTATCGCACGCAACGGAGTGATCAAACTTGCCCACCTGCCGCTTGCCAACCAGACGCCCCAGCCGGCGGATAACCAGACGTCACCCCTCAACCTGCGCAAAACAGAACGGCTGCAGGTGATTCGAGCGCTCCGGGAAACCAAATGGAATAAAAGCCGGGCGGCGGAACTGCTTGGGGTGACACGCAGAACCATCAATCGCAAAATCAAAGAATTCGACCTCAACCAAGACGAGTTGCTCGACTGATGCCCCATCCTTTCTCTTCCGGCTTCTCTTCGATTCGCGGCAAACTGACGCTGGCGACCGTGATACCGCTGGTATTAATTCTGGTGCTGGTAGCGATTGCCGCTTCTTTTCTGATCAATGCCTCCATCGTCGATCAGACGCAAAAGCAGATTCGTAACGATCTGAACGCCGCGCGGTCTATCCTCGACCAGGAGCAGCTGCGGCTGTATGAAGTGGTGCGCTTTACCGCGCGGTTATTGCCGCTGGTTGGCGCTCTGCAGACCGCTGACCATTCATCGCTCGCAAAAATACTGGCCGAAACACGGCAGCAGGAACGGCTGGACATCCTCAATATCACCGATCTCCAGGGGAAAATTCTGTTGCAGACCGGCGGCGAACAATTGACTCGCGCTGCCGATTTTGTCACCAGGGCGTTGGCCGACGGGCCTCTGCAGGGGACTGTGCTGATGAGTGAGGCGGAATTGGAACGCGAAGATCCGAATTTAGCGCTGCGCGCGCGGATTTACGACCATACTGCCGAGGAGGAGCCGCTGGAGCGACGCGGCATGGTCCTGGTTGCTGCTGTCCCGCTGCACGACCAGTCAGGGCGTCCGATTGGCTGTCTGTATGGCGGGGTGATGCTCAATAACAATTTGACACTGGTCGATCGGATTGACGAGCTGGTATACGGCCAGGATGAATTTGCCGGGATTGCAGTCGGCAGCGCAACGATTTTTCTAGAAAAACTACGGATTGCCACCACGGTGCGCTTGCAAAACGGTAAACGCGCCCTAGGCACCCCGGTTTCGCAACAGGTGGCCGAGGCGGTCCTGCAGCGTGGAGAAATCTGGCTCGACCGGGCGCTTGTGGTCAACGAGTGGTACCTGACCGCCTACGAGCCGATTATTAATGGTTCGGGGCAGGTGATCGGTGCGCTCTATGTCGGTATGCTGGAAAAACCGCTGGTCGCGGTGAAAAACCGCGCGTTCTTGACCCTTTTCGGATTGCTGATTTTGGGTTGCCTGTTCGGCAGCCTGCTTGCCGGCTGGTTTGCCCGGCGTTTATCCCAACCGATCCTGACGCTGGCCGGTTCGGCGGAAAAAATAGCCAGTGGCGAGCGGGATGTGCCCTTACCGGTCGCCGGTCAAGACGAGATCGGACATCTCACCGCCGCCTTTGCCGATATGACCAACGCTCTGCGGGTCAGTGATCAGAAACTGCAGGAACTCAACCGTCAGCTGGAGAAAAAAGTCGCGGAACGCACCTCGCAGTTGGAGGAGAAAAGTTTGCAGCTGATCGAAACCCAGGAACAACTGCTGCGCCAGGAAAAGTTGGCGGCGATCGGCTCTCTGGCGAGCGGTGTGGCTCATGAGATCAATAACCCGGCAGCGATTATTCGCGGCAACGTTGAAATTCTGCAGCTCAGTTTGGCAGATGACGCCAGTGAGCGCGAGGAATTGGCCGAGATCATGAAACAGGTTGAACGGATTTCGTTGATCACGCAGAACCTGCTCAGTTCATCCCGGGAGCAGCACATCAACCCGGAAGCGGTGCAGATACCTGCGCTGTTGGACGAGATCCTCGAACAACTCAACCATCAGGCATCGATGACCGGAATCGAGCTCAAGAAAACTTTTGTCGCTGAACTGCCCGCTGTCCAAGGAGATCGCGAGCGATTGCGGCAGGTGTTCACCAATATTCTGCTCAATGCGGTGCAGGCGATGGCAGGGACGGGGAAGCTGTGCCTGTCCGGGAGCGTGGAGGGGCACTCGGTACGGATTCAGGTCGCCGACACCGGCCCAGGCATCAATGAAACGGTGCGAGGGAAAATCTTCAATCCCTTTTTCACCACCAGAAGCAACGGTACTGGCCTGGGACTTTCAGTCTCTTACGGGATTATTCGGGCCCACGGCGGCTCAATCGCCGTCTCCTCTGAGGAAGGACAAGGAACGGTTTTTCAGATCGACTTGCCGATCAAAGGCAGAAGTGGGTCAACTTTCAGTTGCCGTTAACAAAGGCTCGAAACCATTTTTTCCGGCATAAAGAGAATCGCTCTTAAAATCGCCTGACCACACCGGGTTGGGCTGCTCTGGGACAGAGGGCGGTTGTTTTACTCTTGGCGCAATACGCCTTGTAACACGCCGCTTTTAGTTCAGTCGCCAATTGCCGTACACTCGGTAAACGCGCTTATGCTTCCAGCTGCAACCTTTTCTACTCATGGTCTTGCATGTCAGCCCAAAGCCCCATCAGGGGTGCTTGGAATTTACCGCATTTATCGCATCTCTCCTTTCGCTGTCGTCACGCCCGCGTGGCGGCCAATAGAAGGCAGCTCAAGATAATCCAATACAGACGCAACCTCGTTTAGCTGATAGCTGGCTCCATAATCAAGAACCTGGGAGTATCTATTGGCGTTGAATTTCCGAGCACTATCCCGCACTGCACAGCAACCAACTTGAACGATCATTCAAAAATCATTGACAAGACCCCTATGGCCATATAGCGTGAACAAACATTCAAGCTAAACGATGCTCGTGCATCTAAAAAAACTCAACCACCTATTTTAATTACATAAATAAGAAGAAGAGCATGTCCCTTAAAGAACAGCTTTCCTTGTTAAGAGCAGGTAATATCAGTAAATTGCCAGAGGAAATCGTTAGTAAAATCCTGCACAATGCGGTGCAAAGATTAAGTGAGTCTGGCCTCGTTGAAGGTGCACCCCATCACTTTTGTTTTTGTTGATGTGGAGTATACGTCATG
>JBFJXW010000082.1:0-15316 GCA_041622895.1 Desulfobulbus sp. | reverse complement strand
GCTGCATCGGTTCAGAACGGTGGGTCATCTCAATGGCGACAACCCCCAGCAATTGGTTGCCCAGAAATAAGGGGCAGGCCATGGCATCCAGCGGTTCGCTGGTCGTTTCAATGATACTGTTGCGCGTTTTTACTACTGCTTTTTGATTGCGCAATGCCAGCTGGGCAACGCGCGAGAGGGTGGTATGATCGCGTCCCTCGTCGGGCCAGTATATTGCCTGGTCATGGGGTCCCTCACCTGGGGGACCGGTCAATACAACGGCATGTACGGCACCCAACAGTATCCGGCACTGCTGGGACAACCAAATGTTGAGGACTTTGTCCATAATGTGCAACAATGTATTGTATGTAGAGAAAAAACTGTCGAGCGGGTTGGTCGACGGTTGTTTCACGAATCAAGGGGGAAGGACCTTTACAGCGTGGAGGATTCCGTTCATTTGGTCCAGAATGAAGGTGTTACGTAAGCTGTACAAAGGTAGTCTATCACCCGTAGTTCAAATTCAAAAAAAATTTTTATGAAAAATTGGAAAATATGGCGGCCGGAAAAGCTGGCTTGGCTTGTGCTGCAACAAGTGACATTGCATTGCCAGCGACAGGGAAAGGAACGCGGGGGAGCGCGTTTCCCGGCGTGTGTTTTTATCTTGACTTTGTTACAGGTGTAACATATTTTTGTTCATTATGGATAACAAATGGATTCTCTTTTCGTATTCAATCCCCGCCAGCAATGCCAAGGCGCGGATGCGCATTTGGCGCCGCATCTCGGCCAGTGGGGCGGTGCAGCTCAAAACCGGGCTGCAGATTGTCCCCAATCGTGAAGACCTGCTGGAGAACATCACCTGGCTGATCGGCGAGGTCACGGCCCTCGGCGGTGAAGCCATTGCAATACAATGTGCCCGCGTCGAAGGGATGACGGATGAACAGATTGAACAGCTGTTCCCCGCGCAGCTGGATCCCGCATTCCTCCAGATTCAAACAGAGGCGAGGGAGTTGATGGCCGTGCACCAGCCTTTGGATGATGCAACGGTGAAGCAGCATCTGTTGAGCCTGCGCAAGCTGCGGAAACGCTGCGAATCACTGCAGGAAAAGGATTTTTTCCCTTCAGGCGCAGCGGTCAAGACAATCGCCCTCCTTGATGCCGCAACGGAAAAGCTTCGCAGTACGGATACGCTCCCTCCCGACCATCGTTCTTTTGATCCCGCAGCCTATCAGGGCCGCTGCTGGGTAACCAGGGAACACCCGTATATTGACCGGCTCGGCAGTTTTTGGCTCATCCGGCGCTTTATCGATGCGCAGGCCTCCATCCGATTTCTCCAGCCCGGCGAAACCGCGAATTCGGCAGCAGGGGAAGTGCCCTTTGACATTGCCGGAGCGGAATTTTCGCACCAGGGAGAATGGATCACGTTTGAGGTCTTGGCCCATGGATTTGGCTTGGCTGATGCCGCCGTCTTGAAGATCGGTGAGCTCGTCAAGTTTATCGATGTACAGGAAGAGGCAACCCTGCCGGACGATGCCGGCCTTTTGAAGCACCTGATTGACGGCCTGATCGCTCTGTCGACCGACGACCATCAGGTAATGGAGCGGGCGTTGCTGGTTTTCGATGCCCTGCAGGCGGGCTATGCCAAGACGATGCCTGCAGGTCGCTGAAGCGTTCCCCATGTGGTCCTCGATGGATTCTCTACCGCTTATAGCGCTGATGCAGGGGGTCTGATCGCTGGGACAGACAGGGGGGATCGTTGCCGGAGAGTTGCGGCGCATGCATGTAACCAATCAGCGAGCAGCCGTGCTGCAGGCGCTTTGATCGAGGAGGGTGGTATGGGTACCGGACATGGAGTTTCCCTGCGTGAGGCCGTCAAGGTCTGGGCCAAAATCGGTTTTTTGAGCTTTGGCGGCCCGGCCGGTCAGATTGGCCTGATGCATAAAATGCTGGTGGAGGAACGAAAGTGGATCAGCAATGATCGATTCCTCCATGCGTTGAATTACTGCAATCTGCTGCCCGGACCCGAGGCCCAGCAATTAGCCACCTACATCGGCTGGCTGCTCCATGGCACCAGGGGCGGGTTGGCCGCCGGGATTCTCTTTATCATCCCCGGCATGGTCACCATTCTGGCGCTGACCATTCTCTATGCAGGATTCCAGCAGGTGGTGGCGGTTCAGGCGCTGTTCTACGGTCTGAAACCGGCGGTGCTGGCCATCGTGGTCATGGCGGTTTTTCGAATTGCGAGCAAATCCCTCAAAACCCCGTATTTGGTGCTTCTTGCGGTGCTGGCCTTCCTGGCCCTGTTTTTCTATCGGGTGCCGTTCCCCCTGGTTATTTTCGGTTCCGGTATCCTGGGGTATCTGGGGCTGAGCGCCTGCCCCCAGTATCTCGGTGCGGCCTGCCCCAGGTGGATTCATGGCGGCACGACAGCGGTGCCATCCGCAGGTCATGAAAGCGGCTTGATCGATATCTTTTTAACTGCGGATACGGACGGACGATTTGCGCCGACCGTCTTGCGGAGTCTCAAGGTCGTATTGCTCTGGGGAGGGATCTGGCTGGGGCCGGTGCTGCTGCTGTTGATTACACTGGGGCCGGAGCATGTCTATTCGAAGATCGCCCTCTTTTTCAGTAAAATGGCCACCGTGACCTTTGGCGGAGCCTACGCCGTCCTGGCGTACATGGCACAGGAGGCCGTGGCCAACTATGGCTGGCTGCATCCGGGAGAAATGCTCGATGGGCTGGCCCTTGCCGAAACAACGCCGGGGCCTCTGATTCAGGTGGTGCAGTTTGTCGGTTTTCTCGGAGCCTTCCGGAGCCCCGGAGTCCTCAATCCCTATGTTGCCGGAACCCTCGGGGCGTTGCTGACGGTGTGGGTGACCTTTGCCCCCTGTTTTCTCTGGATTTTTCTTGGCGCGCCCTATGTCGAGAAACTACGAAAGAATAAATTGATGAACGGCGCGCTCTCAGGGATCACCGCCGCCGTGGTCGGGGTGGTACTCAACCTGAGTATCTGGTTCGGTCTCAACGCCATGTTCACCCGTACCGGTTCGCTGCATCTGCTCGGCGCAACCATCCCCGTGCCGGATCCGGCGACTGCCGACTGGTTTGCCCTAGTGTTGACCGCACTTTCTTTTCTGGCCATGAAATATTTGAAGCTGGACATGATTCCTGTCCTTCTAGGTTGTGCAGGCATAGGATTTTTGTGGAAAACATTCATATAGGAGATGCCCCATGGAAAAGAGCATGACAACAACGGAACTCGCCAACCTGCTCGCGTCTGCAGCAAAGGTAACGGTTCTCGATGTCAGAAGAAAAGAGGATTACGAAAAATCACCCGACAGAATTGCTGATGCCCCATGGATGGATCCGGCCGCGGTTGAGCAGTGGATGCATACCCTGCCGAAGCACCAGGAAGTGGTGCTGTACTGCGTTCGCGGCGGTTCGGTCAGTCAGTCGGTGCAAAAACAACTGGCAGAAAACGGTATCACCGCAAAATATCTGGAAGGCGGCATCGAAGCTTTTAAAAATACCCCCTGAACGGAAACAGGACTCTGCAATCCAGGGGACACGGGCTGTTTTGACGGGAGGGGTAAGCGGACGTTTCTAGGCAGCCCGGGTGCTGGAGGGGCGAGGGAAAGGTTTGCTGGAATTTGAGGTCTGCAAGAAGAGCAGGGATGCTGGCTGGACCGGCATCCCTGCTTGTGTCACGAGAAAGAACAACGCTTACCGCTTAATACCCACTGGCGACAATGAGGTCATTTTTCGTTGTCTTGGCATAGGTATTTTTTTCTTTTCCCTGCCATTCATATTTCAGCCAGACGCCTTCCGGTGTCGCTCCCTGCAACGCTTCATAAATCGGCATCGCTTTTGCTTTCAGATCCTCTCCGGCAAGAGTGGGATGAACGATCATCATGCCGTCTTTCTGCATGATGAATGCGTAGGGTGTGTATGCATCAGCGGCATAGCTTGAGGCTTCTTTGCCGTTATCGATGGCAGCAACAATTTCATCCACGTTTTTACTGATAGCCGCTTGGTCAGCAGCCAATACCTGCGTAGCAAAACACGAGAGAGCAACCATCACCAGTACGAACAATACACGTTTCATATTCTCCTCCATGTTCAATTGTTTCCGGATGCACTGCCCAATGCAGCAATCCGCTGTGTGTGGCAAACTGCACAGGATCGTTTCAAGCTGCACCCTGCGCATTGCCGTCCATCAACTCCTTGAGCAGGGTTGATGCCAACAACAAATAACAATAAACAACTACGGATAATAGATCGGTACGACTGAACAAGGACATAGCATATGTCCTGTCCAGTTTATGTAAAAATTGCAATGGATTCGGATTGTTGCTGCGAGCAGAAAAGCAGCCGTTGGAAATATCGTCAAATACTACACTACATCAAGTTGTTACCCTATAGTTTTTTTATATTCAGGATACTTTTTTTCCTCCAAGCAGGAATTTTTTCAGGCAGTGAGCAGCGATTGTTCACGACAGGGCCTGCTGCATTCGCTGGAGCGCCTCGGCTAACAACGAACGGGGACAACCGAAATTGAGCCGTGCAAAGCCGGGCAGGCCAAAGGCCGCACCACCGGAAAGGCCCACCCCGGCCTGTTCGAAAAATTTTTCCGGGGTATCCATTCCAGCGGATCGGGTGTCGATCCAGGCCAGATAGGTTGCTTCCACCGGGGTCATGCTCAGGCCGGGCATGTCGGCCACGGCCTGCAGCACCAGGTCGCGATTGCCGCGCAGGTAGGCGAGCAGCTGCTGCCGCCAGGGTTGGCCGAAACGATACGCAGCCTCGGTGGCGGCGTAGCCCAGCAGGTTGACGTGGGGCACGATGCCGTCCATGGCCCGCTGGAAGGAGGTGCGCAGTGCCGGGTCGGATATCACGGCAAAGGAACAGCCCAGGCCGGGGATGTTGAAGGTTTTGCTGGGTGCATGGAGGGTGATGGTGCGGCGGGCTATTTCCGGTGCCAGCATGGCCAGAGGAAGATGATGTTTGTCGGTATCGAGGACCAGATCGGCGTGGATCTCATCGGAACAGATGATCAGGTCATGCCGCTCGGCCAGATCAGCCAGGCCGCTCAGTTCAGCCTGGGTCCAGACCCTGCCCACCGGATTATGCGGATTGCAGAGCAGAAAAAGTCGGGTTCGCGGTGTAATCGCCCGTTCCAGCGCCTCCAGATCCATGGCCCAGCGTGATCCCTCGCGTTTGAGCGGTACGGTGAGGAGTGATCGCCCGGAAAGCACGGGAGCGGACATGAAGGGCGGGTAATTGGGGGTACAGACGAGCACCTCGTCGCCCGCATTGCCTACGGCCCGGCAGGCGACATTGAGGCCGCAGACCAGGCCGGGCAGCCAGACCAGCCATTTTTGCTGAATGGTCCAGCCGTATTCCTGCTGCAGGTGGCTGATAACCGCCGTTGTCAGCGTTTCCGGCGGCAGCGTGTACCCGAACACGCCGTGATCGACCCGCGCGTGCAGGGCCTGAACAACCTCCTGAGGTGAGCGGAAATCCATATCCGCCACCCACAGGGGGATGATGTCGCGGCCCTTGTATTTATCCCACTTCAGGCTGGCGCTCGTGGAACGGTCGATGAGGGTGTCAAAATCAACAACGGCTTCCTTGCTCATGTCAGTTCGTTCGTTCCCAGACGGTCACTTCGGCGACGGTATGTTGGAATTTTCGGCGTGTTTCCCGGATGACAAAGGGCACGTCCCGGGGCTCGCCCAGCATGCGAAAATGCGGAGCCAGCACCTCCTTCAAGGTGTCCAGGGTCCAGACCGGTTCGCCGGCATCGCGGTAGCCGCCCAGCCATTCCTCTTTCTTGGTATAGGCTTCATCCCAGGTGTAGGGGGAGGAGAGCACCAGCAGGCCGCCCGGATTGATCCGCTGGTGAATGGCTGCCAGGAAGGCCCGCGGCGCATAGAGCCGGTCAATCAGATTCGTCGCCAGCACCAGATCATAGCCGGTGAATTTTTCCGGCAGGTTGCAGGCGTCGCCCTGGAAAAACTCGACCTGGTCGCGGTATTCGTCCAGGCCGAGATCCGCCAAGGTGATTTCATGGAACGAGCAGATCTCTCCTTCCTCGGGAAAGGCATAGCGCAGGTAGCCTTCCTCCTGCATTCGTGCGGCCAGGCGGAAGAAACGGGTGGAGAAATCGACCCCTGTCACCTTGTCGAAGCCGCCCCTGGCCAGTTCGAACGAGGCCCGGCCGACCGCGCAGCCGAGATCAAGGGCCTGGGAGGTGGCTCGGCCCTGCATCAGTTCGAGGCAGAGGGCTGCGCAGGTTGCCGTAAAATTGGGCACCCCGAAATGCTCGTCGCCGTAATGGGCATCACAGTACTGGGCTGAGAGGGTATCGGTCTCATACTGATCCTGATGGATGATCACCGGGGCATCGCTTGCCACATAGCGGAATCCGGCATGCTGGTAAAAATGGCGGCGGAAGGCATATCGGGCTTCGCGGGTCGCCTCGTTGCCTGTGGATATCCACGAGCCGCCCATGAACAGGTTGTGGCGGGTATCAAAGGTGGGTGTGGAAAAATCATCGTAGTAGGGGTGAATGCGGAAACCGTGGAACGGATAGATCGGAGTTTCGGTCCACTGCCAGACATTGCCGATCACATCAAAAAAATCGCCGAAACAAAACCGGTCCACCGGGCAGGAGGAACTCCAGTGTTCCAGGTTGATGTTGCCGGGCGCCTGCTGCCACCAGGGCGGGTTGGGTATATCGCAGGTATCGCGCAGCCGGTGCCATTCGTCCTCGGTGGGCAGCCGAATCGGCAGACCGGTGTTTGCTGCCTTCCAGTTGCAGTAGGCCTTTGCTTCCAGCTGGTTGACCTCCACCGGCCAGTTCCAGGGCAGATCGATGATCTCCAGCATGGTTCGTAATCCCCAGCCGCCGTCTTTGCCTCCGTTTTGCATCCAGAACAGCGGATGCTCGGCCTGTTTGAACGTGCGCCATTTCCAGCCTTCCTCGGTCCACCACTGTTGATCGCGGTAGCCGCCATCCTCGACAAAGGCGAGGAACTCTCGGTTTGCAACCAGGTACTGGGCGGCCTTGAAATCCGCCACTTCGGTCTCCTGATGGCCGTATTCATTATCCCAGCCGTAGAGCGCATGGTCATACGGCTTCCCCAGTTGTACGGTACCGCCTTGCACCGGCAGCAGCCGATTCTCGGGCGGTTCGCCGGCCTCGCGGCAGATGTCCCAGAAAGGATGTTGAACAACCTGGTCGATGGGCAGTTGACGAATCAGCACCGAGGAAGTCTCCAGATGGATACGTTCATGCTCGATGCCCATCATGATAGCCCAGAACGGATGGTCCCAGGTGATGGGCAGGTTCATCGGCAGGCGGCGGATCAGGTCGTCGACCAGCTGCCTGACCTGGTCGCGGTAGTCCTTGACTTCCTGACGGGTGGGCCAGTCGTAATGGCTGGTGTCCAGATCGTCCCAGGACATCTCATCCACACCCACCGCGAACAGGGATTCAAAGCGCGGATTGATACGGGTGTCGATCAGTTTGGCAATGGTCAGCTTATTGATGAAAAAGGTGGCGGTATGGCCGAAGTAGAAGATCAGCGGATGGCGCAGGGGGTCGGCTCGGAGATAAAAGGCCGCATCGGATTGCAGGGTTTCGTACAATCGTTCGTCGATGTCAAAGGTCTTATGGAAATATTCGAGAATTTCAGCGCGTTTCTGTTCGGGATCGCCTTGATTGAGAATGGTGGTTCGGGTATTGCGGATATCCATACGAAACACTCCCTTGGCAGTTGGTCGAGGATAAAAGGTTTGCAGGTCGAGATAAGGGCAGGGAACATTGATTGAATCATAGGCCCGCCCGCAGGCCCTTATGTTCAAATGTCAAAAACCTTCGTAACGTAACAACTCTGTACAAAACAGCAAGTTGCAAGTCCGGCGCCGCTGTGGATAGGCGTAAAAAATTGGGTGCGGTTGGAGGCGTGCGGAAGGAGAGGGACTGTGTCAGTCTTCTGGTGCCGATTCGGTCGGGCCCCGGTTATCTTTGCAGCAGTAGGGGTCGCGATCGGAGAACACATCCAGGCCGAACCCATGGGCGACAGCCAGGCAGCCCCGACAGACCGGGCGGATGTCACAGTCGAAACAACCGCTGCTGCCGGTTCGGTATTTTCCGGCCTGTTCGCCGGCATAAATATCCGCAAGGGACTGGGTAAAGATATTGCCGATCAGGGAGGGGAATTTACGGCAGGCATGCACTTCGCCATCGGGCAGGACGGAGACAAAATTGAACGCGGCGCCGCAGCCGAACCCGGTGCAGCCGCCGGTCAACCGTTGTTTGCGCTCAGAAAGGAGAAGATTGAAAAAATTATCTTTGAGGCTGAGTATATCGTTGCTGCCGGCCGCTGTGAGGAACTGGTCCAACAGGTGTGGAAAACGCTCGATTTCGATAGAGGCCAGTTCGGCTCCTTCGCCCACCATTGCCAGACGGTTGAAAGTGAAGAGATCTACCCTGCCGCGCAGTTCCTCGGCCAGGGCAAGAACCTCAGGGCTGTTGGCGCGGGTGAGGGTGAGCATCACCATCGAGTAAATCCCGTAGGTGCGGAGCAGGTCGAGAAAGGTCAGCACCCGGTCGTAATGGCCGGCGCCGCGGATATAATCGTTATGGTCGCGCAGTCCTTCCAGGCTGACCTGATAAAATTCGGGCCGTTTGATGGCCGTCAGCCGTTCGATATACCGCTCTTCCATGGGATTGCCGAGAATGGCAACCAAAAAGCCGCGATCCACCGCTTCCTGATACAGCTCATAGAAAAACGGGTAGAGCATGGGGTTGCCGCCGGTGAAGCTGACCTGGGCGTTGACATGATGCACCTGGGTGAAGGCATACAACTCATCAAGCACATGGAGCGCCTGGGAGAATTCCATATTCGTGCGGCTGCTTCGATCGTAGCAGTGACGGCAGTGGAGATCGCAGGCCTGGGTCAGGTGCCACTGGAGGGCAAAGGTCGCCACCCGCGACTGTTCGGGGTCGGCAAATGGGCCCTGCAGGAAGCTCTGGTCCCGGATCAGGGTGGACGGCGGGGTGAGGATCACTCCTCGTTGCGCCGCCATGGCGAGAATATCATCTATTGCACCGATGGTAACTCCTGCCTCGACCGCGGCCTTTTTGCTGCCAATACCTTCTGTAACGATTTTTAAAGCAAGAAGGTCATGATTGTGCGCAGTACGGATCTGAACAGCAGCGTGGGGTGCGGGTTGGTACAGCAAAACCAGGGCCTGGTGGTGCTGCGGTTGGGAGGATTGATCGCGAAGGAATTCGGGCAGTCCGGTCCATGCAGCCTCCATAATCCGCACCGTCGGGTTGATGGTGCGCTCATGCACCGTCACCGGGAAGGGGATGGGTTCGACGGCGAGTTGATAGCTGGCGAGTTCCAGTGACGCAAGGTCCGGAAGAAAGGGATATTTTTCGCAGCAGCCAGGTTGGGTGGACAGGTAGAAGGGGAAATCAGAAGGCGAGATCGTTTGCGGCGGTTCTCCCGCCAGGCGGTAACTTATCGGATAGATTGTGGCCAGAGAGTCATTCACAATCGCAGTCGCCGAGGGTTGAGGTGAGAAGCGGGGATACCGGCGGTACCCCACCGGTATTCCCGCTCAAGGGTTCGTGCAACCTGCACGAGTATTAACTGCTTCAGCCACTTTTTGCGGGTTTTTTGGGTGCTGGTGCTTGTTCAGGTTTCGGTTCGTCTTTACACTCGTTTGTTTTGGCGTCTTTTTCCTTGCATTCTTCAGCGCTCACGGCGCTGTCTCTGGTTCCGCCTCAGCCGCTGCCTGCGGGTTTCACCACGTCGCTAGTGCTCCCGGCACTAGGTTTGGCGCCTCAGCCGCTGCCTGCAGGTTTTGCCACGTCGCTAGTGCTCCCGGCACTAGGTGCGGCACCTCAACCACTGCCGGCTGCATGCGCACCCGGCACATTGATACCGCCAGCGCTGATCAGTCCGGCCACACCAAGACCGGCGAGCAGCTTTTTAAGATCCTTCTTTTTCATAATACCTCCTTGTCAGGATGATGATGAAAAAAGGATTGAAGAGATACGGTTTATCCGTTCAATCCTACCGAAAATTAAATATATACATCGGGACCATTCGCTGTCAACAGATAGCTTGTACGGGCGTGGGCGGAAAGCCTGTCACGAGCAACGGCTATCGATCAGACATCGCCGACTAGGAGGGGACACACGACCGGGACCTGGAATCAGGCCCCGGTTTTATTTTCGATGGGGAAGGGGAAGGAGGTTTTCGAGCCTGCTCCGTTTGCGGCGACGCGGTGTCAGCGGAGCCGAGGCGGTCGGGGAACAGACCTGTTGCCTAATCCCTGGTCAACTGCCGGTAGCGGATGCGGTGCGGCTGGTCGGCATCGGCGCCTTTGCGGCTCTTGAAATCGCGTTCGTAGTCGGAATAGTTGCCCTCGAACCAGACCACCTCGCTATTGCCCTCGAAGGCCATGATATGGGTGGCGATACGGTCGAGGAACCAGCGGTCATGGCTGATGACCACAGCACAGCCGGCAAAGTTTTCCAGGGCCTCTTCCAGGGCGCGCATGGTGTTGACGTCAAGATCGTTGGTCGGTTCGTCGAGCAGCAGCACATTGCCGCCCTCTTTGAGGATGCGGGCCAGGTGCACCCGGTTGCGCTGGCCGCCGGAAATCTCGCCGACCTTTTGTTGCTGATCGCTGCCGGTGAAATTGAATTTGGCCACATAGGCGCGGGAATTGACTTCCTTGGTGCCGAGCCAGACCGTTTCCTGGCCTTCGGAGATGACCTGCCAGATGGTCTGCTGGGGGTCAAGCACGTCGCGGGATTGATCGACATAGGAAAGCTTGACTGTCTCGCCGATGCGGATGGCTCCCGCATCGGGTGTATCCTGGCCGGTGATCATGCGGAACAAGGTGGTTTTACCGGCGCCGTTGGGGCCGACAATGCCGACAATGCCGCCAGGCGGCAGGGAGAAGCTGAGGTTGTCCATCAGCAGCCTGCCGTCATAGGCCTTGCACACACCTTCGGCCTCGATCACTACCTTGCCCAGACGCGGTCCCGGCGGAATATATATTTCCAGATCGCCGCCTGCTTTTTCGCCCTGCTGATTGAGGAGATTTTCGTAGGCCGTGATGCGAGCCTTGGACTTGGAGCGGCGTCCCTTGGGGCTCATCCGAATCCATTCCAGCTCACGCTGCAGGGTGCGCTGCCGATCGCTCTCTTTTTTTTCCTCCAGGGCCAGTCGTTTCTGTTTCTGCTCCAGCCAGGATGAATAATTACCTTTCCACGGGATGCCCTGTCCCCGGTCCAGCTCGAGAATCCAGCCGGCAACGTTGTCGAGGAAATAGCGGTCATGGGTGACGGCGATGACCGTGCCTGCATACTTCTGCAGATGCTGCTCCAGCCAGGAAACCGATTCCGCATCCAGATGGTTGGTGGGCTCGTCCAGCAGAAGGATGTCGGGATTTTTCAGCAGGATGCGGCAGAGGGCGACCCGACGTTTTTCACCGCCGGAGAGTATACCGGTTTTCATCTCCGCGGGCGGGCAGCGCAGGGCGTCCATGGCCATTTCCAGCCGGCTTTCCAGATTCCAGGCGTCCACGGCGTCGAGCTTGTCCTGAACCTTGGCCTGACGGTCGAGCAGGGCCTGCATGGCATCGTCATCCATGGGTTCGGCAAACTTTTCGTTGATGGCATTGAACTCATTCAGCAGATCCACCGTAGCCTGAGCCCCTTCCTCGACGATCTCGCGGACGGTTTTTTCCGGATCAAGCGAGGGCTCCTGGGGCAGGTAATCAATAGTGAACCCTTCGGAAAGAATGGTTTTCCCTTCATGCTCGGTGTCGATACCGGCCAGGATACGCAACAAGGTACTCTTGCCCGAGCCGTTGAGGCCCAATACCCCTATTTTGGCCCCGTAGAAGTAGGACAGTGAGATATCTTTCAGGATTTGCTTCTGGTTGTATTTTTTGCTGACTTTGATCATCGAATAGATGATCTTGTTCGGTTCATTGGCCATATCTTCTTGTTTCCTCTCGTAGAATAACCTGATGTGTCATAAAGCCGTCTCGGCGTTAGTGGCAAGGTGCAGTATTCGGTGCCGACAAAGGCTCCGTTTGTGCATAACTACCCGGTACAGCGGGCATCATTGTACGTGCAAAGGGTACATTCTACCCGTAAAGGGTGCATTCGGCAATTCCTGTCTCTCAGGCGAATACGGTTGTTGCGTGTAATACGCCCGGCGGGGAATCGTTACAGCAACGGTTTGCTCAGGCTCTTCGCCCCACTCGGCCGGCATTGGCCAGCAGCGGCCATAACTGGGAAAGGAGCATGCCGGCCAGCATGAGGCAGCAACCGGTCAGGGCTCGGCCGGAGAGCACTTCATTCAGCAGCAGCCAGCCGCCGAGGGCGGCAAAGGGCGATTCCAGGCTGAGCAGAATGGCGGCATGCGAGGGATGGGCCTTGCGCTGCACCACCACCTGCAGGGTGTACCCCGCTCCCACCGAGCAGACGCCGCCGTAGAAGATCGGCACCGCAGCCCCCACGATAGCCTCCAGGGTAATGCTTTCCAGCACAACGCCGGTCGCCAGACTCAACACGCCGCAGACAAAAAACTGGATCATGGCCAGGCGCACCGGCACGGTTCGAGGCGAGAGATAGGAGAGCAGCAGCACATGGATGGCCCAGAACACGGCACCAACCATCTCCAGGATATCACCGGGTTCGATCCGCAGCTCTTCCGTGACACTGAGCAGATAGAGTCCGACGGCAGCGGTAACGGCTCCCAGCCAGGTGCCGGCATTGGTGCCCTGACGGAGCAGGAGCCCGATCATCGGCACCAGTACCACGTAGAGGCCGGTGATGAAACCGGCTTTCCCGGCTGTGGTGTACTGCAGGCCGACCTGCTGCAGGGTTGCGGCGATAAACAGTACGCCGCCGGCAAGCAGGCCTGCGGTGATGACCGGGATCTGTTGCTTCTTGTGCATCATGGGCACCGTTGTCCGCTTCAGGGTCAGGGGCAGCAGGCAGAGCCCGCCGAGAAGAAAGCGGATGCCGTTGAATGTGTAGGGCCCGATGTGATCCATGCCGACCCGCTGGGCCACGAAACCGAAACCCCATATCAGTGCGACCAGCAGCAGGAGCAGGTCGGCCTGTAGGGTGTGCTGTTTTTCTCCTTGCATTCTTGTGGATGTCCTGTTTCTCTTGCGCGAACGATTATTCCCGGATGTGGAGAAAAGAAGGCGCAGCGTTCCCTTCTCCGGGCAAAAGCAATAACAATTGCGGAGTGTCTCTATGCAGAAATTTCTACAGTTTGTTGCGCTGGCCGTTGTTGTGGTCAGCACCTTTGGCTGTGGTCGCAGTCTGGAATTGGTCGGGCTCGGCGATACCGACCAGAATGCGTACAGCGGGCCAATGTATCCGGCCACCAGCAAAATAGCCATTGCTTTTCAAGCACGTCAGGTGGGCCCGACCTGCCGGGTCTTTGGCGAAGCGCTGGTACGGTTGCCTGCCAATCTTTCGGGGAAGGATGTGGAAAACATTATTCTTGGTGAGGCCGGGAAAAGAGGCGCCGATCAAGTGCTCATCGGTCAGAGTCGTCAGACTGAGGATGACGAAGGGGTACGGTTCCTCTACTATGGCCCGGAAAAGGAATATCTCTGTTCCGAACAGTGGAATGGCTGGAAATTCGGCTATAGCCTGTGGGAAAAACAGGGGGAATGGGTCAACGTCGGCTATGGCGAATGGGGCAAGACCACTGTCCGTTATGAAAATCCGATGATCATGCAGGTCGCCATGCTGCGCTGCCAATAACTCTTTCCCTCTATCGCAACCCTGTTCCATCCGTTCAACCCCGCAAGCAAAATCCAGACAAGACCCTGTCAGCTGCACGTGATCAGCCGACAGGGTCTTTCCCGCTTGTTCCTGCCGCTGCCCGGAGATCTCCAGGATCCTCTGGAAAGAAAATTTTCGTAAATATACTGGTTATTAGCATTCAATGCGGGTACCCATTGAACAATGGGCACTGATGTTCCCGATTCTTTCTTCAGGTCAAGGAGGTTTTCTGCATATGGAAAATATCGTTACCGTGACGCATCGTTGGCGGTTTTGCCGGTTAGGCGGCTTTGATCAGGTCCGACTGGAAACATCAGAAGATATCAGGCATCTGGGCGAGCTGGATCAGAAGCTGTGGGCTGCGCTCAGCTGTCCGGTGGATGGTTTGGAATTCGATGCCCGGACTCTGGCCATGCTGGACAGCGACAGTGACGGACGAGTCCGGGTTCAGGAAATACTGGCCGCCGTCAACTGGACCGGCTCCGTGCTCAAAACCATGGATACCCTGCTGAACGGCTCCAGCGCACTGCCTCTGCAGGCCATCAACGACGCAGAAGCCGAAGGAGCGCAGCTGCTTGCTTCTGCCAGACAGTTGCTTGCCTACCGTGGAAAAGCCGATGCGGATACCGTGACCATCGACGATGTGGCCGACATCGATACCCTGCTGCATGAGTCCGCATTCAACGGCGACGGCATTATCCCGGTACATGCAGCCGAAGATGAGGAAACCAGGCAACTGATCGAAGAGATCATGACCTGCGTGGGCAGCGACGAGGATCGCAGCGGGTTTCCCGGTGTTTCCCAGGAACGTATTACACTATTCTTTGATGCCATTGACCACTACGTGCAGTGGTGGGAGCTGGCCCGGGGGGATTCCGCCATTCTGCCCTTGGGCGAAGAAACCCTTGCCGCAGCCTCGGCCTTTACCGCTTTGAAGAACAAGGTGGACGACTATTTTACCCGTTGTGGACTGGCCGCCTACGATGCCAAGGCCGAGGATCCGCTGAATCCCTCGATCACTACCTATGAGGCTATTGCCGGGCAGGATCTGAGTGCGGCAACCGCCGAGCTTGCCGGTTTTCCTCTGGCGCATATTACCGCCGGCTGCGCGCTGCCGTTACAGGCGGGCATCAACCCCGCCTGGGCTGGACCGGTGGCGGAATTAGCCGAGCTGGTCGTTACACCGTTGTTTGGCCCAGTGGAACATCTGCAGGTCGAACAATGGCGACAGATCAAGACGACCTTTGCCGCCTACGAGACCTGGCAGGAAGAGAAGGTCGGCGTGGAGGTCGAACCGCTTGGCATTGAACGGATTCAGGCAATCGTGCAGGGGGCAGGCAGGAAGGCGCTCGAGGAACTCATCGAGCGGGATCTGCAGTTGACCGATCAGGTGGACACCATGGTCAAGGTGGCGCAGTTGGTGCATTTCAACCGCGACCTGTACCGGCTCTTGAATAATTTTGTGGCCTTTCACGATTTTTACGCCCAGGG
>JBFJXW010000081.1:0-15607 GCA_041622895.1 Desulfobulbus sp. | reverse complement strand
TTTCAGCTGCACTACCGCTATCCGATGGTCGGCGGCCCTGCACCTGTCGGATTGTGTCTTGATGAACTGGTGGAGATAGCGGACGGCCTCTTTCTCGGGCAGCTGATTTATGCCACGGCCCTGGATGTACCGTTTCACTCATCTGTTGATCCCGTGGAGTACCACTATCAGCTGTTTGGCTATTTTCTGCTGCTCGATGATGCCTGGGAACATCACCGCAAAGCCATCAACCTCGATGTCCGGCAGGGGTGAAGGTAAACCGACAGCGTCCTTTGTTTATAAAGTACATCAGGTGTTGCGAGTATATGCCTGAATAATTGTTTCTGAAATGAGAAGGTCATGGGCTAAACCCCGCATGATAGCGGTCTGCAAGGCTTCTCGCTTGCCCAACCTGTGCGCAACGATTCGGCGATTGCGCGGGCTTCGGGAGGGGCAGGGCCTGTTTTCGGGGAAGGTGCTGATCCGGGAAATTTTCAGTCTGAAAATATGCGATAGGGCGGACTCGGTTTGCCGGTACCGGTCAGATGGGCAATCTTGAGCAGGATGACCATGGCGATACTCCAGCACACGCCGACCTGCAGCAGGCAGCGGAGGAGATCGTCACTGAAGTAGGCCGCTCCCAGCCGCACCCCGGCCCAATACGCCAGTGCACCGGAAATCCCGCCGAGGACGGCACCGAGCAGGTAGCGGCCCTCGAGCCAGGCCAGCGAATAATGCAAGGTCATGGCGAACTGGAGCCAGAGTGTCAGTATCCAGGGCGGCGGCAGGTCCGGATGGAGATTGCCGAAGGGAAACGACAACACGCCGGTGCGGATATGGTAGGCATCGAGTGCCAGGCCGAGCACGAGACTCAGCAGCAGCAGCACGCTTTCCCGAAGGCGATGTCGGACCAGGGCCAGATGGATCAGCACCAGGATGCATCCCATCACCGTGGCCGGCCAGGGATAGTTGGAAGCGGCACCCAGCACGCAGATGAACCATCCGCACTGGAACAGTCCGAAGTTCATCAGTTTGGTCCATAGCAGCGCTCTGTTCATCGGGTCCATGTATCCGCAGGTTCGCCCATCCGGGAAAGAACCAGGTGATAGTTGCGTATCAGCCGGGTTCGAAACCCGGCCTCACAGTAACTGAAATAATACTCCCACTTGCGCAGAAAGGTCGCATCAAAGCCGAGGTCGAGCACCTGCTGCCGGTTCGCCAGCAAAGCCTCACGCCACAGTGCCAGGGTACGGACATAATGGAGACCGATATCCTCCATGGCGGTGATATTGAGCCGGGTCTTGTCGGTCATGGCCGCAATCATGGCGCCGAGCGAGGGCAGATGCCCTCCGGGGAAGATATGCTTGCGGATCCAGTCCGAACCCATCCGGTAGGGGCCATATTTCTGGTCCGGTATGGTGATGGCCTGGAGAACGATTTTCCCGTGGGGAAGGAGCAGGCGGTCAAGGGTGGCAAAATAGACCGGCAAATGTTGATGGCCCACTGCCTCGATCATCTCAATGGAAATAATTTTACTGAATCGGCCCTGCACATGGCGATAATCGGTGAGCCGGATTTCGATCCGGTCTTCAAGGCCTTCTTCCCGGACCCGTCTGGTGGCCCAGTCAAACTGTTCCTGGGAAACCGTGATGCCTACGAGGCGACAGCCGGTCCGTTGTACCGTTTCCAGGGCAAATTGGCCCCAGCCGCAGCCGATTTCGAGCACGGAGTCTTCGGGGCCTATACAGGCTTTGTCGATGATAGCCTGGATTTTATGGTGCTGGGCCTGTTCGAGGCTGTCGGTTTCGGAATGAAAAATGCCGCTCGAATAGGACATGGTCGGGTCGAGGAACAGACGGTACAGGTCGTTGCTGAGATCATAATGCGCCCGGATGTTGCGCCGACTGCCCACCAGAGAATTATCCCGGCGGAGATGGGAGAAATAGTTGATGGTTCGACCGAGCAGGGCAGGCCACAGGCGCCGGTCATTGATCGCGTCTCCACGGAGGCAGAGCTGGGTGAGCAGGCGCACCAGATCCGGGCTGCTCCAGTCACCTTCCACATAGGCCTCGCCAAAGCCGATATCCGCGTACAGCATGGCTCGTGTGAAAAACCGGTAGCGATGCACCGTCATCGTTACCTTGGGACCGTTGTCCGCAGAGCCGAACAGTACCTGCTCGCCGTCGGGCTTGATCATCGTCATCTGCCCCTGGTCAAGTTGACGGAAAAACAGGGTCACCACTCGGGTTCCCAGCCGTTCCAGCAGGGATGGCGGTGCGTGACGGAGGGTCATCGGCGAGCAGGGGTCGGGCTTGGTGTAGACTTTGAGTTTTTTCTGCAGGTGGAGCCGTGCGGCCTGCCAGAGGATGCGGGGAAAGGTCATGGCGGCCCGCAGGGGATGCAGAACAACCGTGCGGGTCAGCAGTCGAGGGGTCAGGGGACGTGCCGTGCCGGTGAAGGAGGCCTGCAGCACCTGCTGGTCATCGAGGTAATAGGTGATTTCCAGATATATCTCATTCTCGGGAGCGGTGAGCTGAAATTGGTACCGTCCTTTACGCGGAAAAAAAGGGGAGACGTGAAAGGCTTTGTCAGAGTGAAAAGAATGTCCGTCTTCCGCAGGCCTGAGCACATAAAGATGGGTCTCGTCAAAGGTGTTGTTAACCTGGGCCAGGACCGCAAAAAGCCGGTCGTCGGCATCGTAACAGTAGAAAAAGCTGACCGGATTGAACACGTAGTGGAATTGACGCAGCGCGGTGACGAGAACGATGCGGGCAGCGGTTTCGTTCATTCCGCTTTCGTGCACGGCCCGTTGCACTTTTTCCCTGAGCGGTGTTTCGCCCGGGAAAAGATAATCGCGATCATGCAGGGCAATGGGCCGCATCCGGTTGTGGCCGAACCAGAAGGAGCCGTGGTTCAGCTGTTCCAGCTCGTCAAGATCCAGCGCATACAAATGCAAACGGTACACAAAGCTGTGCTCGGCCTCATGGGTGCGGATATGACGTAACTGTCCGGTGTAGAGTCGCGAATTCATCATGCTGCCTGCAATTGCGCTACCGCCTGATAACTGGAACGGACGGCATCCTCATGAAATCCATAACCGAAATAACTGCCGCAGAAATAGGTGTTGCGGTTGCCGTTGAGGGAGGGCAGGTCGGCCTGCGTGGCAACGGACGCGCTGGTGTAGGTGGGGTGATGGTACAGCATGGCAGCGATAACCTGATTGGAGGCATAATCCTCCGGCCTGTTCAGGGTTACCAGATAGTGCTTGTGCGTCTTGAACCCCTGGAGCAGGTTCATCGAGTAGGTCACGTAGACCGGCTGCTCAGTCCCGTCGCCGGCTTCTCGTCTGAAGTTCCAGCAGGACCAGGCCCTGGGTACCGGCGGCAATACCGATACATCGGTATGGAGAACGGTGTGGTTTGCTTCATATTGCCAGGGGCTCAGTAACCGCCTTTCCTCCGCAGTCGGGTCACCGAGCAGTTGCAGTGCCTGATCGGCATGGGTGGCAATCACTACCTGGTCGAAGTCTTGATGATGCTGGTCGGCAAAGGTTACCCGGACGCTGTTTGCATTGCGATCGATTCGGTGGACGCCAGCATTCAGGTGAACGGCACCGGAAAAGCGTTTGAGAAATGCGTTGACATAGCTGTGGCTGCCGCCGGCTACGGTTCGCCAGCGCGGCCGGTTGCGCAGGGAGAGCAGGCCGTGGTTCTTGAAAAAAAGGAGGAACGATCGGGCCGGAAAATCAATGACCTGTCCCGCGGGTGCCGACCAGATGGCAGCAGCCATGGGCTTGAGGTAGTTGTCCACCATAAACGGCATGAATCGATGACGGGCGACATACTCGGCCAGGCTTCCAAGGTCTTCCTCACCCGCCACATCGATACTGGCCAGGCGGCAGAAACGGCCGATCTCGAGGAGAAAACGATAAAAGCGCGGTCGCAGCAGATTGGAGCGCTGTGCAAAAAGGCCGCTCAGCGTATTGCCGGCATAGTAAAAATCTGTTTGCCGGCAATGGAAACCAAAGGACATTTCGGTTTCCCGAGAAGGGACATCCAGTTCCTCGAGGAAACGAATAAACAGCGGATATGTCGCCTCGTTGAAAACAATGAAGCCGGTATCGACCGGGGTACCGGCATCCGGACCGTCAGGGATGAGGATGGTATGAGTATGGCCGCCCAGATAATCGTTTTGTTCGAACAGGGTCACCTGGTGGGTTTTCTGGAGCAGATGGGCTGCGACAATCCCGGCCACGCCGCCGCCGATCACCGCCACCTGCTTCACTGTTTCCTCGTTGGTTGGTGCCATTATTCCTCCCTGGCTTTGGTCGATGATGCCGGTTCCTGGTCGGTTCGTGGAAACCAGGGGAAAAACGCGTTGGTTCTGGCCTTGTAGGCCTGGAATTCAGGATTGTCTTTGTATTTTTCCTCAAGCATGGGGATGCCCGAAACCTTGAGCAGAAGAAAACAGATGGTCAGGGGACTGATCAGGCCGTAGAGGCCTGCCGGTGAACCCAGGGCGACAAAGAAAAGGCCCCACCAGAGGACGGCTTCGCCAAAATAGTTGGGATGGCGGGTGTAGCGCCACAACCCGCTCTGCATGATCCGGCCTTTGTTGGCACTGTTCTGTTTGAAACGCATCACCTGCCAGTCGCCGAGGGTCTCGAAGAAAAACCCGATGGCAAAAAGGAGAACACCGAGCAGATCGGTGGCTTGCGGACCGGCACCGGGTGCGGCGATCGTCAACAGTACCGGGGCCGCAACGACCAGCACCACTGCCCCCTGGAGCATGTAGATCTGCAGAAAACTGCGCCAGACAAGGGTGTCGCCCCAATCTTCGCGGAACTGGCGATAACGAAAATCTTCGCCACGGCCACGATGCCGCCACCCTATATGCAGGCCGAGACGCAGCCCCCAGCAGGTGATCAGCAGCAGCAGCAGGAGAGGACGGAAATGAGCGGTTGTTGCGGTGCCGAAGATCCAGGAACCCCAGCAGGCTACGATAAAGGCTGGACCATAGGCGATATCTATCAGGCTGTTGTCCTTGGCCAGCAGGCCAACCAGATACATGCAGCTCATGTAGGCCAGAAGCAGATAGGACGCCGTGAGGAAAACATCAGTCATTGTTCGACATGCCCTCCAAGTACAAGAAAAAGAAGCCGGAATCTCAACCGTTCCTAAGCCAGGAGCCAATGAGGTAGGAACCGCTGCTGACCAGAGTGCAGAGCACGGTGCCCCAGGCAATATCGACGACGACCACCACCAGCGGCCAGTCGCGGAGGGTGGCCAGGTTGGTCAGGTCGTAGGTCGCATAGGTGAAGAAACCAAAGAGCGCGCCGAAAAGGCAGGCCCTGGCCAGGGAACCGGTTTCCAGTCCTGGGCGAACGGCAAAGATGAGGATGCCGGCAATGTACATGAAATAGAAGAGCAGGGCAGCCGTCCAGTTGACCTGGGGGCTGAGCAGGGCGCCTAGTTTTTCGCGGTAAAAATTTCTGGCGATTACACCGAGCCAGAGCATATCGATGGCAAAAAAAACCGGAATGGTCAACAGGTACAACTTGAACCAGAAAGAGCTGTTCATCAGTACACCTCCTGTTCGGAAGAATAGAGGTTTTCGTATGTGGGGCTCACCTGTTCTGAAAAAATTCCTTTTAATAAGCAACGTTAGTTTAACGCGCATGAGAGAAAAAACAAGTCTTAGACCGAAATCATTGGTGAAAATAATACGTTTAAACCGGGCTTCCGGTATTTTTTGAGAATCTGCGGAAAATCGATTGTCAGAAGAGCGCGATTGATCGTATTCGTTCGTAACGATGGTATCAGGTATCAGAATACATGATATCTACTCGGGAAGTTTGCAGAAAAAGAACTGCGGCAGGTTGTTGCAGAGTGCGGGCAGTGGCTGCAATGCGGCTGAACTTTCAGGGCGTGCTGTCGGCAGTGAAAGCCGAGTTTCTAATAGTGGTGGCCGCATCAAAGGCAATTCGACAGACAGCAAACTCGGTGTTGTCCCCAGTAGCCGGACGTTCGATCTGTTGTTGCAGGAAACGCGTGCTCAGTATCATTTTTTTTTAGGCATGCCTTGGTTTGTCGGTACATTTTTTTTTGAAATGTGCGTCATGGAGCATTGCAATTCCATTTATAATGTGTATCTTTCCTTTAATAGGTCCTGTTAATTCAACTAAAAACCAAGGAGATCATTCATGGCTGACGAAAGCAAAGAGTATGAACAAATGAGCAGCTCCACTGGTGGGTATGAATCAATGGTTTGGGTACGGGATAAAGACGGCAAGGAGTACGCCTGTTACCTGAAAGACGTAAAGAGCGTGAAGAAAAAAGAAGATTTAACCGAAGAAGAAAAGGCCAAATGTGTTGATGTAAGTACAATCGTAGGCACGGAACGCTGGTAAATCAGAACGACATATAAGCAGATGAAAAACGGCCTGTCCACCTCAGTGGACAGGCCGTTTTTTATTGGTCCGGTTTTACTCTTTATTCTCTGGACGTCGCTCCGGGATCAAAGGATGAGGAATCAACCCCTCGTTCCAATCAGGAGAAACATAGAGCTGGCAATAACAGGCACCGAATTCCTCCACATCCGGTTTCCGGTATACGCAGGGACATATGATATCTTTATCCTTTTCCCGGTTGCCCGATGCCAGGCGGCAGGGGCAGGCCATATACCCGTAACGGTCCTTGTTGGTTAGCATGCCGCGAAGGAGATTGAAGGTCCACTCTTTATCGTTGTTGAAAAAATACCCTTTGGTTTCCTGAGTGCTGCGCAGCTTATCATAGAGATCGTCCACCTCGGTACGTACTTTGATGGCCTCCTTGATTTCCTGTACCTTGAATCCGGTGATAACCAGCTCGTCAATAACGATAGTAGGAAAAGAGCATTTAGGGTTGACCGAACTCAATTCAGCGATCATCGCTTCTCGTTCCTGGTCCTCCAGCAGATCGATGTCGATGAATTCATGAGCTATTTCAAGATCGTTGAGCATTTTTTTAATGGCCTGACAGTAGGCGCAGGTTGTAAGGCTATAGAGTCTTATTGATTTTGCCATGGCTTCCTCTTTTTTTGTGTTGGTAAACTCTTTCACCCGGCAGCAGCCCCTTTGACCGTATAGTGCATGCAGTGACGGGTGGTTATCTGGTCAGTAATTGCCTGCGGTCTATTCCGGAAGCGCGTACACCAGCAGCGGTTCGGCCTCCACCCCCTGGATGCCGAGAGAAAAGGCCGCGAACCGGTGGCAGCCGCCTTGGATCCGTGACAGATCCAGCCCCTCGATGATCAGGATGTCTCGCTCCAGCAAAGAGCTATGGGTGGGATGTCCAGGCTGGTTCCGCTCGATCCCCGGTTGATCGATGCCGGCAAAGAGCAGGGGGTATGCGGCCAGCCAGGCGGCTGCCTCCGAATCCAGCCACGGGAACAGCGGATCGAACTCCTTCAGGGGGTGCTCGCGGGTCCGGAAAAATACCGCCTGTACCTCATCAACAGGGATGTCCTGCACCTGTGCAAGACCTATGGCCTCCGGAGGAGACGGGCACAGGTCGACGACATATGCAGAAAAGGCAATGGGGAAGCGGTCATAATCACTGGAGCATTTGCCGCCGGCAAGCGCATGCAGCGGATAGTCGATATGCGTGCCGGTGTGCAGGGGCAGGTATAGCGCGCTTTCGTAAATCCCATGGCTGGGAAAATTTCTGGTATTCTCGATCTTGGGTCGTTTGTCGGCAAGATTCTTATAGACTGCCATCTGCTCGGTGATCGGCAGCGATACCGATTGCCAGTTGTGCATCATGCATCTCCTCCTTGGTTGTTCACCTGAACACTGCCGGTCGGGTAAATAATCAGTTTCCCCTCCAGCGCTTTGGCTTGAATACGGTCGGCAATGCGCCACTGGGCCAGCAGTTCGTCAAAGCTGGCGAACAAGGTCTTGTCGCCATCCAGCGTGTCTTTAATGAGTTTAATGTATGCTTCAGGTTTGTTACCTATCGTTCTGCAACTGTGGCAATAATCGGCAGTTACCTGCTCGATTTCGTAGTCGTATCCAGGGACCTTGCTGTTAAACTGCAGCTGCATCCCTTCCTGAGGGAAGACTTCAATCACCAATTGGTTCGCAGCCGCTTCAATGGTTTCGTCGCAGCTCACGCACAGATTATTCGGGCGGAAATGAAGTCGGATTTCGGTCCTCTTTTCCCCGAGTTTTTTTCCTGTGGTGACAATAAACCTGGTCCCTTGCCACTGCGGCGTGTCAATCCGCAGCTGCGCCTTCACGTAGGTCTCGGTTGTTGATCCGGGTATCTGCTCCGCGTATCCTTCGTACTGCCCGATCACGGGTAATTGCTGGGTATCAACGTCTATATGCTTGAGAACGTCGATCTTGCCGCGGCGAATGGACTCGGGTTCGAGATTATCCGGTGCAGCCATGGCCACCAGCGCCACCATCTGCAGCAGGTGGCTCTGCACCATGTCGTTGATCGCCCCGGCCCGATCATAATATTCAAGCCGTTCCGCGACGCCGGCAGTCTCGATACTGGTTACCACAACGGTATCAATGGCCCCGCCATGCCAGCTTTCGCTGAAAATCCGGTTGGCAAAACGAATGGTGAGGATATTGCGGATCATCTCCTTGCCCAGGTAATGATCGATCCGGTAGACCTGTTCTTCGCTTGCCAGCTCCATGAGCAGGGTCTGGATGGCCACGGCTGATTCCCGGCTCTCGCCAAAAGGTTTTTCAAACAGCAATCGATGCTGCGGGTCGCCCGTTGTAAAGAGCGCTGCTGCCTGCAGGTTGGCGGTTATGGTGACAAAGGCATCGGGCTTGACCGCAAGAAAAAACAGCCGTCGGCCCTGGGGGACAAAACCCTCGTCCCTGAGCCGGTTTTCCAGTGTGCGATAGGCCTCGGTATCGTCGAAGTCAAGACGGTGATAGCCAATTATTTCTTTGAGCTGTTCACTGAGTTGAAAAGCACCTTTTTCCTCGACAAACGTGTGGTAAGCGGTGTTGTCCAGAGGACGACGGCCCAGGCACCAGATCCGGGCAAAGGGGCACTCTTTTTCGTACCACTGCTGCAGTGCCGGCAGGATTTTCTTGGCGGCCAGGTCGCCGGTAGCTCCGAAGATGCAAAGAACTGCGCCAGTGTTTTCCATGGATTACTCCTTGTTCGTGGCAACAACCGCATGACCTCCGAATTCGCGGCGCATTGCTGCCACGGTTTTCTCGGCGTATTTTTCCGTATCCTGGGATTTGAAACGGGCAAAGAGCGCGGTGGCGATCACCGGTGCCGAAACACCCAGCCGTACGGCCTCTTCCACGGTCCAGTTGGCTTCGCCGGAAGCGGCGACAATACCTTCGATCGAGGCAAGATCGGGCTCCTTGGCCAGGGCCGCTGCGGTCATGTCCATTAACAATCCGGAAACAATAGACCCTTTGCGCCACACCGAGGTGACCCGGTCGAGTTGCAGGGGCAGGGGGCTGCGGCGGAGTATTTCCAGGCCCTCGCCAATGGCCTGCATCATGCCGTACTCGATGCCGTTATGGATCATCTTGACAAAATGGCCGGCACCGGAGGGCCCCATGTGATCACAGCCCATGCCGCCGCTCAGGGCCTTGAACGCGGGCTGCATCCGGGCGTAGGCGGCATCGTCGCCGCCGATCATCAGGCAGGCTCCGTTGCGGGCGCCTTCGGTGCCGCCGCTGGTGCCGACATCCATGTAGTGGATGCCGGCTTCCCGCAGCTGCGCGTGTCGACGCTGGCTGTCCTGATACCACGAGTTGCCGCCATCGATGAGAATGTCATCGGCCGTCATCAGGGGCAGGAGCTGGGCAATCATATCGTCCACGGCCTGGCCGGCTGGAATCATCAGCCAGATCGCCCGTGGCTGGGTGAGGGCGGCGACAAACGAGGAAAGCGTACCGTATCCGGTGATGTTTTCCCGGTCCAGAGCGGTCAGTTTATCCACCTTTTCTGTAAATATCCTGATGTCCAACCCCTTGTCCCGACCGTTCAGAGCCAGGGGGAGTCCCATTTTTCCCATGCCGATGATGCCAAGTTGCATAGTGAGTTCTCCTGTATGCGTTGGTGTGGTCCGGCATTGTGCGGAGCCGGGATTTTTCGAGCCTTCGGTTTGGAGTGCGTGCAGCGTCTTCGGATGAGTGCGGTAGGGAAGATGGAGAAAGGTCGTATTCGTAGAGTTCCTTTAGCCACAGGTCCGAAAACGATCATTAAGAAATACTATAACTCCGGATCTCATCGAAACAACTAAATCTTTTAATAATAAGGGCGTAAAGGACGGGGTTTCCTTTTCCAGGCCCCTTTGTTGACATTTAGGGTAATGTTGTATTACTTTATCTGTATTAGACACAGGGGGATGGTATGCTACCGCAACAGCGCACACTGACAGCCCGGCAACGGGAATTTTTCGACTACCTGCACGAGCGGATGAACAGCGGCGAAGGGGCGCCCAGTCTGCGCAAGGCCGCCGAAAATTTGGGCATCAGCCACACGGCGGTGGCCAGTCTGCTGCAGTCGCTGCAGGAAAAAGGATGGATTCGACGCGAGGGCCGCTACAGCCGCAACCTGGTGCTGCTTGCCGGGGATACCGATGATGCCGAAGAGGCCGCCGCCAACGGACGGATGGTACCGATCATCGGCCGGGTCGCCGCCGGTCTGCCGCTCTATGCCCAGCAGGAATGGGCAGGGAGCGTGCTGGTCGATGGGACCGTGTTCCGCGGTGAGCATCTGTTTGCCCTGCGGGTTCAGGGGGATTCCATGAATAATGCCGGCATCTTCGAAGGTGATCTGGCTATCTGCGAACCCCGCCAGTTCGCGGCCAACGGCGAGATTGTGGTGGTGCTGATCAACAACGAGGAGGCCACGGTCAAGCGTTTTTTTTACCGGGGTGATCACATCGAGCTCAAGTCGGAAAACGACACCTATCCGATCATGCACTACGGCCTGGGCGAAGTCTTGATCCAGGGCAAGGTGATCGGTATCCAGCGCGGCCCCGAACAGATGACCGCTCTTTGACCCACGGGGCACGCATGGCGGCATCACCTCTCTATATCGGCACCTGCGGTTTTTCCTATCCCGAATGGATAGAGGCCGGCATCTATCCGGAAGGAACCCGGTCGGCAGAGATGCTTGGCCTGTACAGCCGCCTCTTTCCGGTGGTCGAGCTCAACTACACCTGGTACCAGATGATTCGGGCGGAAACCGTGGAACGGATGCTGATCGGCAGCGGTCCCTCTTTGCGCTTCTGCGCCAAACTCACCCGCACCATGACCCACGAGGTGGCCGATAACTGGCGTCGACAGGCCGCGTTATATTGCCAGGGCATCCAACCCCTGGTGCACAGCGGCCGCCTCCTGGCTGTGCTGGTGCAGTTGCCCCCTTTTTTTCGGCGGACCCCGGAAAACCGTACCTATCTGGCGCATCTTTTCGATGCCCTGCAGCCGCTGCCGCTGGCCGTGGAATTCCGTCATCGTTCCTGGGTTCAGGAGCGTGTGTTCGACGGCCTGAAGCAGCGGCGCATTACCCTGGTCAGCGTGGATGCGCCTCCCTTGCCCGATCTTTTTCCCGCTCTTGATGTCGTCACCAATCCCGATCTGTTCTATCTCCGCCTGCACGGCCGCAACCTGCAGGGATGGCGTTCCGGCTCCAAACAGCAGCAGTTCGACTACGACTACAGCGATGCTGAGCTTGCCGAATGGAGCGGGGAGCGCATCCCTGCCATGCGCGCCGCCTGCCGGGCCGGTGTCATTCTTTTCAATAACCATGTGGCGGGCCAGGCAGTGCGCAATGCCCGGACCATGACCCGCCTGCTCGGCTGAGTACCGCTGCTTTTTTCTGTTTCGCCGCTTCGCCTGAATGTACAGTTTATCTTTACATTGACTGTACATTCATTTAAACTGGCGCCATGGAACGGAAGATCATTCATCTCAACATTGCCGATTTCAGTGTGGCCGTGGAACGGTTGCTCGACAGCAGCCTGAAGGGCAAGCCCCTGATCATTGCCGAGCCTTCGCCCCGCGCCGTGGTCTATGACATGAGCGATGAGGCCTACGGCGAAGGCGTGCGCAAAGGCATGCAACTCGGCATGGCCCGCAATCGCTGTCGGAGGTCCCTGGTCCTGCCGCCCCGACCGGAGCAATACCGCAAGGCCCTGGGCCGCTGCCTGGAGCATGCCCTGCACTATACGCCCCTGGTCGAGTCGTCCTGCGGCAATGGCCACCTGTACCTCGATGTCACCGGCACGCACCGGCTGTTCGGGCCGCCGCCGGATATTGGCTGGCGGCTGCGCAACACCCTGCGCCGCGACCTGGGGCTCGATCCTATCTGGTCCGTTGCTCCCAACAAGCTGGTGGCCAAGGTGGCGAGCCGACTGGTCAAGCCGTGCGGCGAGTACATTGTTGCCGGTGGCGAGGAAATTCCTTTCCTGGCGCCGCTGCCCCTGGATCTGCTGCCCGGCGTCTCGATGACCGATCTCATCCGCCTGCAGCAGGTCAATATCTGCAAGGTGCATCAGGCCGCGCTGCTTTCGGTGCAGGAGTTGAGCGTGCTGTGCGACCACCGGGCCCGTTTTCTCTATCAGGCGGTGCGGGGCATCGATCCCACCCCGGTGGCGGCCGGAGGGCCGCCGGGATCCGAGTTTGTTTTTCACCATACCTTTGCCCCGGACAGCAACCAGGAATCGGTGGTGCGGGCCGCGCTGGCCACCCTGGTGCAGCAGGCCGGGTACGGCCTGCGCCGCAGACAGCTGGCGTGCCGGCGAATCGGCGTGCATCTGCTCTACACCGATGGGGTCAATTGCATCCGTCAGGCAGTGGCCAAGATGCCGGTGAGCGATGACCAGACCCTGGATCAGCTGGCACTCACCGCCCTGTATCGCGGCTGGCACAGGCGGGTCCGTTTGCGGCAGATTTCTTTTGCCTGCTCCCAGCTGCAGCATCCGGTGCAGCAGTTGTCTCTTTTTCAGGCCGTGGATCGCAGGCAGCAACGCAATAAGCGGATCAGCGAGGCCTTTGATGCCATTCGCAGCCGCTGCGGCGAGGGCAAGATTCTTCGCGGCTGCCAGCAACCGGTTGCAGCTGCGCTCCAGTAACCGTCATGATCGGCCTTGGCCTTCATTCCCATTTCTCGCTGATGCAGGCCACGGCCAGCCCCCGCGCCCTGTGCCGCCGGGCTCGGCAGCTGGGCTATACCACCGTGGCTCTGACCGACATCAACAATCTCTACGGCCTGTGGCCCTTTCTTGCTGCCTGTGAAGAGGAGGGGCTGACTCCGATCATCGGTGCCGAGATACGTACCAGGATACGCACCGGGATACAGCGGCTCTTCTGCCTGGTCAAGGAACACCAGGGCTATCGCAACCTCTGCCGCCTGCTCACCGAGCGCCACTGCAACCCGGCCTTTGATGTGGCGGCCGCCCTGGAGCAGTGGCATGCGGGCTTGGTGCTGCTGGTCACCGATGAAGCCCTGCTGCGTCATTGCCGGGAGATCGGCGCTGACACGGCGGCAGCACTGCTGGGCAGCCCTGATCAGCACAACAGCAGGCTGCGCAGGGCAGCCCATACCCTGGGGATTGCGAGTGTGGCCCTGCAGGAGGCCTTTTTCCTCAGCCGCGCCGACTATCCCGCCTATCGGCTGCTGCGCGCCATTGACTGCAACAGCGCCCTCTGCCGCCTGGCCGCAACGGAAACCGTCACCGCCGAGGCCTTTCTTGCCGCCCCGGATGAACTGGCCCGCCGCTTTCATCTCTGGCCCGAGTCCCTGGCCACCATCCCTGTGATCGCCGAGCGGTGCGCCTTCCGCACGCCCTACACCGGCTTGATTATGCCGCCCTGGCCGGAGGAGGATGCGGATGCGCAACTCCGGCGGATGGCCTTTGCCGGTGCCGCACAGCGATACGGAACGCCGCTGGCCGAGGCGGTGACAGCCCGGCTCGACCATGAGCTGGGGATCATCGCCGCCATGCGTTTTTCCGCCTATTTTCTGGTGGTGCGCGACATTGTCGGCCCGGTGGCCCGCACCTGCGGCCGCGGCTCCGGCGCCGCCTCGCTGGTGGCGTACTGTCTGCATATCACCAATGTCTGCCCGATCCGGCACAACCTCTATTTCGAGCGTTTCCTCAATCCCGGCCGCAGCGATGCCCCGGATATTGATATCGATTTTGCCTGGGATGAGCGCGATCAGATACTGGCCTCGGTGCTGCAGCGGTTCGGCTGCCGTGCGGCCATGGTGGCCAATCATGTGGCCCTGCAGCCGCGCATGGCCATCCGCGAGATAGCCAAGGTCTTCGGCATTCCCGGCGGCGAGATCAGCCGCATCAGCAAAAAACTGCCGTGGATCTGGCGGGCCGGTGCGGACGAGAGCGGTTACCTGACCCAGCTGCAGGCTTTGCCCCAATTGCGAGGGGTCGATTTTTCCGGACCCTGGCCGGAGATCCTGCAACTGGCGGCGCGAATCAGCGGGGTGCCGCGCTATCTTTCGGTGCATCCCGGCGGGGTGATTATTACGCCTAACCCGACAACCGATTATGTGCCGGTGCAGCGGGCCGCCAAGGGCGTGCCGATTATTCAATGGGAAAAAGACGGGGCCGAGGAGGCGGGGCTGGTGAAGATCGATCTGCTCGGCAATCGCAGCCTTGGGGTGATCCGGGATGCGATCCGCCAGGTACACGAGGGCGGCCGCAGCCTGGTCGAACAGGGCTGGCAGCCGGAAGACGATCCCGCCACCCAGCAGACCGTGGCCCAGGGGCTGACCATGGGCTGTTTCTATATCGAGAGCCCGGCCACCAGATTGCTGCAGCGGCGTTCACGGCGGGGCGACTTTCATCATCTGGTCATTCACTCTTCCATCATCCGGCCGGCGGCCAACGAATTCATCCGCGAATACCTGCGCCGGCTGCACGGCGGCGACTGGCAGCCGCTCCATCCCCTGGTGGGCGGAGTGCTCGACGAAACCTACGGGATCATGGTCTACCAGGAAGATGTGTCGCGGGTGGCGGTGCAGTTCGGCTTTTCCCACGCCGATGCCGACCGGTTGCGCAAGATCATGTCCAAGAAGGACAAGCAGCGGCAGCTGAAGGATTACCGTGACCAGTTTTTCCAGGCCGCGGGCGAGCGTGGCGTGTCCGAAGCCACCGCCACCCGCATCTGGGCCATGATGATGAGTTTTGACGGCTATTCCTTCTGCAAGCCGCATTCGGCCAGCTATGCCCGGGTTTCGTTCCAGGCCGCCTATCTGAAGACCCATTTCCCGGCGGAGTTCATGGCTGCGGTCATCTCCAATCAGGGGGGATTTTACTCAACCTTTGCCTATGTATCCGAAGCGCTGCGATTGGGCCTGGTGGTTCTGCCGCCGGATGTGAACCAGAGCGGGATGGCCTGGCAGGGAAGGGGACGGGAACTGCGGGTCGGGCTGATGGCCGTCTCCAAACTGGCAACCAGCACCCTCGGACGGATCGTCGACCTGCGGCAGCAGCGGCCGTTTGCCTCGATGTTTGATTTCCTCCAGCGGGTCCAGCCCGGCGAAGACGAGGCCACGGCCCTGATTCATGCGGGGGCGCTGGATGCGCTGCAGCCGGGAGGCGCTTCGAACCGGAGTGTGCTGTCCTGGCTGCT
>JBFJXW010000080.1:0-15674 GCA_041622895.1 Desulfobulbus sp. | reverse complement strand
GCATCGCTCTTTATTGCCGAGGCACTGGCTTTCGGCATCATAAGCGCCGTAACCGGTTATCTGTTTGCCCAGGCCGCAGCGCATTTTCTGGCAGGGACGTCGCTGTGGGCCGGCATGACCGCTAACTATTCCTCTCTGGCGGGAGTCGGGGCCATGCTCATTGTCATGCTCGTTGTCCTGCTGTCGGTCATCTACCCGTCGCAAATCGCGTCCCGCATCGCCATTCCTGATGTGACCAGATCCTGGAACCTGCCCCAACCCAAAAATTCTACCCTGATTGTTACGCTGCCCTTTCTGATCAAAATCCATGAGCAGGATTGCGCTGGCGGATTCTTGGTCGAATACTATCAGGCCCATACAGATATTTCCCATGGCCTTTTTTCCACGGACGACCTGGATCTGGAGTATGCCTGCCCTCTTGACAGCCCCCACTCCGATCATCCCGACTGCTTCAACATCTCCTTCCGAGCCTGGCTCGCCCCCTTTGACTTTGGTATTCGTCAGCGGGTGGGTATCATTTCATGCCCATCTCCTGATTATCCGGGATTTCTTGAGATGCGTATCACCCTTGTCCGCCAAACCGGTGAAAAAAATGTCTGGTTCCGCCTGTGCCGGGGATTTCTCAATGACCTGCGTAAACAACTCCTGATCTGGCGATCCCTGGAACCCGATGATAAGCTGCAATTCGAACAACGCCTGCGGCAACGAATGGCCAACATCCCAGGCAATGAGGTGAGTACATGATGACAATGCACACCATTCGTCCCCGCGCCCTCATTGGCGGCCTGCTTACCGGTGTAGTGCTGTGTGCAGTCACGCCCTTTGCCGACAGCTATCTCAAAACCACCCCGCTGGCTGGCGGACATTTTCCGCTGGCGGCCTTCTTCGTCTTTATCGTCTCAGCCGTACTGCTGGCTCTTGTGGCCAAGATCAGCCGGCGTGCTCCCCTGCTCAGCGGCATGGAACTGCTCACGGCCTGGGCACTCATGGTCGTGGTATCGGGTATCGGTTTCACCGGTCTGGTGCGCACCTTTTTTATCAACATCACGGCTCCGACCCAATTCGCCGATGCGACAAATAACTGGGCCAGCTCCCTGCTGCCCTTTCTCCCCGAGCGCCTCTACCCTAGGGACCCTGCTATCCTGGATGCCCTGTACAGCGGCCTGCCCGGCAAGACGGCACTCACTTTCACCCAAACGCTGGAACGCATTCCCTGGTCCTTCTGGCTGCCGGTGCTTGCTCAGTGGAGCGTCTTTATCCTGCTCGCCTATGCCACTCTGTTCTGCCTGGCCAACCTCTTCGCTGGCCAGTGGGTAGTCAACGAACGCATCAATTTCCCGCTGCTGCAGATGCCCAAGCTGCTGGCCGAAGCCTACGACGAACGGCGCCTTTTCGCTTTTCTCGGCGATCCCTACCTGCTCTGTGGTCTCAGTCTGCCGTTAATCCTGCACACGCTGGGGGGGTTGAACGCACATTATCCTTCTGTGCCGGCCGTGCCCACCGAGATTCTGGCCGGATCGTATTTTCCGTCTGCAGGCCTGCTGTCTGGATTTCAAAAAGTTAAAATTTACATTTATCCGGCGTTCATCGGTTTTGCCTTCATCACTACCCGCCAGGTTTCGCTGAGTTTCTGGGTATTCTTCCTGTTGGCCGGACTGCTCGCAGGCATCTTACAGACCACCGGCCTGCAAATTCCGGAATCGGCCCTCGGTACCCTTTTCGGTCCGAGCATTTCAAGGCCCGAGGAAACCCAGACCATTGGTGCCAGCCTGATCTTTTTCGGATTCATGATCTGGCTTGCCCGGTCCTACCTGGGAGACGTGGTGCGGCAGTGCTTCAGTCCGCATCGTGACACAAACGAAGTCGGGTGGATACCGGCCCGCTACGCCCTGATGGGCGCGGTCCTCGGCATGACCGCATTGTGTATCTGGTCCGCGGCCTGCGGCATGGGACTGGCCTCGGCGGTAATGCTCTATACCTGTTTTTTCGCAGCCATGCTGCTGGTAGCCAAGATTGTCTGTCAGGGCGGTGTCCCGTATTGCGCGTTGAACGTGGCGCCGGCCGACGGCATCCTCAGCCTTTTCGGCTCCAAACCATTTGGGAGCGCCGGTCTGGTCTTGGGCATGAGTCTGCAGAAGATGCTCTTTGTGGACGTACGTGAGGCGCTGCTGCCCTCGTTGATGCATGCGGAAAAAATCACGGAGCGGATGCGCGCCCGAAAATTCATGGGTTTGGCCGTGGCCGCAAGTTTGATTCTTGCAGTGGCCGCTTCTTTCCTCAGCATGCTGTATCTCGGCTACCGCTACGGCATTCAGGAACTGGACATGGATTGGGCCACCCGCACCACGCAAACTGTCTATGCCAACAGCCAGCGTCTGCTGGAAACCCCGCAAACTCCAGACACATGGGTGCTGTTTTTCGTACTCGCCGGGGCCGCGATCATGCTGGTGCTGGTGCTGAGCTACTATTTGCTGCCCTGGTGGCCTATTCATCCTCTCGGGTACCTCATGGCCTACAGCTCTTCCATGCGTATCCTGTGGTTCAGTTTTCTGGTGGGCTGGATGTGCAATGCTCTGTGTCTGCGATATGGAGGCACTTTTCTGTACCGGCGCTTTCGCCTTGTATTTATCGGGCTGATCATCGGCGATTTCTGCATGGGCGCTTTCTGGGCCCTGGTCAGCCTGCAAACCGGAATCAGCTATTTGGTTCTTCCCTCCTGAGGCCAGTATGTACGACGATCGGGAACTCAAGGAATACAGAGATCTGCTCAAACCCCCGTCTCATTTCGAGGAGGGATTTGACTGGAAAACCATAGTCGGTGCTGTTTTCATCGGCTTTCTGATGATGCCGGGCTCCATGTATCTGCAGCTCGTGTTGGGTACGGGTATTGGTCCGGCTGCGCGCTGGGTGACCATTATCCTTTTCGCAGAAATCGCCAAGCGCTCCTATACGGAACTCAAGCAGCAGGAGATTTTCCTGCTCTATTACATGGCCGGAGCGGCCCTGGCCTCTCCCTTTCAAGGTCTGCTCTGGAACCAATATCTGATCCAATCCGATGCCGCCCAGATGCTCGGCCTGACTGAATTCATCCCTTCCTGGGTAGCCCCGGGGTTGGATTCTTCAACGTATGCGGATCGGACCTACCTGCATCGAGACTGGCTTGCCCCCATTTTACTCCTCTGCGGAGCGCAGCTCATCCAGCGTATTGACCAATTCGGACTGGGCTATGCCCTGTTCCGTCTTACCTCGGACGTGGAAAAACTGCCCTTCCCCATGGCGCCGGTTGCCGCCCTGGGCACCATGGCCCTGACAGAATCCACCGAAGATAAAAAAGAAAATTGGAAATGGAGGGTTTTTTCCATTGGGGCCATGATCGGTCTGGCTTTTGGATTTTTCTATGTGCTCCTGCCAGCCCTGTCCGGTCTTTTCTTCACCGAGCCCATCCGGCTCATCCCTATCCCCTGGCTGGATTTGACCCGCAACACCGAAGCTTTTCTCCCTGCCGTGGCCACCGGCATCCAGCTGGATCTCGGACTGCTTTTTATCGGGATGGTCCTCCCCTTCTGGGCGGTGATCGGCGGTTTCGTGGGTTTGCTCATCACTATCGTGGCCAACCCTATTTTGCTTGAGCACGGCATTCTCCGCCGCTGGCATCCGGGAATGGGCACAGTGGATACCGTCTTTTCCAACAGTTTCGACTTTTACATGAGCTTCGGCATCGGTCTGGGTCTGGCTATCGGCCTCATAGGATTCTGGCACGTAGCGAAATCCTTCCGCCAACAGACCGGTCAGCGCCTCAATTTCAGTGCCCTTTTAAGTCCGCCTCCGGGTCGAGGAGACATCTCCATCTGGCTTTCCCTTGGCATCTACGTGTTCTCAACCCTGGCCTACGTTGCCTTTTGCGCCTGGTTGGTACCCAGCTTTCCATGGATTTTTTTCCTGTTGTACGGATTCGTCTACACACCGCTTATTTCCTATATCACCGCTCGCATGGAGGGCATTGCCGGCCAGTTTGTCAGCCTACCCCTGGTGCGGGAGGCAAGTTTCATCGCCGGTGCCAAGTATTTCGGCTACCACGGCATCGAAATCTGGTACGCTCCGATCCCCATCCATAACTACGGAGAGGCCACGGTCGGATTTCGCCAGATCGAATTGACCGGCACCAGCCTGCGCGGCGTTATCAAAGCGGAATTCATAACCCTGCCCATCGTCCTCATCGCCTCGCTGCTCTTTTCCCAATTCCTGTGGCAGCTGGCGCCGATCCCCTCGGTTAATTACCCGTATGCCCAGGAACTTTGGCATTTGCAGGCCCTCAACACCCTGCTCATGCAGACCGCCACCCTGGAGGGCAACTCGCTCTTCTTCCAGGCACTGAATTCCCTATATGTGTCATGCGGTGTGGTGTTTGGCGTGGTGATCTATGGACTGCTCAGTTTTTTCGGACTGCCGGTACTGCTGGTCTACGGCGTGGTGCGCGGCCTGGGCCAATCCACACCGCACGGACTGATTCTTGAACTGGCGGGAGCCCTGCTCGGGCGGTACTACTTTTTGAAAAAGTTCGGTACCAAGTGGCGTCAGTATGCACCGGTACTGCTGGCTGGTTTTTCCTGCGGCATGGGGCTCGCCGGCATGTTTGCCATGGGCTGCACCCTGATCCTCAAATCCCTGAACAGGCTGCCGTACTGATCTTCTCTGGAGTGCAGCCAGTATGACCAGATTGCTGCGGTCTCGCTTGTTAGAGCATCCCCAGCCCCTCGGTGCGCACGGTATCTGGTCGATCAAGTTGCTGCCTGTCCCATGCCACCACGGTGGAGATCAACTCCTGGGTCACCAACGCCAGAGCCTCGGGATGGGCCATGAACTGTGGCATAAACTTGCGCCGGGGAAGGACCAGGCATTCCGTTTCCGTTTCAGCCCGCAACGAATAGAGCAAACGAAACCGGCCAAGCAAGGCCATTCCGCCCAAACACTGTCCCGCTCCCACCGTTGCGACGCAACGTTCCCCTCGTTCAATCAGGGCGCTCCCCCGGATCAAAACTACCGCAACCTCAGCAGGTTCTCCGGCAGGCAGGATTATCTGGTCAGGTGCAAAGAGCTGCCGCTCGCACAAATAAGCCATAACCCGTAAAAACTCCGGTGCAAGCCCTTTAAAAAACTGCACCTCTCGTAACAAATTCATATTGGTGAGCAGTTCACACTGCCCTTCATGCTGATCCGATAAGTCCATAGAGAACTCCTTTGGCGGCCATGAGGTCCTCATACGAACCATTCTCCACGACCTTTCCGGCTTTCATGACCAAAATTCGGTCATAGTGTGCAATGGTATCCAAACGATGTACCACCGATACAATGGTGTGTTTGCCCCGCAAGGTTTGCAGGAAATTCTGCGTCCTGGACTGGGAGGCATTATCCAGGGCCGACGTCGCCTCATCCAGGATATAAATAGCCGGCTGTTTGAGAAACACCCTGGCCAGCGCCAGCTTTTGCCGTTGCCCGCCGGACAGATACTCGCCCATGCTGCCGACCTGAAAATCCAACCCCTGCTCGACGATACGTTCCAGCGCCCCTTCTTCGATCAAGAGCTGTATCAGATTTTGATTAATGCGTTCCATGGCTCCGGCACGATACATCTTGGGTTGCCCGAAAAGAATGTTGTCTCGAATGCTTCGGCTCTGGATATATTGATTCGGATCGTAAAATTGCAGCGAACTCTGCCCGGTTCGGCTCGCATATTCCGGAAGACCGGCTCTGGCCTTAAGAATTTGATGGCGCAGACTTTTAGGCATGCGTACAGTTTTATGTCTGCCCGGAGAGAAATTGAGGGCCAGCTTGAGTAGGAGCATTCTGGCCGGAGTCTTCAAACTTTCCTGCCCACGAGCCGCTATGTCGGCGAGCACGACTACATATTCATCCAAATCTTCACGCTTGATAGGGCTGTCTGCATAGAGTTCCGGCGTCTGCACAGCGTATTTGAGAATGGGAACAGTAGCCGCAGCGATGGTGGCCCCGAAAGCAACGAGCGTCTCCAGCAGTTCAGCCTGCTCAAGATAGGCAAGAAATTTTTTATTCCGAAAGGCTTTCTCATGCCGGGCCCGATGGTCGGCAAAATCACCGAATACAATATTTTGTGCGATAGAGCCGAAATCCAGGTAGGCTGTCGGATCAAAAAATTCTATGCCGCAATCGTTTTGCGTTCCGTAATGCTCTCGAAAGATTGGACGCATGGCCAGAATACTGGCCACCAGGTCGGCATGTTGCTCCGGCGCAAGCGTCGCCTGTAGACCAAATTTGAGAATGTCGACAAAAATACCCACCTGCTGCACGACCTCGATGATCCGATCCAGGTCCGGCACCTCGATTCTGGTCATCCCGTTCCTGAGACTCGCCTGGCTCGAATAGAGCAGGTTGTCCCGAATGGTTCCGCTGAAGATAAAGGGATGCTGGGGTACAATGCCCATGTTCTCAGCCATGTCCAGCTTGGTCAGATCCCGGACATCATATCCATCCACTTGCACATTCCCGTCGGTATACGGTATGAGCTGCGAAATAACCTGCACCAGGGTTGATTTACCGCTGCCTGAAAAGCCCACCAGCGCCACCAATTCTCCCGGATGGATGTGCAGGGAAACGCCATCAAGCAGTTTGGTCCCTTCCGCCGTCTGGTAGCTCATGCCGCGGATATCAATTTCCCCGCGAAGCCGATAGATTTCGCGGTCCACCGGGGCCAATCGATGTTCCGGAGTAATATCGAACAAGGCCATAACATTTTTGTAGCGCACCCGACTGTCCTCCAGAAGCTGGTAAAACTCCATGAGTTCTCGCCAAGGTTCACTGAGACTGGAGTAGGCGGAAAGAAAGGCCACCAGGGCGCCCAAATCGAAATGGCCGCGGATGGTCATGCCGCCGCCGACCAGAAAAAGAAGGAAAGGTCCGATGTTCTCAAACAGGTTGTTGGCAAATTTGATCCCGTATCGATAGGCATTCATGCGCACATTGGCGGCCAGAAGCATTTGTGCCTGTTTGGAAAATTTATCGTTTTCTAAATCATAGCCGGCGTGTCCGTGAACCTCATGCACCCCGCTGATCACCTCGCCGATATTACCGGAGATGGCTCGGCTGATGTTGACCCGGTAACGGTTTGCCTCGTTTCCCCGCTGCTGTAATTTAGGGACGACAAACACCTGCAGCGGATACAGCACAAAACTGAGGCCAGCCAGCAGCGGATTGAGATAAAAAAGATATCCGCCCATGGCCAGGAGGGTGAAGACATTAATCAACGGTACGGAAACCGCACTGCCGACAAAACCCGAAATCGTGGCCAACTCGTTGATTTGTGCATTGACAACCTGGCCTGGCTGGATGGTACGAAAAAAAAGCAGCGGCAGACGCAGGATATGGGCATACAGCTTCGTGCGCATGCGTTTCAGGGTCTGCTGGCCAATATATGCCTGCAGGAGATTGATAATGAATTTGAGTGAACTGGCCAGCAGTACCGACCCCAGAAAAAGCAGGCTGTAGAGCAGCAGTAAATCCTTGTTGCCCATACCGATGGCCTTGTTGATGATGCGCTTTTGCATCTCCAAAGGCAAGACACGTGCACCTACCGTCACGGTCACGAGCAGCACAAGAAGACACTGCCAACGCACATTTTTTTCCAAAACCCAGGAATACAGGGTACGCTTGGTCACCATGGACGGCTTGTCATCCTTACGCATCTCTTGTTGCATTTTCCCCCTTCACCCGCCTGGTCAACGCGAATTACGCCTCATCTTCAGCTCACTCAATGCGCAAGCGCTTTACACCGCAATTCTTTGGCAGCACGTTCACTTGAACCAATACTCTAGCACGATCTTTCCGATCATTGTTCTCAAAACGGTATATGGGTACCTGTTTTTTTTTATTTGCCGCAATGCCGCGCCAGCACTTCTCAGCAACCATGGCGGCTCCATCCCCGGTCAAAGGACCCTCGAAAAAAGGGTGATCAAAAGAGCAGATACCCTGCTGGGTTCTCCTCTTACCTGAGACCAGACACTGCCTCTTCAACACGGAGGCCGGTCCGCTCAAATGGGTACAGTCAATATCCATTCCACCTACAATATTTTCCCATTGCAATCTCTTTGATATCTCTTCATAATCATTCCAATTTGCACATCAGGATACAGTACCCGACTGTTACAATATCTCTGTTGAGCATGAACAGGCATGTGAGAGAAGGGGCTGCATAGATTAAAGTGCAGAGTGTTCTCCGTACGTTCCGACCTGATATGCGAATGCGAGCAAAGGGGGCCGTGAACCGATGGGGGAGGCGTTTATACGTTTCTCATGGGTTCCTTCCCCCCGGGAAATAACGAATCATGCCGGCTGATCTGCGGGGCAGGCACGCTTTCAGAAGTGATAGAGGAGGTGCCCAGATAACTCCGTTTCGGTTTCAGCTCTGAGAGAAGGAATGACGGCTTCCCTCTCTCACAACTCCAGGATGTCGATGCTGCCAAAGCAGATTCATCCTCCATGGAATTACACATGCTTGATGGAAATCTGCCATGACCGTCGCAGGCAATGAAAGCCGCTTCTCGTCATCAGCTCTTTGCCCCATTGGGAGTGTGTTACATCCGACACTTCCCTTCTCGCTCTCACCATCGACTGCACGCACCTCTGTGTTGCGTTCGGGTCCGTATTCCCCCAAAGCGTGTGCTTTCGGATCAACAACACCTCGACGCGTCATGGCCCGCGTAACGCCAGTCGACGATCGATCCTCCAACCGCTGCAGCGCAAACCCTGGTGCGGCAGGAATCAACCCACCCAAAAACAACGGATTGTAACACATCGAGACAGTGACAATTTCAATGCAATGAGGAGCACGAAAACATGAAAAAAATCGCCGTAACTCCAGCCGCAATCGTTTTATGTATGTTGATCACTGCATGTACGCCTCACAAGATGTATCGCACCGACTACCAAGAGGTTTGTGTGAGTCAGACAGTCGATCTTTTACCCCATGCAGAGTGCGAACGGCATGCCCTGCAACGACTGCCAAGCGGCAATGGATCCAGCTATTTCCTCGGTTTCATAGAATTTGACGACCAGGGCCAGCTTTGGGATCGCAAACAGATGCAGAGCGTTGTATCGACATTACAGGAAGAATCAGGCTCCCATGATCTGCTTTTGGTGGTGTTTGCTCACGGCTGGAAACATAGTGCGGCTCCTCAGGACACGAATATACAAACCTTTCGTCATGTTCTGGCCCAGCTCAGCGATACCGAAGCCTATATAGCCAAAACCACCGGGGTTCCGGCACGCAAAGTGGCGGGAGTATATCTTGGCTGGCGTGGCGGATCGATCTCCGTGCCGTATCTTGAGAACCTCACCTTCTGGGATCGCAAAAACACTGCGCAGAAAGTGGGCCATGGTGGGGTTGCCGAGGTTCTGGGTCAGTTGGAAGATATCAAAATGACCAAGGACAGCATGGAGTGTCGGGAATTCCAGGCAACGGGGCAAGATAAAGATCCTGTATGCACGAGCAATACGCGGCTCGTTGTTGTCGGCCACAGTTTCGGCGGCGCCGTCGTGCATACCGCCTTGGCCCAGATTTTAGGAAACCGTTTCATCCAAACCACCGGACCGGCCGGTCAGAAGTCAAATGTCGATGGCTTTGGCAATCTGGTAGTCTTGATCAACCCGGCGTTTGAAGCCAACCTGTTTACCCCGCTCAGCGACATGGCAGCAGAGAGAGGTCACTATTTCCCGTCACAACCCCCTGTTTTGGTCGTATTAACCTCGGAGGCCGATAACGCCACCGGTATCGCCTTTCCGGCAGGACGTTGGTTTTCAACCTTGTTTGAAAAAGAACATGATCGTCAACGTCGGAACGCGGTCACTGGTCAAGCTGAAACGATTAGCGAGCACCAATCCAATATAACGGCAGTAGGGCATTTTGAGCCCTACCGCACCCATCGACTCTACCCCAAGGATAGTGAACGTAAACGCGGGGAAATCAAACCAACCAGCGCGGCGGACAGTGTACGCATGCTCCCACAGTCCAGATCTAGCTGGGAAAATGATGAAAGCGGCAGCACCATCACCTTTGGTGAAGTCGTACTGGAACGGACCAAAAATTCAGCGGGGCGTAACCCCTACCTCGTCGCGTATGTTGACGGGAACCTGATTCAAGGCCACAATGATATCGATGACCCACGAGTCATCGAATTCATCAAACAACTGATCATGGTTTCGAGTTATAAATCCAACCAGACCGAAGCACTGCACAACACAATCAAGACTGCGCCATAAGACACAGGACGCACCGCTCATCGAAATTCGACCACAAACCGCCGTGCGACCGGCACCGCTGATGCCAACAACCCTGTACTCAGCATATGCGGATTATACGGATTCAAGTTTCCGGTTCATGCAGCAAGGGACGAAAGAATTGGTGCAGCCAGGCACAACACCGCACCAGCGGCATGATTCAGGAGGAGCTGGACGCTCTTCACAGAGAGGCCATGAGCGCCAGTGTCCCGGTGCTGCAGGGGCAGCCTAACAGGCAGCGACCTCGTCCCCTGTCTCGAATATGCGGCCTGATCTCCGGATACAGGAGCAGCGCAGTTTTCCCCCTCCGGTCACGCAAATAGGCTGGCCAAGGACCTGCAGCCATGAAACGGATGGTTTCATCTTTTGGGCCGCTCCCGGGCAAGGAGGTTTTTCATTTGCAGCATCTGTTACACAGTGGCCAAACCTGCTGCTTTGACAGCAGTGGGAAGGAGATTCCCTGTCGAGGTAGCGGTCATGACGGCGAATTCCAGTCCGGCTTACCGTGGCCCAATCCCCGTTTTGCGGCGCAAGGAGCCATCGCCCGCGACCGGTTGACCGGGCTGACTTGGACGTTGGATGCCAATATCGGGACCTTCCCCTGCACATGGGACGAAGCGTTCCACCGGATCGATGCAGCAAACCGGGAACACTACGGCGGGTGCAACGACTGGCGCCTTCCCAATCGCAACGAACTGCGCAGCCTGATCAGCTACCAGGCAAAAAATCCGGCCCTGCCGGAAGGCCATCCGTTCCAAAATGTCTTTCTCGGCTGGTACTGGAGCTCAACCTCTGCGGCGATCAATCCTGCCTATGCCTGGGCAATTCATCTTGAAGGGGCACGAATGTTCTATGGCCGTAAAGACCAGGAATATCTGCTCTGGCCGGTACGCGGTACGGGCAATATGAACCTGCCTGCAACCGGACAACAGCGCTGTTTTGATGTGCGAGGAAAGGTATTGGATTGTACGGGAACAGGGCAAGACGGAGAGGTACAGCAGGGTGCACCTTGGCCGCATCCCCGGTTCAGTGCGAAATCGGGGCTTATTCAGGACCGGCTGACCGGACTGTTCTGGGCCCGTCATGCGGATCTGACCGGCAAACCGGTGAGCTGGCAGCAGGCACTCGACAGCGTGGCACAATGGCGTGCGGACAACGACCAGCACAAACACCTCTTCTGGCGGCTGCCGACCATCAATGAACTGGCATCCCTGGTGGACTGCAGCACCCATTCGCCGGCCTTGGTCAGCGGGCATCCGTTCACCGGCATTCAGCCCGCCTACTGGTCATCGACAACCAGCTATTTTGAGACCGACTGGGCCTGGGTCCTCTATCTTGACAAGGGTGCCTGCGGCGTCGGCCATAAACCGGGAAAGACCTTTTATGTTTGGCTCGTGGGGAGTGGTGCCGGTAATTGAGGCACGGGGTACACGTGTAGACCGTGGCGGCCCCGCCAGGCAGCAGGGAAAATGAACACGATCAGATACAAAAACTGATGGCTGCGAACAAGAAACAAGAAATTGTTTTGCACGCAGCCACCAGGGTTTCAGGGCACCGAAAGGAAAAAAAACGCATCCGGACGGATGTCCGGATTCCTGTTATTTTTTTACGGAATCGGCCAGGGAAATGTTCAGTTCAAGCACTTCGCAGTCCCCTTTTCTATCCACCGACAGCTTGATCTGCTCTTCGCTGATGGGGATGTATTTTCGAACCACTTCGACTATATCTTTCTGGAGCCGCGGCAAAAAGTCGGGAGTGGACGAGCGTCGTCGTTCGTGTGCAACGATAATCTGCAGACGCTCTTTTGCCGTCGAAGCGGAACTAGGCTTGTTGGATCGAAAAAAGTCTAAGAATCTCATGGTCACGTTCCAAATAGACGGGAAAGGAAGCTTTTCTTTGGAACATCCATAAAACGGAAAGGACGCTCCTCACCCAGAAACCGGTCCACCATATCAAGATAGGCTTCAGCGGCGTCATTGTCTTCGGTCAGAGTCACGGGTATACCTGAGTTGGAGGCGGCGAGCACCTCCTTGGATTCGGGCACCACTCCCAGGAACGGAATCGCAAGGATTTCTTCCACATCGTCGGCGCTGAGCATGTCGCCCCGCTCGACCCTGTACGGATCATAACGGGTAACCACCAGATGCTCCTTAACCGGTTCAAGATCCTGCTCCGCCCGCCTGGTCTTGCTTGCCAGCATGCCGATGATCCGATCAGAATCCCGTACCGAAGATATTTCGGGATTGGTCACAATCAGGGCTTCATCGGCATAATACATGGCCGTCATCGCTCCTTTTTCAATACCTGCAGGAGAATCACAGATAATGTATTCAAAGCTCTGCTGCAATGCCGCGATAACCTCACCGACCCCTTCACGGGTCAACGAGTCCTTGTCGCGGGTCTGTGAAGCCGGCAGGATGAAAAGATTACTCACCCGTTTATCCTTGATCAAAGCCTGGTTCAGGGAACCTTCACCGTGGATGACGTTGAGGAGATCATAGACCACCCTTCGTTCGCACCCCATGATCAGGTCGAGGTTACGCAACCCCACATCGAAATCAATAACAACCGTTTTATACCCGCGTAGCGCCAGCCCCGCGGCAAAGGCGGCGCTGGTGGTTGTTTTTCCTACTCCGCCCTTACCGGACGTCACAACGACAACTTTAGCCAACTTCTGATCCTCCTTATGGCTGAATAGCTCTGCAATCACGGTGTGCAACTCTTTGAAAAAAGCAGTCCCTTCATTCGAAGGGATCAAGGCTCCTCAAACATCATGCACAGGCTATCCTTCCCAAAAAAATATTGAATACCACACCAAAATGATACGATAAAATAATTCGTTAACAACGCCAATCAAAAAGCAGCGGCCTAGACATTTACCGTTGCATCACTGCTTCAAGAGTACGGATTGAAACTGCCTAAAGCATCAAATTTCAACCCGCCAAGCTCAAGAGAGATTATCACACTCTGATTGAGCACTCTTCTATCCAACAACTCGTTCACCACGTATTCACCGGCCACAGCCACCAATTCCGGATTGCACTGCAGACTGAAAATCCGCGCGGTCGTGTCCCCATTGATCCCTGCTAGAGCACGACCGCGCAGGGCACCATAGATATGGATATTACCGGCAGCCAGGACCTCTGCCCCGGCATTGACCGAAGAAAGAATCACCAGATCTCCCTGAGGCGCGAACACCTGCTGCCCGGAACGAACAGGTTGGGTTATCACCTTGGTCGGAACCGCAGAGGCGGTCGTGTTTTCCTCAACCGGGTCAGCGGCGACCGGCTGTTCTTATTTCGGCGGCTCCGGTGCACTTTCTTTCGGGGGCTCCGATGCACTTTCTTTGAGCGGTTCCGGTGCAACGGGTGGTTTCTCTTCGGGAAGGGTAACTGTTTTCTCCGCTTTGACAGCGGGCAGCAGCCCCAAACCTGATTGAAGCACCTGTTCCTGCAGGCAAGCAGCAACACCACGGACACCAACAGGAACCAGATTCAGTCCGCGTAACGTATCGGCAAGAAAAAGAAAATCCAAAGCCGACTGCGTTTCTTCATCAATAGCTTTGAGGTCGATGAGAACAGGGGCATTGTTAAAAAAAGATCGGGCCTGACCTATTTTCTTTTCCAATTGCGGATACAATCGGTCCGGATCGGTTTCCTTGATGTGCAGCACCATGACGGTCAGGACGCTGCCTTTTAATTCAAAAACAGGAGGTTCGATTGTATTGTCTGATTTCATGGGACGATAGGGGAACGAGAAAAATTCAAGAACGCAATGTATACCTATTTGCGCAATAATTCGCAAGAGCTACTCTGCGGTGTTCAAGGGGAAGATTGCCATGGCACAACCGGACCATATGCTGGATTCAGGACAAGCCGGAGAGGGAGGTGATGAAGCATGAGGGGCACGCACCAGAATCGTACCAAACGATGTGACAGGCGTGCCACCCCCGTGCACCTGCCAGAAGGTTGTACAGGCGGTTACGCATCGAATACTGCAGGTACGTCCTTCCCTATCCCATATTTATTCAATGACACAAGGCTACCTGAAAACAAACGCCCCTACCCTGTAGCGCCGGTTTCCTTCCTCTCGTGAACGACCATCAATAGCGACCTCTTTTTATTTTTTCAAAGACAGCTGTGCCTGCACAGTCAGGACCGGGCAGTCGATAACGGCCTGCAGTAGTTTGGCAGCGTCCAGAGCCTGATCATCCAAGGACATCTCGACCGGAGGTTGCAACAGCGTGTTTCGTTTGGCGGCAAAATCATGAAACGCTTTCCCGCTGATGAGGATGCCTTGGCTCAGCAAGTCCAAAACCCGGTCGGAAGCAATACTGTTGAATAATTTAAGGGTGATGAATCCCGAATCGGATTGATCGGGTACCGTATTTTCTTGGGGGCGGCTACGCAATGAACCATGCACACCCTGTCGTCTGAAAATGGCACCGGCAAGGCCCGGCATGGCAGCGGAAAGGGCCAGAGTCGAACCGCTGGGCAGTAGGCGATCGAGACTGTCAACAGCCACACCGTTGAGAAAAATGGTCTGTACGGTGTCTTCAATATACTCCACACTGAATCCGGGCAACGAAAGCAGCAGCGGTACAAGGGGCACAGGTTGCTCTATCCTGAGGAGAAAACCATGCTGGAGCAGGGAGGCAAATCCGCTCACAGCCTCATCCGGCAGGGTTATGGTCAGTCGGGGGCTAAGGCCAGTCTGCATAATGCTCATAAAATCCGGTAGGAGACAATCTGATTTACGTGGGGGTGGTGGTCCTGCTGGAGAAAAAACAGGAATGCCAGAACGAACCATTACTGCCAGCATACTGCAGAATTCTTAAAAAAAATGCGACCCTTTTTTTGCTCGCCGGCGCCAACGGACATTATGCCCCAACGTGCCCACCCGTCGTGTCCTTTTGACCCATCAGCTGTTACCCGCTGATTTCACATGCATATACCCATCTCACTTTGCCTGCCGTGACCTGTATACATCGTTTTTTTCCCCAGCCCGAGGCGTTTTGTCTCGAACTGTCCTGCTGAGCTTGTCGACGAAAAAACCCCCTCTGGCGAGACATTTTTTCTCCCCGGCACCGACTTTCGAGTCATTTTGCCCCATTCGTTTTTCGGAAAGTCGTTTCTGGTTGGTTTCGGGAAGAATTTTTCTCAAAAAAACAGCACAACTTCTTGAAAATATTACAATTTATTTTGGCACACCAATTGCTCTAGGATGCTAACGCGTATTTGGATCCAAAGAGAGGCAAGAAGTACCAGAGCAATTCATTACTACAAAAAGGATGGTTTCATTATGGCAGTTCGTGAAGAAGTATACGGTTATTTCATCCCCAGTGTGACCCTCATCGGCATCGGCGCTGC
>JBFJXW010000079.1:0-15765 GCA_041622895.1 Desulfobulbus sp. | reverse complement strand
CCCGTCATCGATACTATTGCCCATAAATACGGTGACAGATTGCTTGTTTTTAAACTCGATACCACCAGCCAGCAGAGGAGTGCTGCCCGCTTTCAGATAAAAGGTGTACCAACCCTTCTTTTCTTTAAAGACGGTAAGGTGATTGATCAGTTGGTGGGCGCCGTGCCGCAAACGGAAATCGAGGCGCGAATCAACAGGTTACAGCTATGATGTTTTTCTCATAAAATCCAGAAAAAAGCTATAGATTCCAGGTGATACTGCCGAGATACAAGAAGATAATTTTTCTTGTTCAACCAATCACCCTTTGAGGATTATGATGGGAAGCAGCTTTTTCCGGATGCTGGGGGTAGCAGTGCTATGTCTGCTCGCCGGTTGTGTGCGGATTCCTCAGCCGAAAAGTTTTCCATACTCCGACCAGCAGAAAATGCAGGCTGCTCATCATTGGAATGTCTTGGCCAATGACGTGGCAAACCGCATCAACAATGAATTGATCCGACAGCATTATCTCAGCACCCCGGTTTACGTTCGCCACAGCAGCAGACCTGATAGTCGGACATCAAGTGAAACCTCTCCCTTTGACGAAGCCTTCAATGATTTGTTGACAACCCAATTGGTCAACTTTGGCGTCTGTACCTTGGTGGCTCAAGAAGAAGCGGCCCTTGTTGTCGATTACAAAGTGCAGGTTGTCTATCATCAGTCCAGTCGCTACCAGTGGCCTCAGCCCGGTGTCATCACAGCCTTGACCGCGGGCATCCTGGTTCTTCGTGATGCCCCCACAGAACTCCTTGCTCTTGCTGCGGCTGCAGCCGCCGATACCTTGAATGCCACCACAGTGATTAACGGCCATTACGAGATCGTCATCACGACCTCCATTGCAGACAACAATAAATATGTAATGCGAACTTCGGATATTTATTACATCAATGACGCTGATTCCTGGCAGTATCGACAGCTTAACCCGGCCGCCGAGATCGAATTGACCGACCGCAACGGCACGGTACCCGCATCCAGGGAAAAAGGTACGGCGCTATGAAACAGGGGATCCGCTCCAGACTGATCGTTGTTGTTGTTACCTTGTATGTTTGCACTGTTTGCGGATGCAGCGAATTCAACGGAACTCGGCTGGAACCGATTTTAGGCGGTGATGTCAACCTGGTGAAACTGGGCGACACGGTAGCCGAAACATTGATCAGCCAGTCCAAACCGCCGCTTTCTCCGCTACAGCCGATTCTGGTGACCACCCTGGTTAATAATGATAACCTCGACCAAAGTTCCAGTTTTGGCCGCAGCTTTCAGAATAATATTATTGCTGGATTTGTCAGCCGTGGCATTGCGGTCCGGGAAGTCAAGCTTCGTCGCAACACCCTGGTCGAAATACAAAAAGGCGAATTCATGCTGACTCGGGATCTTCGAGCACTGGCGAACAAACAACGAGCCCAGGCTATCGTGGTTGGAACCTATACCATGGCCAACCGGTTTATGTATCTCTCGGTACGGCTGGTCAGTCCGTTGGACCAAACCATCAGGGCCACCTATGAAGATAAACTTTCCCTCGATGAAAACAGCCTGCGGATGCTCGGTCTGCAATTGAAAAAAGGAGCATCCACCCCGGAAGCCGAACCGGTTACGCCACCAAACCCCTCCATTCTTGACGATATCCTGTATTAATCCCACCCCTAAAAAGACTTGTTGCGTACCCGATATATCATTAACAGTGTTTTTCTCATGAAGACAGGTGTCTTTCTTTAAACGGCTCTTGGTTTTTACCTGGTTCCCAGTGGAATCAGTCTGGTTCTCCGGCGGAAAGTGGAGTATATCGATGCTTGGTTTTTGGTTCGCTGACGGCGGGCCCGACCATCGGTTGCAGCATTCATGATTACCCAGCAGTGCGTCAGATGTATGGGGCCCACCGGCTCGCGGAGAATTTCAGTGAAACAACTCTTTGTAGATAGCCTCAAGTCTGCGGTAGCGAGCTCGCTGCTCATCCTCAAGTACGTGGTCCCGTTCTACCTTCTCGCCGATGTGCTCCTGTATTTCGACCTGCTCAAGTATCTGGGTTTTCTTTTTTCGCCCTTCACCTCGATGCTCCATTTGCCTGCAGAGGCCGCCGTCGCCCTGGCCGGCGGTGTATTGATCAATATCTACGCAGCCATCGCCTTTGCCGCGCCCCTGGATCTTTCGCCGTACCAGTGGACCGTAATGGCTGTTTTTCTCGGTGTCTGCCATTCGATGATCGTCGAATGCACCATCATGGCCAAGCTGGGGATTTCTTACGGCTATTCCGTGCTTCTGCGGGGTATCGGTGCCTGTGTCATTGTGATTCCGGTTCTCTTTATACCTGCCTCTTTCTTCGGCGAAACAATCAGCAAAAACGAAGTAACCCTCAAGCAGTACAGCGATTTCTGGCAGATGCTGCTCCATTCCCTGTGGAATGCGCTGGTCCTCTCGGTGGAGATCATCCTCCTGATCAGCCTCATCATCGTTGTCATGGACTTGCTTAAATCGACCCGGTTGATGCAGGCGCATCTCGAAAAAGTAAACACCTCCTTCTCCATTATCGCCGGCCAACTACTCGGCATCACCTATGGTGCCGGCATCCTCATCCGCGAGGCCACCCGGGGCACCCTCAGCCGCGAGGATATTTTCTTCATCGGCACCTTTCTCATGATCTGTCACTCGGTTATCGAAGATGTGCTGCTTTTTGTTCTTTTCGGTGCTAATTATTGGGTTATAATAGGAATTCGCCTGCCGGCGGCATTTCTGATCAGCTTTACTTTCCTGCATATCTTTCGGGGTAGCCATCTTAAGTGGGTGGTACGCTCCTAAATTCCGGTAAGTGCGAACTGAACACCTGTTTGGTTTCCCTGTTTCGCCGACCGCCATCACTGACCCCCGGTAAACGGAGGCCTGATTGTTGATCAAGGAGATCACATCTTGTCTATTTTCGTACAATTCCGTTTGCAAAGCCCTCTGACCAAAATCTATTTCTGCACGGTTATCACTTTCTGTTCCCTGTATGCGGCCCAACCGATCCAGCCGGTATTTCAGCAGGAATTTTCCCTTTCCTCCCTCCAGGCCATTCTCTTCACTACACTGATGATGATGCCGCTCGGTTTTGCGCCGATGTTTTACGGTGTGCTGCTGGAATCGCTTTCAGCCCGTCTGCTTGTCAGAACGGCCATTCTCATGCTCGGGATATTAGAATTACTGTTCAGCTTAACCAGTGATTATCTGCTGCTCCTTGTCATCCGAGGACTGCAGGGCATGGCCATCCCCGCCATCCTGACTTCGCTGGTCAGTTATATTTCGTTCACTGCCCCGCGTGAAGATGTCCAGGCAGCAGTGGCTCGCTACATCGCCGCCACCATTCTCGGCGGATTTCTCGGCAGATTTCTCTCCGGTTTGTTCACCGATCTTTTTGGTTGGCGTTTTTTCTTTTTTCTGCTTGGAGTCCTTTTGATCTGGGGCTTTTTTCTCTTACGCAATCTGGAAAAGGACGCCAACCTCGAATACAGCAGGCCACGGATCAGCGAAGTTTCGGAACTGATTCGACAGCCGCAGTTTCTATGGCTCTACCTCACAATTTTTTCCGTATTTTTTGTATTTGCGGGACTACTCAACTTTCTGCCTTTCCAACTGAAAGCGATCAATCCGACCTTTCGCGAAACCGGCATCGGGCTCATGTATTTCGGTTATGTAATGGGGATACTGGTCTCGTTGAATGTACGGCGAATGATCACTTTTTTCGGATCGGAAACCCGAGTGGTGTTGACGGGTCTTTGCCTTTATATCGTTGGCATCTGCGGTTTCATGATCGGAGATCATCTGTCCATGTTTTTCGCCATGTTTGTCTTCTGCACCGGCATGTTCATGGCGCATTCGTTGCTTTCCGGCTATGTCAACACCCTGGCGAAGAGAAAAAAAGCGATAGCCAACGGTGTCTACATTTCCTTCTACTACCTCGGCGGCACCATTGGTTCCTTTGCCCCGGGTATTCTATATGAATATTTCGGTTGGAAGGTATTTCTCTACAGCCTGATCCTGATGGTCTGTTGGGCTATGTTCTGCACGCGCCGATTGCAACTTTCGGTCGCCGCAATGGATACGGACATAGCGGAAAACCGTGCCGAGGTACACCTGTAATTTTTTTTCCCGCACCTGACCAGCCTTGACCCGAGTGCTGTAACAATCGGATAAAATTTGAGGAAAACCGATTGGGGAATGCGTACCGGCAGAACCAGTCTGAGGAGATCCATTGCCAGATTCCTGCATTACCGGTTGCAATGAGTATCCTGAAACGGCTGTCCGGGACTTTTCTCTGCCGATAGTACGGTGGCGGGCTTGAACTGCTCCAGTACATATTGTTCGGTGGAGATCCAGGTTTCACGAATCGGTTAGGTTGTTATATTCGTTGCTGGACGTGCTCCGAAAGGCACCACAGAGGAGAACCGGATCATATGCTTCCTTGGTGAACAGGTGGTGGCGAGCAAAGACGAAATGGTGGGTGATGGCACTGTCAATCAGTACTCCCTTGCCGCCAAGAGAATCAATACAACCGGAAGAGGGGAAACCAGCCACATCAAGCATGTATAGAGCGGAACAGCATCTATTGGTGGGCACCGTAAAGAACCAGGAAAGGCGGTATACAAAAAGGCAAAACAAGAGATTGAGGAGCAAACATCGAACCCTCAGTGTTGTGGAAAAGTAATTTCACGCTGTCTGCTAGCAGACGTTGAGGGACAAAACGAGAAAAACCTCCATGCTCGAATAGCGTAGAAGCAAGCTGTGGAAACGGTAAAGCCCAAAAAATGCACTCTATCGGCAACTACAGCGACGGGTACAGGAATGAGATATTATCAGCGGGTTACCAGTCCTTATATTTCAAATTGTTTCAGGCTTAGACCATGGCATGGATGACTTTTTGCGCAATATCTCGCCCATCTCTTTTACAGGCAGCGGACGGCTCATGTAATACCCCTGGGCCTCGTTGCAGTTGCGTGATTTCAGAAAGGCAAGCTGATTCTCGGTCTCTACCCCTTCCGCTGTCACGCTCAAATTCATGTTTTCGGCGAGAGAGATGATGGCCGAGGCAATAGCCCGGTCGTTAATATCCGAGTTGAGCGCACAAACGAAGGTGCGGTCTATCTTGAGTCGGTCGATGGGAAATTGTTTGAGGTAGGCAAGGCTCGAATAGCCGGTGCCGAAATCGTCGATGGCCAGTTGTATGCCGAGAGCTTTCAAATCGCGGAGGGTCGTTATGGCCATTTCGCCGTCTTTCATCAAAACGCTCTCGGTAATTTCAATCTCCAGGGCCGAAGGTTCAAGACCGGTTTCGCTCAATATTCGTTCCACCTGAGCAGGAAATCCCGTCTGAGCGAATTGGCGAACGGAAACGTTGACGGCCACCCTGGGAAGCAGCGCACCGGAATCTCGCCATGCCTTGGCCTGAGCGCAGGCAGTACGGAGTACCCAATCACCGATAGGAACAATAAGGTTCGTTTCCTCAGCCAGGGGAATGAAATCCGCCGGCGAGACCATGCCCAGTTCGGGATTGTTCCAACGCAACAAGGCCTCCACGCCGGAAATGCAACCGCTTGTTACGTCTACTTGAGGCTGATAGTGCAGCGACAGCTCGTTCAACTCCAAAACCCGGCGCAGGTGCTTTTCCATGGTCAGGCGCTTCAATGCCGTCGTATTCATGGCTTCGGTAAAAAAACGGAAATCATCACCGCTTTCACGCTTGGCGAAGTACATCGCCATGTCCGCATTTTTGAGTAACGTTTCGGTATCTTGACCATCTTCGGGGTAGACGGCTATACCGATGCTGCCGTTGACGATGACCTCGTGCCCAGCCAGCATCACCGGTTCGGCCAAAGCATCGAGAACGCGGCGAGCTACCAGCCCTGCGTCTTCTCCCCGGCGGATTTGGGGGAGAAGCAAGGTGAATTCGTCACCACCGAAGCGAGCCAGGCTTTCGTCAGTGTGCTGCCCCGGACGCCCCAGGGTGATGCTATCAGTGGCACGCAGGCTCAGGCTCAGGCGTTTGGCAACCTCAATCAACAAGAGATCACCGATGGAGTGACCTAAAATATCATTGATGCGCTTGAAATTATCCAGATCCAGGAACAGCAGGGCCAGGTGTTGCTGATTACGGCGAGCCAAGCCAATGGCCTGAGAAAAGAGTTCCTTGAAAAAAGCGCGGTTGGGTAGATGGGTTACGTCATCATAGTAGGCCAACTGGCGAATCTGCTCCTCGGCCTGCCGTCGCCTGCCAAGGGCCCCGGCGAGTTGGCGGATCTCATGGGGATGGAAGGGTTTCTGCAGGTAAAATATACTGCCGATGGGCGGCACCTGCCGGGAGATCTCTTCCGGGTCGATCTCGGAGTACGCGGTAACCACGACAATGTCGACCCGGAGATCCAGTTCCCTGATGCGGATTGCAGCCCACAGTCCATCCGGTCCCGGAGGCATGCGCATATCGAGAAAGACAACACTGAAAGGCTGACCATCGCAGCAGGCATCCTTCACCGCCTGCACGGCGTCTTCCGCACCGGTGCAGAACGTTAGATCGAAATGCTCATCAGCTCTGTTCGCGGGTTTGGATGTGCCGAACAGTCGTGTTCGCATGTCATCAAGACTACGGGAAACGGGCGCGGCGGCTTTGGTCTCCAGGATGTCACGGTAGCTGGCACGGATAGCTTTTTCGTCATCTGCGATCAGGATACGAAGAGAAGTTTTAGGTGTGGTTTCAACAGAGATGTTCATGCCGCATGCTCCAAGTGTTCGTAGGAATACTCCGCCAGGGGAAGCAAGAGATGCAGACATGCTCCTTGGCCGGTTCCAGGGCTTTCTGCATAGATACGGCCGCCCATGGCCGATATCGTATTGGCGCACCAGTGTAAACCGATGCCCGAACCCCGAGATTTTGTGGAGAAGCCGCGTTCAAAAAGGTGCGGCAGTTGCTCCGGTGGAATACCCATACCGTTATCTTCAAAGCAGATATGGGCCATGTCTTGCTGGTCTGTATCCGTGGCAACAGAGTACACGCGAATTCGACCGGTTTTTCCTTTCTGGCCGCTTGCATCTATGGATTCGGCGGCATTTATGAATAGATTGCTGATGATTTGCTGCAGCGCGATCCGTGCTGTTTTGACGCGGCCGAGCTTGGCTACCCCCTGGTCGATATCGATGCGCATGATGGTGCGCAGTTCCTCCGGCAGAAGGTGTGCCGTCTCTTCTACCAGACGGTGCAGCATCACCGATTCCATTGTCCGTTCAGCCCGGCTGAAACGTTGCTGGTCAGCGAGGATCATCTGCACCAGATCAACCTGGGATCGGATGGTTTCGAGGTCATCAGCCGTGCGCGCGACCAAAGAGGCAAGTTCCCCTCCCGCCATTTCAGAGAATTGGATGAGATCAGCCTTACGGTCTGCCGGAGTGGCAGGATCGGCAAGCTCGGCATTGGCCATCGCCATTTCCGTCACCGGCGCCTGTTTGAGTTCGCGTCTCAGGTTAGTTAATTTGACTCCAATGGGGGTGATGGCGTTGCCTATGTTGTGCAGCGCGCCACTGGCCATCTCAGCGATACCAGACTTATAGGACTGGTCCAGGAGACGCTGACGTGTTTCTGCAAGGCGTTCCACCATAGTGTCAAATTCCTGTGCAAGTGCACCTATTTCATCCTTGCGCTTCATTTGCAGACGAACGTTCAGGTCGCCGTGCGTTCCGACCGCAATTGCGTGCCGCGTAAGAAGGGAAATCGGAGCAAAAACGGTACGTCGCAAAAACATCAGCAGCACCATCAGCACCACTGTTCCAGCGATTACAAGGGATAGGGACGCGTATTTCAGCGTAGTCCTGCCTTGTGCAACGATAGTGCGAGGCGTGTCCACGTGGATACGCAGAATCGGAGTACCCGTGACATCCTGCACATCAGTGGTGCTGCGGGTGATCGTGTCGCCTTCGAGAAACGTTATCGGTGTATGGCTAATGATGCGGTTGCTATTGACCGCTATCGACTCGGAATTTCGGGCAATTGTCAGTGGTTCCACGCTTAACCGCACACGGGCTTGAGTGCCCAGACGATCGATGGCCGCCTTATTCAGCAGCCGACCGATAAGAAAGCTACCATGGCTGGGGCCTTCGTTGTTACTGGTTAATACAGGTCGGCTCACGATTACAAAGATGCCCGCAGGCGTACGGTAGAGACCTGCCACGGTATCCTTTGTTCGTGAATCGCCGAGCAGAGGATTAGCCGGATTCAGGGTTTCCTTAGACAACTCCCCCAACGCCATCTCATCTTCGATTTCCTGATCACGGGCCATCCCCCATAACTGTTTTCCCTCTAAATTATAGAGCCCTATCAGGTTAACTTTCAAGGCTTCCAAGGTATTGAGACTGAGATTGGACTCGATATATTCGGCGTTGCGGTTGACCATGAACTGATAGGTGTCATCCCAGGAGGCCCAATCAATGGCGGTGGGAATGAGCAGCTCCACCTCACGCTCCAATGCCTGTAATGCACGTTCGGTGTTATTGCTGGCGGCCGTGCGCTCTAATTGAACGAAGGCGGGCAGGAGGACAAAATGCTGAACAAAATATTCCACGATCGCATACGCGCCAAAAACGCAGAACAGGAGCGTGATAATCTTGTTTTTTAGTGACATGGTGCTCGTTATAAGGGGATTTTGAGCGAGTGAGTGGGTGGAGACAACTGTTAAGGCTGGGCGGGTTCAATGAAAGTTTCAAGCGCGTACGGAGATGAGAATATCACTCGATACTGTTCATACTTTCCAGTGTTCCACATGCATGTTGGTACCAACGACTCACTCGTTGTATGGATATGAAAAGAATTCTTTCATTTTGGACTCTCAAAGTCAAGACGCCATAATAAGAATTTTATTGTAGAACGAAGTTGTATTTCGTCGGATACGAGGAGGCTGCTTCCGCCACCTTTCATAAAAGATATCTTTAGTGATCTGAGATAGGGTTGAGTTTCAGGTACCCAACATAGTATCGCGTGTACGTGGATGCCGGGATAACGACGAAGCATTATGTAGCCGCAAATACAGGGTGGCTGTACCGGTTGGAGCAGGAACCACGAATTATTCTTCGTTGCGGTAAACGGGTTGGTGGGAAGTGTCAAGGCGCTCTGCATTGAGAAGTGACGTTTCTTATGGAGAGGGAACGCAGGATTTTGGCTGTCAAGGGAGGGTAAGGTCGCTATTCAAGCGCTTTTTTCACTGTGTGACTATAACACAATCCGGAAAGAGCAAATGGCCTATACAAGGGAATAAGGGGACAAGAGAGTGGGGGGTACCATTTTTATGCTATCCGTTATTTGACAGCAGGCATTCTCATACAGGCGTTTCGTTATGCGACAGGGACACAATTTTTTGACGGAAGAGCATTTCGACAAGCGAAAAACACCTTTACCGATTGCGGTCTGTACGAGCTTCTTTGCCAGTTCGAGAAGGTAGCCCCAAGGTTGGCGATCAATAAAAAAAGCGTTTTAGCTGCTACGAGCTAAAACGCTTGATTTATTTGGTGACCCCAAGGGGACTCGAACCCCTGTTACCGGCGTGAGAGGCCAGTGTCCTAGGCCACTAGACGATGGGGCCTTCATTTTTTGAAGTGCGCGATATCTAAAATATCTCAGGCGGTTTGTCAAGCAGGTTTATCATCCTGTGTACTTTTCATCCGGCAGGTCATTTTCGGCACCACTGTTATTGATTATACCGCACATTGATTTATCGTAGGCATCTTCGAGTTGTTCTTTCTGATAGTTATTCAGCTCAGCCCATTTCAATCCCCAGACGCTTAACATCAGACCAGTCATCGTGTCGCTGTTTTCCAGGTTTTTGGACGGAAAATAATCGTAGCTGCTGCTGTAGAGTGCTTTATGTGGCCTTCAACTGATTCTGGCTAAAGCAGGTGAAGATGTTGGTCTGGTTGAGCAATTGATCGTAATAGGCGGAGAAACCTGTCGTGGCAGGACAGGCCCAGTCAATCTAACCGCCGTCAACCATCAGGAAAAAGCCGTTGTCTTTGCTGCCTCACCGATCTTTTCTGTGCTGTTTTCTCTCATCTTTCGGTTGGTGTACCAAGGAACTAATGGCCACTTCGGTCATTTCAGCTAACGACAGGTTGGTTGCCGGCCGGTCAATGGCATAGGGCATGGCGGCGCTGTCCTGCAGCCAGTAATTGATACAGACTACTTTTTCTTTTGGAACTTTCTTGAGTTCCAGAATGGACTCCCGTTCATTGAGCACGTGTATCCTTTTGGGTCAAGCAAATTCCAGATGTTGTTGCTGGTATCGCCGCTGGTTTTGGGTCCAGTGAGCGAGGCCAGGCCACCGCCTCCGTAGAAATCAGAGTCTGCTTCGACCATCTGGGTAACGATGGTGTTCATGTAGCCGCGACTGGGAACGCTGGCGTAGTAGGAGAAGCCAGAGTGGCATGATTCAGAGACACGCTGGAGATAATGCCAACTTTTTTGCCGGTCTCAGCCGCCAACTGGGCGATGCTTTTGTAGCGGATGGTTTGTGTCTCATTCATGCCGACGACATCGATTTTGGTATTGATGCCACAGGCAAAGGCCGTTCCGGCGGAGGGCGAGTCGGTCATCTGCGAATGAGCGTCATAGGTGGTCTGCATCGCCTGCACTAGAAAATTGGTCATACATAACCGATTTTCCCGCTTCTGCAGATCTTTGGCCACAATGGCCGATCCTCTGTTAAATCGGTACGGTCGCTGAAAAGTTGACAGACTGGTTGATGCTGGTGGCATCCTATTCCTTGATTTTTACGATGTAACGTCCTTTACTTTCTATGAAGTATCCCTGCGTGCGGCAATATGAGCAGAAATCTGACAATGATCCCTTTTCGCCGCATCCGACAACGCTTGCCGGTTGAAGAGCAATGAATATAGCCGCTCACTGCTAGTTTCCCCCTTGCCGCAGGTGTTGGTGCCGCTGGTATCTTTTCACAACCTTTGCCGCAATACAGGCGCCTCGTCTCAAACCTGCGGAGGCGTTACGTGATGATTACATAGATTTGAATGAAAAAAATAAACAGGAAGAGAGGAGGGTATCAATGAAAAAAAAATATCATATCAGCACGTTAAGATTAAGTAAGCTCCGGGAGGCTGGGTTGCTTGGTCTCATTATGAGTGCATTGACGGTCTATTGCTTCAGTATACCGATGCTACCATCTGTTCAAGAAGCACACGCTGCTGAATCCACAAGGGATGCAACGGTTACAGCCAGGCAGCTCCAATTGGAGGGCAAGCGGTTGCAACTGCAGCCGAATGAAACATCAGAGAACGAGGAAAAGACCACTGCAATCATGGCAGAGCAGATTTCTGTTGTCGAACCAAGCCATACTGCAACTGATATTCCTGCAGGTAAGCAGACACCGGTGCCGTTGCCGCAGGGGCAGGTTGTGGACACAGTACGTACTCCGACAGTGGGTGGTTCTCAGGAACCGCCACCGGTTGGTGTCATGCCGCAGTATAAGGAAACGATCAAGCAAATGCAGCAGTCGATCGTTATTGAACGGACGCCAGGAACGCTCGAGGAAGAGATGATCTCTGCTTTTACCGACTGGGTTCTGGGTTTTTTTCCACAAAAAACTGAAAACGCGGACTTCAGCCTTCAAACAAACCGCAGTTATACCATTACCCAGACCGATGACCACTATGAAGTACACCTTGCGCCTTTCACATTCTTTTTTGGGGAAAAGGACACCATCGATCTCAGTCCAATCGTCTTTACTTTTCGACCGCAGGGGAAAGACAAGCTTGCAGTGACCTTACACCTGCCCGATACGGCACCCATTCGCACAGAGGGTAAACCCGTCGCTGAATTGATTATCGGCAGTCAGGATATTTCCGGAACCTGGGATCGCGCCATTTCCAATTTTGATCGAGCAGATATGCAATTCGGTAATTTGGTTATTCAGGACAGCATCAATAAAGATCGAATTGAAATCAAAAAACTGTTGCTCGGCACCATCTGTTCCAAGGACGAGCACGGCGCCTGGAATGAAAAGTTCCAGTCTGATATCACGGGTCTTTCCTTTGTTGCTGACGAAGTCACTTCTACCATTGGCCACATAGCTGCACACTTCAACCTGGACGGCTCAAACTTTACGCGTTACGCCGCATTGAAAAAAAGTATGCAGGGCACGATCAATCAGTTGGAATATATGAAACTTCCCGAGATAAAGAAATATTTCAGCAATATAGACGAGTACTTGCAAATACTGAGCGCATACAGGACTTCAGCGACTATCCAAGATATCAATGTCATATCCGATGGCGATACGTTCTCTCTGGATTCCATCGACATGGCTGGCACTCTGCACAAGGACGCTCTGGGGGGTAAAATTATTTACTCCTCAACGATCAATGCTCAAGGGTTTGCCTTTACCGAGAAAGCAGATCCGCAAAAGCCGCACCCAGTTTCCACGGTATTGAACCATATGGGTTTAATCGGAGAGGGCACCCTGAAGCCAATCCCACCAAACCTTTTTACCGATTTGTCTGCCGTAATTGAAGGCATGGAAAACGTAAAAGAAGAGGACTCCGATGCCTATGTAGCCAACCACGGTTTGGCCTTCGCCACCAAGATCCTGGAATTGATCGAAAGCTACAGTGCTGAAATAAACCTGAAAGGGCTCAACATAGCTCATGCCACGCCCAATCCGGTAACGATTGAGACCGCCAAGCTCGCCGGTGGCTTTGATGTGGGAACAGGAGAGGGAGGAACCATTCATACGCTTCTCAATTTTTACGGATTCAACGGTATCGACCAAGGTGAAGATAATATTCCCGAGTCTGCGAACTTCTATATTGAACTCAAAAAAATTCCCTCACTGCTCAAGCTGATACCTAACCCCGCTGCCTTGGCAACAGGAAATATGCAGCAGATTAAGGGACAGATTGCAATGAATGGTATGAACACGTTGATGATGAGTGCTTTGACGTTCTCGCTGGCTGATTCGTTTATCGCTTTTCCGGCTTCCCGGCTTAGCCTGAACCTCTTGGCTCATATCGACAACAAAGCAAAGTATCTCTCGACCGGAAGTTTGAATGTAACCATTGAAAACCCTGATGAGTTTATGAGAATCGCCAAGAGCCTTGGTGCGGATCAGGATATGCAGAAAATGCTGACGACCATGAGTGCCCTCGCCGATCGGACCGATGAGAATAGAAAAATTGTCGACACAATCGACGCCAAGGTCAACAAAGATGGGAAAGTCTTTATTAATTCAAAAGATGTTACCCTGATGTTCTTTCCTGAACCGGAACCGACTCAGCAGAATTCTGCACCGCAAAATGTTCAATAATCAGGGTATGAGTGACTGCTAGCAGCACCTGGGCCGAAGAATTCCATCCTATGCTTCGGGACAAACCTGCCTTCGGGACCGTAACCCAAAAAAGCACTTGGCTGGTTGAACCCGAGGTTTGACTCTTTGCTGATTAAGCATATCAAAACAATAAAGCCCTGACACCTTGTAACGGTTAGGACTTTATTGTTTGTTTTTTAACAGGAAAACGTCAAAGGCAACGAAGAAGGAAAGCGGCGCTTATTGCTCATACATTAAATTTTATTGATATTTTTCGCCGTTGTGCTCTAACCAACCTGCAACATGAGCTCCGCTTGGGTCATGATGGGTCCAATGAATAATCCCACCTCGGGCATTCCATTCATATTCACCATAAAATTTGATTTGATCACCTTCGGTCAGCGTATCTATTCTTGGAGCTAAATCGATGTTATGTGCAATTAAAAGTGTTTGTCCTGAACCCAACTGGACGATGAATTTTTGATGGCGACTTCCTTTCGTGTCATCAGGCAAGACTTGTATCACCGTACCGGATCCTCCGATCTGGAGGTTACTCGCATGATTTTTAAATGCTCGGTCGAATGCTTCATCATTGCTGTATATTGACAGAGACGATGTTGCAACATCGGCGACATTTAATGAAAGTATAAATTGGTTGAAACCAATATACCCTGCAAGAATAATAGCAACGATTAGAATAAGTTTTTTCATTTGGCTCTTCCAACACCCAAGTAAGACGTCTCACCTAACATGCTGCTACGACATGGTTTACTGAAGAAGGGGTTTTAAATCCAACCTGTATGGCACATTGAAACCCGACACGTGTGCCCTACAGCCTTTTACGTCCGCTTTCTACTTACGATCCTATCAGTACCCGGGATTAACGTTCTCCTTTTTTACGATCGACGAAATGGGCGGCGGCCAGGGCGGCGGTGGCCCCTTCACCGGCGGAGATAACGATCTGTTTACCGTATTTATGGCGAAGGTCACCGATCACAAATATTCCGGGAGTATTGGTTTCGCATATATCGTTAGTGATAACGTAACCGTCCGAATCCATCATGGTGCCTGCAGGAACCAATTGGTTATTGGGAACAAAGCCGATAAAAACAAAAATGCCGTCGGTAGGCAACGTACGCTGTTCGCCGGTCAGGGTATGTTCGAGCACAACGGCATTAACGCCATCACTGCCGGCCTCGATGGATGTGACCACTGTATTCCAGATTAACTCGATCTTTTTCTGCTCTCTGAGCCGTTCCTGAAGAATCATCCCGGCCCGCAGAGTATCGCGACGGTGGACTATGTAGACCTTCTTCGCTAATTTGGCAAGATAGAGCGCCTCCTCGGTGGCGGTGTCACCGCCGCCGACCACTACTACGGTTTTGTTGCGAAAGAAAAAACCGTCACATACCGCACAGTAAGAAACACCTTTGCCGTAGTATTCGTTTTCTCCAGGAATATTGAGTTTGCGTGGACTGCCGCCGGTGGCGATAATGATCGCATGGGTGCGGATAACGTTGTTGTCGGCCAGTCGCACGGTATGAAGGTTCAGTCCGGGTTCGATTGCAGTTACCTCCTGGTAGCGTACTTCCAGATCGTAGGATTTTGCATGGGCAAGGAAATGTTCGGACAACTCCATACCCGTAATACTTTCCGTACCCGGCCAATTTTCCACTATTTCTGTCAAATTCATCTGGCCGCCCGCAGTTCCTTTTTCAATCAAAACTGTTTTAAGTACTGCTCGTTTAGCATAGATGCCGGCTGTAAGGCCGCCGGGACCTCCACCGACAATGACCAGGTCGTACAGATCAGATGAAGCCATAACGTTGTACCTTGTTTGCAAGCAGCGGAAATTTGCGTGCTGCTGGATCAATTTTTAAATATTACCCGAACATTAAACATTTTTTTGGGTTTTACCTGCATACTTGAACTCCTAAGCACCATACACTAGTTTTCCAAGAGGTAAGTAGGTATTCACATTGAAACAAAAGGGTTTGCAAGGGCAAGTAAAAACAAAAGACAACGAATAGGGCATTTGCAAAACCATTCAAACAATCCTTCATTGAATGGTTGGCAGAATACCCGGTAAACATATTGCCCGAAGCTGTTTAGGATAATTCAAGCCACCCATTTTGATGGTTATCGCTGATTATCTGTTCAAAAAATGATAGTTTTATTCCAATTAATTAATGAGATATTGGATGTGAAATTATTGATTGGAATGGATTTTCAGTTTCGCTTGAAAAAAACGTCCTGACCGGCAATTTTAATATTGCAATCGAATCGGATGTGTGGTTTATTTGCCCCTCTCGCCGGTGAGCAACACTCACCGTGCTTTTGATCTTTGAAAACTGAACAGTAAATAGAGCGGGCCAAGTAGTAATTTTGGTTTTGAATTGGATAAGTCCAATCCATT
>JBFJXW010000078.1:0-15805 GCA_041622895.1 Desulfobulbus sp. | reverse complement strand
GTCATGAAGGCTGTTGTCACCGCCGGTAATGGCGGATACGACAAACTCCAGTGCCGTGTAGTCAAACTGCCGACACTTGAGGCGGGCGAGGTTTTACTGAAAGTCCTCGCCGCAGGAATCAACAACACTGAAATTAACACACGCATTGGCTGGTACTCTTCTTCGGTTACAACAGGGACAGAGGACGCGGCAACGGCCGAATCACAGCAAGCAAAAGAAAAGGCTGATGGAGGGTGGAACGAGGCAACACCTTTCCCCTTCATTCAGGGCACAGATTGCTGTGGCCGTATCGTTGCCGTTGCCGCCGGCGGAGATCAACGTACCATCGGTTCTCGTGTACTTGTGCGAGCATGCATGCGTCAGTCAGGTTTTGGATCGATGAACAACATCTGGATGGGTTCTGATTTCGACGGTGCCTTCGCTCAGTTTGTCAAAGTTCCCGCAGAAGAGGTGTTCGCCGTGAACTGTGATTGGAGCGATGCAGAGCTTGGCGTTATCCCTTGTGCCTACGGAACCGCTGAAAATATGGTGCATCGGGGCAAGGTATGTACCGGGGAGCATGTTTTGGTCGCTGGAGCGTCCGGCGGTGTCGGTTCAGCTGTCGTGCAACTGGTCAAACGAAGGGGCGCCACTGTGACAGCGATTGCGGCGAAGTCAAAAATGGAACAGGTCCTTTCCTTAGGTGCGGATCGGGTTATCGATCGTGATGAGGGTGTTGTTGACTGTCTTGGTGAAAACTCAGTGGATATCGTCATTGACAACGTTGCGGGGCCTGCTTTCGGAGGCATGCTGCAGGCACTGAAGCGAGGTGGCAGATACGTGTCCTCCGGGGCGATTGGAGGTCCATTGGTGACACTCGACATGCGCACCTTTTATTTGAAGGATTTGACGTTGATTGGCTGCACTGCATGGGACGAACCCGTTTTCCCGAATCTTATTTCGTACATTGAGCGCGACGAGTTTCGGCCGCTTGTAGCGAAGATATTTCCGCTTGAACGCATAGCGGATGCGCAGCGCGAGTTTCTCGAAAAGAAACATGTGGGCAATTTCGTTTTGGTTCCACCTGAACTGTGACATTCCCCCTGCTTGCAGGTGACCATTTACGTTACGGTGAGACAGCACGCACGAATCGTTATACCTTTAGCCGTAATGAGCTGTTGATGGAAGAAACTGCTCCTGCACTGCATCCTACACTGAGCAGAAGGATGAAGCGGTACTTGTACTCTGACGTACTACGCCTTCATCGATCATCCGTTTAACGGCGTGCTCTGCGGCAATAGTGGAGCACGGGGAGGGCGGGAGAGCAGCCCGCCCTGACCCGATGAGCGATCTGCGCGATCATTGCACGATGGCTGTGTTCGCGGCAACCGGTCTCCCGTGCAATGCCAAGGTCTCATGATTGTTCGCGTTCAGCGTGACCTGAATTGTGTGCTGGCCCGGTGAAAGTGTGCCGAGGTGAAACCACGGGCCGTACAGTCGCGCTACCTTTTCGCCGTCCACGTATAAATGGGCGTGGCCCTCATTAGGAAGCGTCTGTGTGTTGACATGCTCTGGTGCAAAGCGAAAATTTTCAGTTTCCAAAAATACATTCCAGCCCTCCACCGCGTCTTTCGTTACCTTGAGGGTAACGCCTGGCTTCTCTGGCCAAGAGGAGATTTCTACCTGTCCATGGTGGTGTTTATGCGAATGTCCAGACTCAGCTGCTGTAACCACGTTGAAACCTGCCAACACGACCAAAACCAAAAATGACCATGACAAACACTTCATTGCGTACCTCCTTCGATTTTCATTCCTAGTGGATATCTTCCGTTTGCTGAACCGGTAGCTAAGTTACGGCTTTTTTCAAAGCTCCGCTGAGAGCCGTCTGCGTTGCATTTCCTGGTACCCCATGTATCGCATGATCTCATGGGGGCAATGCCCCTGTAGGTGCCTTTGATACTCCCTGCAAGAGGACCATAAAGCGTAGTCAAAGGCAAGGGGGGAGCCTGATGAAAGGGCAACCTGTCAGCGCGCAGCGAGTCGTTGCCCTGCCGGTTTCAGACCGCGACGAACAGGGCTGTCTCTGGAATCATCCCGCCTCGGTTTTGTTTTTCCTGTGTATTTTTCGGGCCGTCACAATAACCAAGGTAACCGCCGTGAGCGGAATCACGTAGTACAGCATGACTGCACTGAATCGTGGCAAAGCATCATGATGTGCTGCAGCCAGGATAAGGTACAGTGTGTAGGCCACGTAGTATCCCAGCAATAATGCACCTTCCTGTCGGCTGATCACACCGTCCGTAAAAAATATTGGCAGGCATGCAAACGCTACCGCAATCATAACCGGTATATCGAATCTGATAACTGCAGCAGATACCTCCATGCCGGTGGGTGCAACTATACTGGCAATGCCAAGCACGCCCATGATATTGAAAAGATTACTGCCGACGACATTGCCAACGGCGATGTCGCGTTCGCCGCGCATGGCCGCAATGAGTGAGGTAACCACTTCAGGCAACGACGTACCGGCTGAAACAATCGTCAATCCGATAACCAGTTCACTGATGCCAAGATATTGGGCAAAGGAAACCGCACTGTCAACGAGCCAGCGAGAGCCGAGCACCAGGAGGGCGAGGCCGCTGAGGACCATGGCTATGTTTTTAAGCCAGTTGCTGCCAGCATCCCTGCCGCTCCCGAATTCCTTGGCGTATTCATCTTTCACTTCCCCGTTTTCTCTGCGGCTTTGGTACATCAAAAAACCGATATACATGGCAAGGCCTGAGACCAACAGGAGCCCTTCGGTGCGACTGAAGTTCTCGTCCAGTGAGAAGACCAGAACAATAACCGAGAGCGCTATCAGCAACGGCACTTCGAGGCGTACCAGTTGTTGCGATACAATGAGCGGCACGATCAGTGCCGAAAGGCCAAGAATAAAAAGGACGTTGAAGATATTGCTTCCAACGATATTCCCCACGGCAATGCTCGCTTGGTCGGAAAGCGCTGCTTTGATGCTGACTGCAAGCTCAGGCGAACTGGTGCCGAACGCAACCACAGTCAGCCCGATAACCAATGGTGATATGCCCAAAACAGCGGCTAGACGGGATGAGCCTCTCACTAACGCTTCCGCACCGACAATGAGGAAGATCAGCCCAGCGATGAAAAAAAGAATGGCCATAATGCTCCTGCGCTCGTGTGGTTGAGGCCCGGATTCTGGATTAAACCGCCCTTTGAGAGAAGTGCGGCGTGCATGGATTGCGTACGTCCGGCATGGGTGAAATTTGATCGAATGAAGTACACGTCTCCTGCAGGAAACCTCCTTTACTCTCAAGAAAGAGGACCATAAAACGAAGCCGAAGGCAAGGGAGGAACACTGAGGAGGCGTTTGGAGAAAATCGGAGTGCAGGGAGGCGCCGAAGCTCTGAAGCGACGAAGAGAAGTGGCATATACAGCAGAATCTTAGGGCAAATCGGTTACGCGCCTGCCTCGGCAGTGGCCCGTTTGGTTAGGCAGCAAAATAATGTGCAGGCCAGTGGCGACCAATTTCCATTGCCTTTAGCGTAGCATCCGACAAACTCTATTGCTCAAGTAGCGAAATCGATCATCAGGAGAAACCAAACGGGACATCAGATCCCCGAACCATGGTTTTGCCTCATTGAGGCGATAAGCGTGACCGCCGCACGCATGATCTCCTCTTTCTCGTGATAAATCTGCGAGTCATGGTCTGCCCCACCATTTTCGGCATTCCAGAGATAGTCTTCTATCGCACTTGCACAAGATTTGAATACCCACAGATCGTCAGGCGTTGGTCCGTGCAAGTGCTCCACGATCTGTTTCCAGATCATCATCGCTCCGTCGTACGGATCGAGATCACCACTGACTATTTTCTCTGCAATGAGAGCAGATCGACTGTTGGCTTCAGAAATGCGCATTATAAAAAAGTAAGGAAGGGCAGATGCAGAAGACTGGATGTATATGGCTGATATGTAGGGATACTATTTTACGAATACCCCAGCTGTCAGGCGAAGAGACAGTGTGCTGACGTAATCTACTCCGAAAGCCGGTTGTAGAGCGTACGAGTGGAAATCCCCAGCGTTTGGGCGGCCTTGGTTTTGTTACCGTTACACTGATTGATAACACTATGCAGCTCCGCTATGGTGATATCCTTCTTGTATTTCCTCGAGCGCACAGGCACTGCCTCTCCGCCCGGTTTGGGAACGTTGCCCGGAATTGTGAGGCGATGCTGGATGTGCTTCGGCAAAAGGAGCGGCGCGTCGTGCATGAATGTAGCCCATTCCATGAGGTTTTTCAGTTCACGGACATTGCCTGGCCACGGATGATTCAATAACAACTCGCAGGTGGCCTCGCTCAGGTTGTGAAAACTTTTATTGCGCTTTTTAGAGAACGTTTTGAGCATCATGCGGGCAAGAGGCAGGATGTCGTCCCGCCGCTCCCGCAGTGCAGGAATGCGGATATGCCCGACTTTGAGGCGATAATAGAGATCCCTACGGAAGCTGCCGTCACCGACGCACCTGTCAAAGTCCAGGTTGGTGGCAGCGATCACGCGGATGTCGGTAGCAATACGATGCAGACCGCCAACCCTGTAGAAATTTTTCTCTTCCAGAACACGGAGCAGTTTGGCCTGCAATTCAATTGGAATTTCAGCGACCTCATCCAGGAAAAGGGTTCCCCCCTGTGCAGAGTCGAGCTTTCCTCTCCTGCCGGCCTGTACTGCCCCGGTAAATGCCCCTGAATCATAACCGAACAGTTCACTCTCAAAGAGTGATGGCGATAGAGCCGTGCAGTTGATATCAACGAAGGGGAGCAGTGAGTCGGATTGTCCGAAGTGGATAATTTTGGCTATTATTTCTTTCCCTACACCAGTTTCTCCTTCCAGCAGCACGGGGATTGAACGATCCGTGTGGTACATTTGGGCTTCACGTACTACCTCGAACATTTCTTTCGAAAAGATACCGATGTTTTTCTTTTGCAGGGTAATATTGGTTCTGGCCCTTTTCTGCGTCGTTTCAAGCGGTGTTTCCTGTCTCGGGACCTGGAGAGGGGGTTGGTTGTCGCTGGTCAACTCGATTCCAATCGACTGATAGCCGATTATCGTGCCGTCCGGTTGAAAGATTCCTTTGTTTCTGTACTCGAGATAGCGCACCTGGCCATCCGCCCGAACAAACTTGGGGCGAGTGATGACTTCCGGATTTTCCGGGGTGATGGAAAAAATGGCAGCGATGATCTCTTCACGGTCATCTTCGGAGAGAAATGACGCAAGATTGTGACCAACCATTTCTTCCGTCTTTTTACCGTAAAAGCGGCAACATGCTTCATTTACAAAGGTAAGCGTGCCATCGGGCTGGAAAGCGCGGACAAGCTCTGGTGCAGACGACTCCGTGCTACAGAGTTTTTTCGTTTCTGTCATGATGGTTTTCCTTACCGGGATTGATGGTCCCGATATGTGCCGGTGTCAGCAGCCTGCAGCATATCGGGATAATCGTTCTGGCTTCCTGTTGAGGACACCTCAACATCACATCAACTGTGACCGGTATTGTCTGATCCTGTTGGCATTCTGTTTTCGTCGGTTTTCGACTTTCTGCTGCATGGCATCCGGGTCTACCAGTTGCAAAGCCCTGGCCGGACAGATGTCGATACATGCCGGGGTACCGCAATCAGCGCACAGGTCGCATTTTTCGACAACAAAAGGTGGTTTTTCGATCCTATTTTGCGGTGTATCTGCGGAAGCACTCATAAATATCCTGGAACAGACTATTGTATCTTCTACAACCTTAATCGCTCCAAAGGGGCAGGCAAGGACACAACTCTTACAACCAATACATTTTTCCTTAACAACCTCGATATGCGAGTTGTTCTGAACGATTCCCTCCACCGGGCATGAACGGGCGCAGGGTGCATCTTCACATTGCCGGCATTGAACCGGAACGGTGACTTCGGGCACGTTCACCACGGTAACTCTCGAATGAAAAGGCGTTTCCCTCTCATTCAAGGCTGCGGTCGGCAATTGTTCATGGGCGCGGGCACAGGCTATCATGCAGGCCTGGCAGCCGATGCACAACTCGGCATCGCCGATAATAAAAGCGTTCATACCAGATTCCTGTTGTGAGAATGGTCGGTGTGCAACAGGTGATGTGCTTCATGTCCCAGCGGTTCACCCAGAAAATCCTGGTAGAGTTTCTTGACCTGTGGGTTGTCGTGGGATTTGCGGACAGCAAGCGACCTGTCGTGCGCGTAGAGACCGGATTTGCGTCCGATGTGGGCCTCCAGGCATTGGTTCGGCAAAAGAACCTTGGGCTGTCCGCCGCCACTTACACATCCCAAAGGACAACACATAACCTCAAGGAAGTGAAAATCGGCCTCGCCGCTCCTGATCTGTTCAAGCACGCTGTCAATGTGTTGAAGTCCGGCCACAATAGCGACCTTCAATGCCACACCTTCGTGAACGATGGCTGCTTTCCTGATGCCCTCGTCTCCGCGCACGTATTCCAGCTCCAGATCCGGAAGAGGGGTCCCTGTAAGCATTTCGCAGGCACTCCGGAGTGCTGCTTCCATAACGCCTCCTGTTGTCCCGAAGATGTTGCCCGCTCCGGTATAGCAGCCCAGCGGGTTATCGAAATCCTCATCAGATAAGGCGGGGAAATCGATGCCTGCGTGTTTGATAAGTTGGGCCAGTTCCCGGGTGGTTATGACGAGATCGACATCCTGGTAGCCGCTGGCGTTCATCTCCGGGCGTTCACATTCGAATTTTTTGCAGGTGCAGGGCATGACGGCAACGCTGAATATCCGGGCAGGGTCAATCTGGTCGATTTTCGCGCCATACGTTTTGAAGAGTGTGCCGGCCATCTGCTGGGGGGATTTGCAACTTGAGAGATGCTCAAGCAGATCGTCATGCTGGTCTTCCAGATATTTCACCCAGCCAGGGCAGCAGGAGGTGAACATGGGAAGCGTGCCGTTTTCCTGTATGCGTTTGATGAGCTCGGCTCCTTCCTCCATGATAGTCACATCGGCAGCGAAGTTGGTGTCGTATACCCTGTCGAAACCAAGGGCGTGCAAGGCTGCAGAAAGCTTGCCCGGAGTCAATGCTCCGTAGGGCATCCCGAACTCTTCTCCTATGGCAACCCGTACAGCCGGCGCGCATTGGACAATGGTAAACATGTCCGGTGTCTGGAGTGCCTCGATGACCCTGTGGATATCACCACGATAGTGCGCGGCGAAAAGGGGTTCCTGCACGGTGGGGAGCATGCCGCGCTGTTCGAGTCGTTCTGCTCTGCTGGTTGGGAACGTTTCGTCGGGAGCGTCGTATCCGCTGCAGATCTGGACACATTGTCCGCAGAGTATGCAGACCGCTGTGTCAACTTCGTGAGGGGTATTGGGTTTACCGGCAATAGCCTCAACGGGACATATTTCCAGGCATCTGCCGCAGCCCGTGCACAGTTCTTTGTCTATGGCAATAATAGGTGATGTCATTTTTATTATCGTGTCGATGGTAACAGTTTCGTCAAAATTCTTAGCGTACATTCCAGCCCATTGTACGATGAAAACCCGTTCAGGAGGTGTAGTTCCTGACCACAGCGGCCAGACTGACAGCAGCTTCATGCATGCGGGCAGCAAGGTGTTCTTCGGGAGAGACTACCTGCAGTGCCTGTTGGGGGCAGTTTGCAACGCAGGCCGGTTGTTCCAGCCCCAGGCACCGATCACACTTGATGACGACATGCAGCTGTTTATACCCATCACTGTCTCCGTTACTGTTTTCCGGTTGCGCTGTTTCAGAAAGGAGTGGCAGATTTTGTTCAACCGGCAGGCCATTTTCAAAGACCGGCACCAGCTTCAATGCTCCGAAAGGGCAGGCGAGCATGCATGTTTTGCAGCCAATGCACAGATCTTCATCGACATAGATGACATCATCCTTTTGTGTAATGGCAAGCACCGGGCAGGCGGCGGCGCACGGCGCGTTTTCGCAATGCCGGCATTGGACAGGCACGGCCCCTTGCGGTGTTCGGACCAGGTAGAGTCTCGACTGTACAGGATTGTTCATGTTCCCGGCTGTCAGCGGGGTTTTCTCTCGTGAATGGACCGTGGAACATGCTATTTCACACACCCGGCAGCCGATACATTTACCTGGGTCGGCGATGACGAAACGATTGAGACGATACGGCGTATTCATTGGTAATTATATGGAATGTATTGATGAGATTGGTTTGACAGGAGCCGAGTCCGTTATCTTGCGGACTGCGACTGCGCATGCCTTGAGCTCCGGGGTCTGGGTTATCGGATCACAGGCGCTGTTTGTGAGCATGTTTCCTGAACTTTCCGAGTAGTGGAAGGTCATGAAAACCAGACCGGGACTGACACGGGTCGTAACTTTGGCGACAGCCTGGACCTCTCCACGGCGTGAGCTGACAGATATAGGCTCGCCGTCGGCAATGCCGAGAGCGGCCGCGTCGTTGGGGTGAATTTCCACTTCTTCATAGGGGGCCACGCCTCTGAGGCCCCAGCAGCGGCGGGTCATGGTGCCGGTGTGGTAGTGGGCGACAACGCGTCCAGTCGTCAGCACGAGTGGGTACGCTGCATCCGGGAGTTCCGCAGGCGGGCGGTAATCGGCAGGGACAAAGCGAGCCTGTCCGCGCATGCTGCCGCCGACATGCAGGATTGGGGTTCCTGGATGATCGGTTGTCGGGCACGGCCACTGTAACGACTCGTTCTCCAGTCGTTCGTAGGTTATCCCGGCGTAGGCTGGGGTCAGCTGACGCATCTCATCGAATATTTCCTGGGGATGGGCGTACGATGCCGGATAGCCCATGGTTTCCATGAGTTCGCTGAGAATCAACCAGTCCGGTTTGCATTGGCCGGGAGGTTCAATGGCTTTACGCACCCGTTGAACCCTGCGCTCGGTACTGGTGAAGGTGCCGTCTTTTTCGGCAAAGGTCACCCCCGGCAGGACGACATCCGCTATCTGCGCAGTTTCTGTAAGAAAAATATCCTGGACAATAAGCAGTTCAACTTTTTTCAGGCAGTGTGTTACGTGATTGATGTCGGGATCGCTGCGGAGAGGGTTTTCTCCAAAAATGTAGACGGCCTTGACCTCATCCTTTTCAATCCCTTCCAGTACGGAGGGTATTTTCAGCCCTTCTTTCTCTGGAATTTCGCAGCCCCACGCCTTGGCAAATTTTTTTCGGACTGCAGTGTTGTCTACTTTCTGGTAACCGGGCAGGACATCCGGCAACGCTCCCATGTCGCAGGAACCCTGGACGTTATTTTGTCCGCGCAGCGGATTTACCCCAGTTTTGAAACGACCTATGTTCCCGGTAAGGATGGCAATATTGGAGACAGCCATAACGTTGTCAACGCCAGAGGTGTGTTGTGTGATACCCATGGTGTAATAGATGGCGACGTTATTGCTTTTGCCGATAATCTCTGCTGCTGTTGCTATGTTCTTAGCCGGCACACCAGTGATTCTGGATGCCTCTTCCGGAGAGTATTTGCGTGCAACTTCCTTGAACTGTGCAAAATTCTCTGTGTGTTCCGTAATGTATCCGGTTGCCTGCCAACCGTTTTGCAGTATGACGTGAGCGAGGGCGTTCAGGAGAGCAACGTCACTACCGGGGTTTAAGCGTAGCCAGACGTCGGCATGCTGGGTCAAGGTCGTTGCGCGTGGATCGACAACGATAAGCTTCGCCCCACGCTTCACCGCCTTGAGCATGGCGATCCCTATTATGGGGTGGCATTCTGTGGTGTTGGTACCGATGGCAAGCAGGGTATCGCCCGGACCCATGGAGTGGATTTCTGCAATGGAGTTTGTCATTGCACCGCTGCCGAGTGTAGTGGAAAGACCTTCCACCGTCGGAGCGTGTCAGAGGCGAGCACAGTGGTCGACTGAATTTGTGCCGAGCACTGCACGCATCATTTTTTGCATCAGGTAGTTTTCTTCATTGGTGCATCGTGCCGAGCTGAAACCAGCAACACTGTTTCCGCCGTACTCCTTGGCGTATTGAAGCAGACGAGATGCGATGAAGTTGTATGTTTCCTCCCAACTTGCCTCTGTCAATTTTCCATTTTTACGGAGCAAAGGAGAGGTAAGGCGGTCTTTGCTGTGAACGAAGTCCATACCGAAATGACCTTTCGAACACAGTGCCCCCTCGTTTACAGAGTTGCTGGTGTTTGGGGTAACATTAACAATAGTGTTATCTTCCACCCCGAGATAGAGTGTGCAACCTGACCCGCAGTACGGACAGGTGGTGAGGGTTTGCTGCATGATGTGTACTCGTTAGTGTTGGGGAAATTGTCTTGGTGTAGCAACCCGCTGGGCAACTGTATGGGCAACTGTAAAAAAAATTAAAACTGGTTTCCTTTTAAGCAGCTTTTGTGCCAGAATCGGCGATGTTGCAATTGGCTGGTATCATATATGAAATTTCACAAGTGACCATTTGTGTACGAGAATGCATGCATTTTTACGTGCGAAATGCATGCATTTTGCACAATTATGGAAATTGTTAGCCGGTACGAGCCGAAGGCAAGGGTGGAACCGCGAGGGACCGGGCGGCAAGGTCCGGGACCGGATGAAGGGGCACACTGTTTGAGCGCAGCGAGTCTTTGCCCCGCTGGTTTCGGAGCTTGACGAACGGGGCGTTCTCAGCGGCTTGGCTGCCCTTTCGTAGCGGTGTGGCGCAGACCACACGGCGCTTCTTTTCTTTGGGCAGGCAAAGAAAAGAAGGGTAAGCCCGCAGGGATTGCCGGTTGTCGTTGTATGTGAAAAGATTGTCGGTCTCGCAAAAAGCCGCGAGAACGACGTTCCGTGCTTCGTCACACAGTGTTTTTGTGTGCGACGAATTTCGCCCTCAAGGGTTTGTGCGAGGTTGTCAAGATTGGCGGGCAAGCTAAAAAACGCTTGCATGCCCTACCAGGCTTTCCAACACGTTCTGTCCTATCGTACAGTCAAGGTGCGCAACCACTGACTTCTATCTGCCAATTCCCAGTACAACCTAACCTGTTCTCTTTTCATTTGAGTTGCGATGTTTGCTCGCCGTTACGAGCAGAAAGCATGCTCTTATAGTGAAAGTGTTGTATAGTGTGCAGTTCCGTTTTTTGATGCAGTGCATTATCTTCGCAAATGCAGAAAACGATTTTTGGTCAGAGACCGATCTCCATCTGGCGATGAAAACACTGCAGTTCAACAAGTTCAAACCAGGGTATGGCGCCGTTATATCCGCGAGGCCCTCAACTTTATGGCCCTGTAGCGGCCCGGGATATCCAAACGGTACAAAATCCGCTGGATTCGCTCAGGTTCCGGCATAAAACAGTATATACCAGCAGGTCTGCCGGTTTACGGCACCCTGTGCGCACAATCGATACCACAGAGCGCCTCCATGGAACGGAGGCGCTTTAACATTTTAAGAACGAGCAGTTGCAAGAGACGTTGTTCGAAGAGGAAGGGGGAACAAGTGGTTGCTGTGGAAGCAGGAAGTTTCAACGAATATCTTAAATTTTTTATCGCTCTTTTGGCGATTATCAACCCGGTGGGTACCATCCCGATTTTCATTAATCTGACCGCCAATCAGGATAAGCTGACCCGCAGGAGAAACGGCACCCTGGCAGCCACTTCCATGGGCGTTATCCTTTTGGTGGTTCTGTTCAGCGGCGAGGCCATCCTGCGCTTTTTCGGCATCTCGGTAGGGTCGTTTCGGGTCGGCGGCGGCATTCTGATTCTGCTGATGGCCATCTCCATGCTGCATGCCAAGGTGAGCAATGTCAAACAGACCAAAGAGGAAGCGCTTGATTCAGCCGAGCGCGAAAGCGTGGCCGTGGTGCCTCTGGCAACCCCGTTGCTGGCCGGACCAGGCGCGATCAGCACCGTTATTTTTTACGCCCAGCGCTATCCCACGATCACCCATTCGCTGTGCCTGTTCGGTGTTATCGTGCTCCTGGCCGGTCTGACCGCTCTTTTGTTTCGCCTGGCCCCCACGATTGCCCGGATGCTCGGCAAAACAGGCATCAATGTGGTCACCAGGATTATGGGGCTGATAATGGCTGCCATGGGCGTGGAGTTCATTGCCAATGGACTCAAACAGTTGTTTCCTTTACTGGGAGGGTAACTTGGCGCCTTACGCCTGACAGTCGGGGGGCCGGCGGACTGCTTCGAAGTGGTGATCAGGCCAGGCTGCACCGGGAAAGACAGCGGATATTTTGCCCTCTGTAAACCAAAAAAAAGAGAACAAGGAGTCGTCGTTGGAGCTGGTACTGAGCGATCTTCACATCCCTGTGGAAAAAGAGGGAACAGATGAACCGAGACAAGCCGCATCCCGACTGTTGGGAATCGGCGCAGATGAGATCCTCATCACCAAAATTCTGAGTAAATCGCTTGATACGCGCAATAGCGAGCAGTTCTATTACACGTTTTCCCTTGTTGTCCGCGTTGCCGAGAGCTTTGCCAACACCCAGCGTTTTCCTGTGTACATTGCGCCCAGCGAACCTGTCAGGAAAACGCTGCAGACCAAGGAGCGGCCGATCATCGTTGGTTTCGGTCCTGCGGGCATGTTTGCCGCTCTGGAGCTGATTGATTGCGGACTGAAACCGTTGATCTTTGAGCGAGGAAAAAAGATAGCGGAACGTTCTCTTGATGTGCAGCGATTTATACGCAAAAGGGAACTCAACCCTGAATCAAACATCCAGTTTGGTGAGGGCGGCGCCGGTTCCTACTCGGACGGTAAGCTGTTTTCCAGGAGGAATAACAATACCAGCTTTATCAACCGGGTATTGCGGACCTTTGTTAAATTCGGTGCGCCTGCGGAAATAGCCTATATCAGCAAACCCCACCTGGGAACGGATGTCCTGTGTCGCATAGTGGCCAATATTCGCGCCTATATTCTCGAGCGCGGCGGCGAGATCTTTTATGGCTCGAAAATGACGGATCTGCTCATTGCGGACAACACAGCCACCGGCATCATCATCAATGGCGACCGGGAATATCTTTCTTCGCATATCTATCTCGCCCTGGGGCATTCTGCCCGCGATACCATGAGGATGCTGCATGCGAAAGGGGTAGCGCTGGAGCAGCGGCCGATCTCGGTCGGAGTGCGGATCGAGCATCCTGCCGAGGTGATCAATGTCATGCGCTACGGGGAGAAATATGGCGATTGCACCGCGCTCGGTGCGGCCACCTATTCGTTGAACTACACCAACCGAACCCTTCGAAAGGGGGTGTATACCTTCTGCATGTGCCCTGGCGGCGAGGTGGTCAATGCGTCCTCCGAACCCGGCATGCTGGTGCTCAACGGCATGAGTTATGCACACAGGGCCGCACCTTTTTCCAATGCCGCGCTGGTTGTCAGCTGTCATGCGGACGATTATCCCTCCGCCTCTCCCCTGGCTGGGCTGGAGTTTCAAAAGGAAATCGAGCGCAAGGCCTTTCTTGCGGGCGGGGGCGGGTGGGCAGTGCCGGCGCAGAATCTGCTGCATTTTCTGGGAGAGGGCAGCGCGCACCGTCTCAATGAAAATTCGTACAAGATGGGGGCGGTCGCTGCCGATCTGCACGATATTTTTCCTCCCTTCGTGACCGAACACTTGCATGCCGCCTTTCATACATGGCGAAAAGAAGTGCCGCTCTTTGTTTCCCATCATGCGATATTGCTGGCTGCGGAAACACGAACCTCCTCTCCGGTGCGGATAACCCGCAACGAACGCTTTGAATCCATCACCATCAAGAACCTGTATCCGTTGGGAGAAGGGGCGGGCTATACCGGCGGCATCACCAGTTCCGCGGCTGATGCCATCAAGGCTGTCGAGATGCATGTGCAGCAGGGTGGTTGATGATACCCTGGCGCATGCATTCGTTTCATAACGCCTGAGCCGGTTCAGGCACAAGAAGACGGGTCGACAGTACAAGCCTTTGTTGCTCACTGTGTCGTTCCACAACCGGCATCCCTGTTGCTCAAGGCGTGTTCGATATCTTTTCTTTCCTCGAACTTCGTGGGTGGATCATGAAAAAATACGACATTTTCATCAGCTACCGCCGTGAGGGCGGTTTCGAGACCGCGCAGTTGGTGCACGACCGATTGCGGGCTGCCGGGTATCGGGTTTTTTTGACATGGAAACCATGCGGAGCGGACCGTTTAACGAGCAGCTCTATGCGGTGATCGATCGATGTATCGACGTGATCGTTGTTCTCTCGCCCGGTGCCTGTACGCCTCGTCCGGAAGCCAAAGAGGATTGGCTTCGAATGGAGATCGCCCATGCACTGCAGCAGCATAAGAATGTTATCCCGCTGATGATCCGCGGCTTTACGTTTGCAGATGTGCCGCCGCTGCCGCCTGATATGGAGCCGCTTCGGATGCAGCATGGTGTGGAGGCGTCGCCCGAGCATTTTGATGCGGTCATGGCAAAATTGCAGAAGGTACTACTGCGGTCGCGGCCGAAGTTTTTCCGGCCTTCACGTATGTGGTGGCGCATAGGGGTGCTGGTGTTCGCCCTGTCGGGATTATTGCTGTGGCAAGAGACGCAAATTTTTACACCCACGCCGACACACTTTCCAGCGAGTACGCGTGAGAAAAGTCTGGTGAACGAGACGCTCTCGTACGCAGGGATTTTTCTGCAGTACACAGATCTGCAGCATGCAGGGTTTCGTAAATTCCTGGACGAATGCTCAAATGCCGTTCTGGATGGCATGGATGCTGAAAAATGGGAGAACCTGAAAAAGTATGGGGCTTACTATAGCGGGCAGATGCGCGCGTTTGAGTCGGGGATGCAACCGATTGGCGATCTGGCAGCGGCCTTACGCGAGACACCGATTGCTGTTGCGGATCTTCGTGCCATGCATGGCCTGTTGGGCCAGCAAGCGGCCGACATGGAAAAAAGTATTGATTCGGTTCTGCAGGTGATGCATCCCGAGGCATTGTTTCCTGCATCAGTGCAGCGAACTTGTATTGAGCTGTACACACAGTGGAATGTGCAATCGGCCCGCATGCAGTGGTATGCCTTCTGTGCCTTTTTGTTGCCGATCGATGACGCCGCCTTGGTCCCCTTCAAGCAGCAGACATTGCCCAATTTGCCCTTCATGTACGCTGAGTTCAAAACTCTGGAGCGCGATCCTGCCACCTGCAAGGCGCAGCAGGAGGCCGCTTTTAATCAGATGCAGCACATCCTTACCGATATCGGCGCGGCAATAGGCGACACCAATAAAATTAACTTCTTGTTGGAAAAACGGGTCGATGCCTTGGTGGCAAAGGCGGCGCAGCAGTTTCCTGCCCACTTGGACGCAACGCAACAGCAAGTCCTTGAGAACAAACAGAAGGAATTCGCACAGCAGACGAAAAAACTGCAGGATCTCTCTGCACAGGCGGCACAAAAAGGGACGGTTCAAGAGTCTGACGCACCTGGTGCAATCTGGAACAAAATGCTGCTCCTTTTACGGGTGGGCCGCAAGGAGCAGGCACTGGTCAATCTGCAGGCCTTTGAAAAAAAGCAGCGGCAGGCGGGTGAAGATGCCACTGGCTACACAAAAGCCGCGTCGATGTTTATTCAGCAACAGATTCCGGACCCGCCGCAGGAGGGAGGTGTTTTTACCTATAGAGGCGGGGCGCTGGTGTTCGGCTTTGCCAACCATGCCTCCCACTCATCGCTGCAAATCGGCGATATAATTCGTTCCATCGATAACGAACCGGTCGAGAATGCCAGGCAATTCGCGACGCTGAAAAAGATGCGTGTCGGGAAAGATTTTTTTCTGCAGGTTTTGCGGCTGAATGCGTCCGGAGAATTGCAAACCCTGAGACTGAAGGTGCTTGCCGCTGATCCGCCGATCGGTGTGGTCAGTCTGAAG
>JBFJXW010000077.1:0-15931 GCA_041622895.1 Desulfobulbus sp. | reverse complement strand
CGAGAAATGCTGAAAGGCCTTTTGCCCCCGGCGCCTCACCCGTCCTCGCAAAGACCGTGTAGGGAGAGCGGCGAAAAGAACTGGTCAAACAAGTGAAGAAAATCAGTGAAGAATATAAAATCGCCATTCGCAACGTCCGCAGAGATGCGAACGAATCCTTCAAAAAAATGAAAAAAGATAAGGAAATATCTGAGGACGATATGTTCCGCCTGCAGGACGAGTCGCAAAAAATTACAGATGGTTTTATCGGCCAGGTCGATGAAATTACCAGTGGCAAAGAGAAGGAAGTGATGGAGGTTTAACCGCTTCATCATGAGTTGACAAGAGTCGTGACTGCACTAGAAAATACTGCTTCCGTTCCGCGTCACGTGGCCATTATTATGGATGGCAACGGACGCTGGGCAGAAGAACGAAAACTCCCTCGGCTGTTTGGTCACAAAGCCGGGGTCGATTCTGTTCGAGAGGTGGTGGAAACCGCAAGAATGCTGGGTATTCAGTTTCTAACGCTCTATGCCTTTTCAACGGAAAACTGGAATCGACCGCACAGTGAGGTTTCCGGCTTGATGGGCCTTTTAAAGGGGTACCTCAAGTCGGAGTTGCGAACCATGATTAAAAATGATGTGCGCCTTTGTTGTCTGGGCCAGCAGGATAGATTGCCGGCTGATGTTCAATTGGTGCTGCAGCAAACAATTGCTGATACGCGAATATGCCGAGGTATGACACTGAATCTCGCACTGAGTTATGGCGGACGCAGTGAGATGGCCGAAGCCGTCCGCCGTATAGCGCAACAATGCCAGGATGGGATCCTCTCTTGGCAGGATATTTCCGAATCAACGATCAGTGATCATCTGTTCACCGCAGGCCAGCCGGACCCTGATTTGGTTATTCGTACCGGTGGTGAAAATCGTCTATCTAACTTTCTCCTCTGGCAGGCTTCCTATGCCGAATTACATTTCACAGAGATAAAGTGGCCCGATTTTAAAAAAGATCAGTTTATGGAAGCTCTCACCCTTTTTAATAGCCGACAGCGCCGATTTGGCAAAACCGCTGCGCAACTGAAATCGGAGTAAACAATAATGAGCCGTGTTATCCCAGGAATTATTATGGCCGGGGGTTGGCTTCTCCTACTCTTTCTGGGAACTGCGGAGCTTTTCTGGGCTGTTGTGGTTGGTGGCGCTGCCGTTGCCCTCCATGAGTATTTTCGTATGACCAGTGGTGCCCTTACCAGAGGTCGTCTGTACCTGACCGTGTTTGTCTGCCTTTTTCCCGTATTCGCGTCCTTTTTCGGTAACAATGACGCGGTTCTTGCTGGAGCGATAGGCAGCCTATTGGCCATGGCATTGGTCGCCCTTCAAGGCTATACTTCCATTGAAAATGCATTCCGTTACATTAGCTGTTCCGGTTTTGCCAGCCTCTATATTTCGCTATGCATAGCTCACTTGGTACTCATTCGGTTTTTACCGCAAGGACCATTTTGGCTGGCTATGCTGGTTGCCATTGTGGCTGGATCGGATACCGGTGCTTATTACGCAGGCCGTGCTTTCGGACATCGTAAACTTTTTCCTCAGATCAGCCCCAAAAAAACCGTAGCCGGTGGCGTCGGCGGTCTGATGGCGGGGATTATTACCGCTGAGGGAATCAATATATTTTTCCATGGCAACGTTAATCCTCTCCTGCTGGTCATTGCGGCGTTAATGCTGGTCATTATCGGTATCGTCGGAGATTTGACTGAGTCTATGATCAAACGATCGGTCGGCGTCAAAGATTCCGGTACCATCCTTATGGGCCATGGTGGTCTGCTCGATCGCATCGACAGCCTGCTGCTCACTGGCCCTGTTCTTTATTATCTGCTCTACTTTGGGGTTCTCCAATGAAAACCCTTTCCCTGCTGGGGTCGACTGGATCTATCGGTCGCAATGTGTTGGCGGTCGTTCGTCAATTTCCGGAACAGTTTCGAATCGCCGGACTTTCCGCAGGGCGCCGTATCGATGTTCTTGCCGAGCAGGTGCGTGAGTTCAATCCTGAGTGTGTTTCGGTTGGCGACCCCCAGCTAATAAATGCTCTGGCGGATATGTTGCCTTCTTCCTACCGCTCGCGCATCGTCAGCGGTGGCGAGGGGAACTGCACCGTGGCATCACTGCCCGCCGTTGATATGGTCGTATCGGCTGTAGTTGGAGCTGTGGGGCTTTTACCTGCACTTGCTGCCATCCGTGCTGGCAAAGATGTGGGACTGGCCAACAAGGAAACGCTGGTCATGGCCGGGCGTCTGATTATGGATGCTGTGCAGCAGCATCAGGTCCGTCTGCTGCCTATCGATTCGGAGCACAGCGCTATTTTTCAAGCCTTGGAGGCAGGGCGCAAGAAAGATGTGGCCCGGATTATTCTCACCGCTTCCGGTGGCCCGTTTCGCTCCTGGAAGAACGACGCCCTGGCAAGCGTCACTCCGAAACAGGCACTGGCCCATCCCAATTGGTCTATGGGGCGAAAAATTTCCATCGATTCTGCAACGTTGATGAACAAAGGATTGGAAGTGATCGAAGCCCGCTGGCTCTTTGATGTGGATCCAAAGCAGATTGAGGTGGTCGTTCATCCGCAATCGATTGTCCATTCGCTGGTTGAATATCAAGATGGTTCGGTCGTTGCCCAGCTCGGTATTCCGGATATGCGCGTTCCCATCGCCTATGCGCTTTCCTATCCTAAACGATTGCAACTCGGATTATCCAGACTGAGCCTATCCCAATGTGGCGGGTTGACTTTTGAACAACCCGATCATGAACGTTTCCCTGCATTGCAGATGGCCTTTGACGCCTTGGCGATGGGCGGCGTGAAACCTGCAGTCCTTAATGCCGCCAATGAGGTAGCCGTGGAAGCTTTTCTTGCCGGCAGAATACGCTTCACCCAGATCACGGAAATAGTCGGTACAGCTTTGCGTGAAATCTCTCAAGGTGACGAGTTGGATCTGCAGGCTATCCTGGCTGCCGATCTGGAGGCCCGAAACGTTGCGGAGCGTGAAATCCGGAGTGCCTGAACACGTTCCCTCGCAACAGCCGATTTTCCCTAGTTACTCCTTCTTCGAAATTTATCTTTAGGATTCTCATGAATTCCGTTCTTTCTTTTGTCATTGTTCTTGGTGTTCTTATTTTCGTTCACGAACTCGGTCATTTTCTCCTGGCTAAAGCTTTCGGGGTCAAGATACTCAAGTTTTCCTTAGGCTTCGGTACAAAGGTCATTGGTCGAAAATGGGGCGAAACGGAATACCTTATCAGCGCTTTTCCCCTGGGCGGCTATGTCAAAATGTATGGCGAGCAGCAGGAAGAACAGGTGTCGCAGGAAGAGCAACACCGTTCGTTTTCCCATAAACCTGTTTGGCAGCGTTTTGGTATAGTTTTCGGTGGACCGCTGTTCAACCTGCTTTTTGCGGTCTTTCTCTTCTTTTTCATGTTTGTCTTTGCCGGTCTTCCCGAGCCTGTTGATTCTACCAAAATCGGCGAGGTGAGTGTGGGCTCCGTAGCCGAACAGGTCGGGCTTAAAGCCGGAGATGAAGTCCGCAGTATCAACGGTCAGCCGACCACCTCCTGGATACAGGTCTCCGATCGGATCAAAGACAGTCAGGGACAGGCCGTCACCTTGGTAATCGAACGTCAGGGCAAGCAGTACACCTTTACCGCCAAACCCACCATGCAGAAAATGAAAAATCTTTTCGGCGAGGAGGTAGGGGACCGCTTTATGCTCGGTATCGTTCGCAGCGACGAAATCAGGTACAAAAAGATCGGTGTCGGCGAGTCTTGCCAGGCTGCTCTGATCCAGACCTGGAACCTCGGCTATCTTACGGTGATGGGCATTGTTAAGATGGTCCAGCGAGTCATTCCAGCCAGCGAGTTGGGTGGACCGATTCGAATTGCCGAAATCGCCGGCCAACAGCTTGAGGCAGGATGGATGAACCTCCTCTATTTTATGGGTCTATTGAGTGTCAACCTTGGTATTCTCAATCTGTTACCCATACCTGTACTTGACGGCGGCCACCTCGTGTTTCTTTCCATGGAGGCCATTCGCCGCAAACCTTTGAGCGAACGGACCATGGAAATCAGTCAGAAAATCGGCATTGCTATCCTGGGAACCCTGATGATTTTTGTGTTTTACAATGATATTCTCCGGCTGGTCAAACGATGGCTGATGTCGTAATTCTTGCCATTGAAACGGCAACTGGCTGTGGTAGTGTTTCGCTAACTTTAGGTGGGTTCAAAAAAGGCAGGGTGTTGGCAGAATATACTCTGCAGCCTGAGACCACCCACTCTCGCCGCCTGCTGGGTTCGGTTGAGGCAATAATGACGGCAGTTGGCACGGCTTGGCAGGATCTGGACGCCATAGCCGTCAGTCTGGGCCCAGGGTCTTTTACCGGATTGCGCATTGGGATGGCTGCGGCAAAGGGCATCGCCATGGCTGCAGATGTTCCACTGCTTGGCGTACCGACCCTGGATGCGCTGGCAGAGCAGGTGACAGTAAGTGATCAGCTGGTTTGCTGCCTGCTTGATGCCAGGAAACAACAGGTTTATGCTGCTTTTTATCGTGCAGATGCCATGGGCAACCACCGGCGCGTCAGTGATTTTTTGGTATTGTCGCCGGAAGAATTACTGCAACGAATCTCAGAACCGACCTTGGTGGCCGGTCCCGGTGTAAAGGTGTGTCAATCGTTATTAGCCGGTAATCCGCAGGTGCGAAGCCTGCCGTTTGGAGCACTCCATCCCAGGGCCGCCCTTGTGGGATTTTGCGGAGCCCGGTTATGGGAGCACGGTGGATGCGAAAAAGGCGTGGACATCGCACCCCTCTATGTACGGGTCTCTGAAGCGGAATTAAATCTGCGCGCAAAGAGTCAAAATAAAGGATCATGATCGAACGAAAAAAAACGCGGCGAATTCATATCGGTTCCGTAGCTATCGGCGGTGGTGCACCTATTTCGGTGCAGTCAATGACCAATACCGATACCTCCGACGTGGAGGCGACGGTGTGTCAAATTCATCAGCTGGAACAGGCCGGTTGTGAACTGATTCGGGTGGCGGTTCCCGATATGGAGGCCGCACGCGCCATTGCAACCATTAGGGCGCAGATCACCATTCCTCTGATCGCTGATATTCATTTTGATTCCAGGTTGGCGGTTGCTGCCATGGAGCACGGCGCCCAGGGGATCAGAATCAATCCTGGTAATCTTGGTGGTCCGGACAAGCTGGTCCGGGTGGTGGCCGCTGCTCAACAGCATCAGGTACCGATTCGCGTGGGGGTCAATTCCGGTTCCATTGAAAAAGTGCTGCTCAAGCAATATGGGTATCCTACTCCGGAACGTCCTGATGCCTTGATCGAAAGTGCGTTGAATAATGTTCGCCTGCTCGAGGAACTGGGCTTCTTCGATATTAAAATATCGATTAAATCCTCGGATACTCTGACCACTATCGCGGGTTACCGCCAGCTTGCACAACAGACCGATTATCCGTTGCACCTCGGCGTCACCGAGGCCGGAGGACTTATCCCCGGAACGGTTAAATCCAGTGTCGCCCTGGGGATTCTGTTGTTTGAAGGCATCGGCGATACCTTCAGAATTTCTCTGACTCGTGATCCTGTGGAAGAGGTTCGGGTCGGTTTTGAACTGCTGCGGTCGCTGCGCATCCGCGAACGCGGACCGGAATTGATTTCCTGCCCCACCTGCGGTCGTACCCGCCTCGACCTCTTTTCTCTGGCTGAGCAAGTGGAGCGGCGCCTGCAGACCATGCAGTCCAACCTCAAGGTTGCGGTCATGGGGTGCGTGGTCAATGGACCGGGCGAAGCACGGGAGGCTGATATCGGTATTGCCGGCGGTCACGGTGTCGGCATCATTTTCAAAAAAGGCGAGATATATAAAAAAGTCGCGGAAGCGGAGCTGTTGCCGGTTTTTCTTGCGGAGCTGGAAAAAATGGAAGCCGAAAAACTCAATCGGACCCCGCGTTGAGCAGTTTGTTGCCTCTATTCTTATATTGATTGGTTTCATTCGAACGGAGATTCGATATGCGTTATTCACAGATGTTATTGCCCACCACCAAGGAAACCCCGTCGGAGGCTGAGGTCATCAGCCATCAACTGCTGGTTCGAGGCGGCTTTATCCGTAAACTGACTTCAGGTATGTATACCTATTTGCCCTTGGGATTTCTCGCATTGAAAAAGGTCACGGAAATTGTTCGCCAGGAAATGAATCGGGCTGGGGCGCAAGAAATTCTTATGCCCATGGTGCAGCCGGGCGATCTTTGGCAGGAATCCGGACGGTGGCAGCAATATGGCCCGGAATTGCTCCGCTTTCAGGACCGGCATGACCGTGACTACTGCCTGGGGCCCACCCATGAGGAGGTGGTGACCGATATCGCCCGCCGGGAATTGCAGTCCTACCGGCAGATGCCGGTGAATCTCTATCAGATTCAGACCAAATTCCGTGACGAAATTCGGCCGCGTTTCGGCCTGATGCGGGGCCGTGAGTTTGTAATGAAAGATGCCTATTCCTTCGATGTCGACGACGCGGCTGCCAGTCACAGCTATGAGATCATGCGGGATGCCTATAACCGGATTTTTACGCGGTGCGGTCTCGAATTTCGTGCCGTGGAGGCCGACAGCGGTGCAATTGGCGGCTCCTTTTCGCATGAGTTCATGGTATTGGCCGAAACCGGCGAGGATACTTTGGTGATCTGCGAGTCCTGCAGCTATGCGGCCAATGTCGAGAAGGCCGCGATTGTCATGAAAGAAGCCAACTCCGCCGAGGTGGTTCTGCAGGAGATGGTGCAGGTGGCCACGCCGGGCATGAAGAAGGTCGATAAGGTTGCCGAGTTTCTCCAGGTGCAGGCCGCTGACCTGATCAAGACCCTGATCTACCTTGCGGACGGGGTACCGGTTGCCGCCTTGGTTCGCGGGGACCGTGAGGTGCAATCGGTCAAACTGAAAAATCTTCTTGGTGCCACCGATGTCGAACCCATGGAGGAAGATCAGGTTTGGCCGCAGACCAAGTTGCCCGTGGGTTATCTCGGGCCGGTGGGGCTGCCATTGAAGATGGTGGCGGATCAGGAGGTGATGCGCATGGTGAATGCGGTGACCGGCGCTAACGAGAAAGGGCATCATTTCATTGGTGTCAATCCTGGCCGTGATTTTCAGCCGGATGTAGTAGGAGACCTGCGGCAGATCACCATGGATGATCGTTGTCCCTCCTGTGGTGGATCGCTCTACCTGAAAGAAGGTATCGAGGTCGGACATATTTTCAAGCTGGGGACCAAATATTCCGAAGCGATGACCGCTACCTTCCAGGACAGCGACGGTCAGGAAAAGCCTTTTGTTATGGGCTGCTACGGCATAGGTGTCAGCAGGGTTGTGGCCGCGGCCATCGAACAGAATCATGACGCCAAAGGCATCATTTTCCCCCTGCCGCTGGCTCCTTTCCAGGTGATCGTTCTTAACCTCGGTCCCAAAGATGAACGGTACTGCCGGGCTGCGGAAGGACTGTATCACGACCTGCAGGATCAGGGCTTGGATATCCTCTACGATGACCGGGACGAACGACCGGGCTCCAAGTTCAACGATGCCGATCTGCTCGGCATTCCGTATCGTCTTACTGTGGGAAAAACATTCGAGAAGGAAGGGAAGATCGAACTGCGCTCCCGTAAAAACGGTGAAACCCTGGTTCTCACCCTCGAAGAGGCGGTCGAACAGATCACCACCCGTTTACGGCAGGAACTTTCCTGATCGGGAAGAGCGTTGCACCGTTTTTCCTGAACATTCAGGGGGAAACCCCATGGACTGCAAATAAAAACGATGTCGGATTTAAAGCACCTCACATCCCTGGCCACAGGCTATCTCCACGGGGTCGATCTTGCCCCGCTGACGAAAGCCTACGAGTTCGTCTGCGAACGCCATGCTGGACAGCACTATGTTACCGGTGAACCGTATGTTGACCATCTGTTGGCTGTGGCTTCCAGCCTGGCCTCCATGAAGCTCGATCTCGACACCATCATCGCTGGCTTGCTGCATGGAACACTCAAGGAAAATGTGGCTACCCTTGAGGAGTTGAAAAAGACCTTTGGCAGCGATATCGCCAATATCGTTGATGGGGCGACCCGAATTACCAATGTCCGCTATAATTCACAGTTGGCGCATGAGGCGGAAAATATCCGTAAACTGCTGCTGGCTATGGGCTCGGACATTCGTGTGCTCTTGGTCAAGCTGGCTGACAGACTGCAGGATATGCTCAGCCTTGATTTTGCCGAAGAGGAAAAACGGCGTTATAAGGCCAGGGAAACCATGGACCTGTATGCTCCGCTTGCCAGCCGTATTGGTATCGAATGGCTCAAGCGTGAATTAGAAGACCTTGCTTTCCGATATCTGTTTCCAGTTGAATATGCCGATCTGGCGAGCCATCTCGAAAGTACACTGGCAGAACGTCAGGCTTATGTTAACGAGGTTATTGAGATTCTTCGTGATAAGCTCAAGGCCAACAACATTATACCGGTGCGTATTATTGGCCGTCCTAAGCACATCTATTCGATCTACAAAAAACTGGTGGCGCAAAAAATTCCCCTGGAGCGGGTTTATGACAAGGTCGCCTTCCGTATTTTAGTCCGCACGGTTAAGGATTGCTATCAGACTTTGGGGACGGTACATGCGGATTGGACCCCGGTGCCGGGACGGATCAAGGATTTTATCAGCGCACCGAAATCAAACAATTATCAATCATTGCATACCACGGTGGCTGGTCCGCGTGGCCATTTCATAGAGATTCAGATCCGCACCGAAGAAATGGACCGGGTGGCCCAAGAGGGTGTGGCCGCACACTGGGCTTATAAAGAGGGGCAGAAGATCACTACTGGCGACGCCCGTCTGTTTAAAGATCTGAAACAACTGGTACAGACCCTTCAAGAGGTCGAGGACCCCAGCGAGTTTATGGAGTCGGTGCGGGGAGAGCTGTTTGAGCCGGATGTCTATGCCCTTACTCCCACTGGTGCGGTACGCGAATTGCCACGAGGCAGCACCCCCATCGATTTTGCCTACGCCATTCACACCGCAGTGGGTGATACCTGTGTCGGCGCTAAAGTCAATGGGCAGATCGTCCAACTGAAGCATCAGCTGCAAAGCGGTGATATCGTCGAAATTCTTACCCAGAAGCAGCAGCACCCCCGACGCGCTTGGTTGCAGCTGGTCAAGACCAGTCGAGCCCGAACCAGAATACGCCAATACTTGCGACGTGAGGAAAAGGAGCGATCCTTGAGACTCGGCCGCGAGATCTGTGAACGGGAATTAAAAAAATACGATGTCAACGTACGTGGGCTGCTGAAAGGTGGGCACCTTCGCCTTCTACTCAAACAGCTTCACTGCAGTTCACTGGAGGATATGCTCATACGGGTGGGAAGCGGTGTCATAACCATCCCACATCTTATTCGGACCCTGCAGCCGGACGAATACCGCGAGGCGGAGGAAAAACGGCGGATGACTGAAATGGTCGAGCGCGCACAGCGTTCCGCCGAGGGGAGTAAAAATAAAGCGGAGAAGCAGAGTGTTATTGATATCGATGGGGTGGACGGCATGCTGGTTAAGATCAGCCAGTGCTGTCGTCCGGTTCCCGGCGATGCAATCATTGGTTTCATAACCACCGGCTCCGGTGTTTCCATCCACAAGACCGATTGCGCCAATCTGAAGGCTACCGACCCCGCCCGCTGGCTTGAGGTTTCCTGGGCCGGTTCGCCACAGAATACCCATCGTGCCGGCGTACTGATACGGGCAGAAAACCGGAAAAATCTTTTGGCGGAGATCAGCAGCACCATCAGCGCCGATGATGCGAATATCGTCAAGCTGAATGCCCGTACAACGGTGGAGAATATTGCGGAACTAGATGTCCTGCTTGAAGTAGTCGATCTGAAGCACCTGCAACTGCTGCAGCAGCATTTGTTGCAGATGTCCGAGGTGATTGAGGTCCACCGGCGATAGCGTTTCGTGTATCGAGTCGGCCGGAAGGAGAAGGTCTGATGAGTCTGGCAATCTGCGCTACATGCGGCAATGAAATCGATGACGGAAGTTCGCAATGCCCTTATTGTCGTGCCGAATGCAGCGACGGGCGTCCCCGTTCGGGCAGCTGGGCGCACCGGACGGTCAATTTGGAAAAAGGCATGCCACTGGTGCAGCAGGCTTTGGACCGACTAGAGCTGGAAATACGGACCAGCAGCAAACAAGGTTTCAAAGTGCTCACTCTCATCCATGGATACGGGTCCAGCGGTGAGGGCGGAGCAATCAAAATCGCGGTTCTCCGCCAACTTCATTTTCTCTCTCATACAGGCAGGATTAAAGAGATTATACCCGGTGAACATTTTGAAGGCCGGTCTGGGCGTGGCCGTCAGCTGCTGCGCCGTTTTCCTTTTCTAAGTACCCATCGCGATCTCAATCGCACTAATCCCGGTGTTACCCTGGTCATCCTGTAACAACAAATCGAAATCTGCCGGTTCGTCCCGGCGCACCATGCACGAGCAAACCAATACTGGAGAAACTATGCGAAATGGCGATCGCTTGGCCGGCAGTCTGCGACCGGTCAGTGTTGAATACGATGTCCAACCCCATGCCGATGGCTCGGTACTGATCAGAATGGGCAATACACACGTCCTTTGCGGGGTAACTGTTGAAGAGCAAGCTCCCCTTTTTCTCAAGGGGAGCGGGCAGGGCTGGGTAACCGCCGAATATGGCATGCTGCCCTGCGCTACCCACAGTCGAGGCCGCAGGGAAGCGGTTTCCGGCCTTTCTGGACGGAGCCAGGAAATTCAGCGATTGATTGGCCGGTCCCTGCGGATGATGGTCGATCTGCGTCTCTTGGGCGAACGTACGCTGCGGGTCGACTGCGACGTCCTTAACGCCGATGGCGGCACCCGATGCGCCTCGATCACCGGAGGTGCCTTGGCGATTCGCCAGGCGCTTGGTAAGATGGTGGAACACGGACAGATTCCATCACTGCCGCCGTTACTGCCGGTGGCTGCGGTCTCAGCCGGGGTGGTGGCCGGGCGCCCGATGCTTGATCTTGATTATTCCGAGGATTCGAACGCCGATGTTGACGCCAACTTTGTCATGAGTCGTGACGGTCGCTGGATTGAAGTCCAGACCACGGCGGAGGGTGCACCCTTTCGGCCCGAATTGTTCACCACCATGGCAGAGCTGGCCACTCAGGGTATTCAGCAACTGTTTACCCTGTGGGACAACAACGGAGAAGCGTAACGTTCACCGGGTCGCCAGCGTTACACCGTGCCGCGTTTACTTTCGCTCAATCCTTTCTTCCGCAGGTACCTCTGATGGTTATGCCAACGTCGGGGGGAGGATGATAAGGAGAGGGCTGCCGTCGGGTGACAGCAGGGGAGCCAATGAAAATGGCAGGGCGGAAGGAAAAGGAGCAGGTTAATCGATAATTGAAGAAAATTTAATCGATTCTAAGTACATATCATACACTTTATCCGGTTCTACCTCAAGGATTTGCAGGCTTTGCAGGCATTCTTCCGGCTTACCTTGTTCGTAGGCAACAACCGCTTGCAGAAAGGGGGCAAACGGCCCTTCCTGATTGATGAGAGCCATTCGGACTTCTTCAGATAGCGGCAATTTATTCATCATCAGTGTCATCGATGTATCAAAGATGGCATCAAGCAGCGAAAAAAGTCCAAGAAGAAATAGGTCTGCGGCGTCACCTTGATAGTTGCTGTCTTGGGCCAACAGTTCGCAGAACTTAGCCCTGACCACCGAAAGACGCACCAACTCTTTGGGCTTATCCATTGCCAGTTCGGAAATGATCACCAGAGTGACAAAGCGACGAATCTCTCGTTCACCGAGGTAAATTATAGCCTGACGGATGGAATCTATCTTATGCAGCAGATAAAAATAAGCTGAGTTGATATAGCGCAGCAATTTGTAGGTAATCGCAACATCGGATGCGATGATTTTTTCCAACATACCCACGGTGGTTCTTTTTTTATTGATCTCGGCAAGCAGCCTGAGCTGATTGGTTTTGATCGACGCAACCTCCTTCAGGCGAATGGATTCGGGTTTGGCAAAAAAATATCCTTGGAAATAATGGAAGCCCATTTTACGGGCATGCTCGAATTCCTTATAGGTTTCAATCTTTTCAGCGAGATATTTTAGGTTAAAACGGCTCAAGCGATAGAGAATCCGTTCAATATCATCGGTGGTGGACAACCGGTAATCCAGCTTGACGATATTGGCCAGTTCGAGCAGCGGAAGCATTTCATCCCTGAAAACAAAATCGTCAAGAGCAATCAAATAACCGAGTTTGGAAAGATTGTAGCATGCATCCACCACCTCGGCGGTCGGCTGCACATCTTCCAGGATTTCGACAATAATTTTGTTTTTGGGAAATGAGCTTGCAACTTCTTTGATCAGGAGGTTTTTGGTGAAATTAATGAAGCACGGTTTGTTGCCGGCGATCTTTTCAATACCTTCCGTGAGAAAGGTGGATGAAAGCAGACTGGTAGTAGCCCGGTCACCACTGAGTTCGCCCAGATGTAACCCCAGGGTCTGACGAAAAAGGAGTTCGTAGGCGAACAGTTGTTTTCGTATATTGAAGATCGGCTGCCGTGCTATATGGACAAACATTGTACCCTGTACTCCGAATTTGAGGTTAACCGGAGTATAGGGCAAAAAACTTTGGTGGCCAAGAACTAACCACAGATTGACGAAGGAAGCCGCTGGAGCAGTTGCAGGCCATCTGGAGTGAATGATTCGGATTGATGGAGTGTTTCAATCTCGGCAAGGGGAATGAACCTGCCGTAATCGATTTCTTCGGCCTGCAGGGTAAACGGCCCGTTGCTGGTGCAGGAAAAAATCCGTCCCCACACTTTATTATCGGCGTCTTCGTAATATTGATCGAAAAGAAACCGCAGTTTGGCATGAGCCAGTCCCAGTTCTTCCCGTAATTCGCGTTGCGCTGCTGCTTCGTAGCTTTCACCAGCCAAGACTATACCGCCGGCGGCCACATCCCAGAAGCCGGGATAGATGTCTTTGCTCATGGTTCGTTTTTGAATAAATAATTCAGCCTGGGTGTTGAACACCAGGATATAGGAAGCCCGGTGAATGAGTTTCTGTTGTCGCATGATACGGCGGGTAACCGTTCCAATGAGCGAGTTGTCCCGGTCAACGATGGCAACACTTTCTTCAGATGGGTCGGTGAACAAACGGGTTATACCTCCAGCGGGTCTGAGCCTTCAAAAGGGTGGCGGAACTCCCAACAGCGGTGAATACGTCGGTTGCGTTGAAAATCCAGAGGTACAGTTTGTTCGCTGATCTCTTCCACCCTAAAATCATCGAGCAGCGATGAGTCTATTTTGAATTTTTTGAAATTGGTGGAAAAAACCAGCACGCCGCCTTTAGCCAAATGCTGCATGGCAAGACGGAGAAGCACTGCGTGATCGTTTTGGATGTCAAAGGTCAGTTTGCGATGCCGCGCATTCGAAAAGGTGGGGGGATCAACAAAAATAACCCCGTAGCGTTCGCGGTTGTGCCGGAGCCACTCCATACAGTCGGCCTCAATAGTCTGATGCAGCGGGCCGCCAAAACCGTTGAGTGCCAGGTTGGCCTGGGCCCGAGTAAGGTAGGTCTCGGAGATGTCAACCGTCGTGGTAGCGGTGGCACCGCCCATGGCCGCGTAGATCGATGCTGATCCTGTGTAGGCAAAGAGATTGAGAAAGGTCTTTCCCTGCGTCAGTTCTGCCAGTCGCGCCCGGGTTATCCGGTGATCGAGAAACAGGCCGGTATCCAAGTAGTCGGTAAAATTGACCAGAAACCGGCCGCCGCCTTCGTGGACCTCGTACAGTGAGGATCCGCTTCCCGTTTGTTTTTTCTGGTATTGTTGGCTTCCTTTCTGTTTCTGCCGGGTTTTTATAAAGATCCGGCTGCGAGGCACATTGAAAACCGAGCGGATGACCTGCAGGGCCAGGCTGAAGCGCTGTTCCGCTTTTTCCTGATCAATGGTGCCCGGTGGGGCGTATTCCTGCACGTGGATCCATTCCTCGTAGAGATCAACCGCCAAATTATATTCCGGAATGTCGCCGTCGTAAATTCGAAAACAGGTAATTCCTTCTTCGCGTGCCCAAGGCAGCAGCGTAGCGCAGTTCTTGAGCAGGCGATTGGCGAAATCCTGGCCGGGACTTTCGGCATCCATTGGAAGAGGGGACCAGGTATGCGGCGGTCGTTGGGTCTGTTGCCCTTCACTGCCTACCAGCAATTGGCACTTGAGGGGACCGTTGAAGAGCCGGTGCCGTTGTTCCCATGCTATACCGGTCATCTCCGCCAGATCGGGATTGGCAGTGAAAAAACCCAGGCGCCAACCATTGAATTGACTGTGAAAGGTGCGACCGAGGCAGCGGTACAGGTATTTCACGACCTCCTTTTCCGACAGCCGTTCTCCGTACGGCGGATTGGTGAGCAGGCAACCTTTGGGTCCCGGACTCTGCAGTCGGGCCAGTTGCCGTTGCTTGATAACGATAACATCACGTAGGCCAGCAGCGATCACATTTTTCCGGGCCGCAGCTACCACCTTGGGGTCGGCGTCATAGCCAATGAATTGTGGCCAGACGTCAGGGAGTCCATGGCCTTCACGGTCCAATGCTTCCTGCACCAGTCGTTCCCAGAGCAGCGGGTCGTGCTTGTTCCAGGCCATAAAACCAAAGGTCTTGCGGAGCAGACCCGGAGCGCTGTCACTGAGCATGAGGGCCGCTTCAATCAAGAGGGTGCCGCTACCGCACATCGGGTCGAGCAGGATAGGTTCCTCGGTCGCGTGCTCCACCCAGCCTGAGAGGCGGACAATGGCGGCGGCCAGGGTTTCCTTGAGCGGTGCTTCACCGCTGCTGGTACGGTATCCTCGTCGGTGCAGGCTGTCGCCGGAGAGATCGAGAGACAGGGAAGCTCCGGTTCCTTGTACATGCAGGTTGATACGGATATCGGGCTGGAAGGCGTTGATATCCGGACGTTTGCCGAATCGTTTCCGAAATTGATCAACAATAGCGTCCTTGATTCGCAGTGAGGCGTATTGGCTGTGGTTTAAGGCAGCGTTCACCAGTGTGGTATGCACGGCAAAGGTCGACTTGAGGGTGAAATGCTCGTCCCAGAGGATCGTGCCGGCATGTGTATAGAGGGCATCGGGATCCGGGGCATCGAATCGGGCCAGCTCCAGGAGTATGCGCGAGGCAAATCGGGACCACAGGCAAGCACGGTAGGCGGTTTCCAGGTTGCCGGTCCACGTTACTGCTCCGGGATGGGACTCGATTGATGCACCGCCGAAGTCAGCGATTTCATCACTGACCAGCGGTTCCAGGCCGGACCCGCAGGTGGCAGTGAATTGGAGGGGTTGTTTTTTCTTTTTTCTGGAGTTCGGACGGACACGGTGCATGGCGTTCTATTCTTTTCTGGCTGCTTTCAGTGAGGAGGTAACCTGGAGCCGCACGAAAGGCTGGCGCCAGGGAAGATATGACGGGGCAGGTTATAAGCTGTTTGCTGAATATGTTGATAAGGAGTGTAACCTGTGCGAATCATAACGCTGCACCTGCGTCATTGCACGGGGGCGCCGGTTGCGGTGCAGGAAATGATCCGGCCCGCACCATAGCCATTCTCTAAAGGGAAGTAAATAAGAACCAAGCCTCTCCGGATGTATTCTTTCCGTAAAGATCGTAAGAAGCAGCATGAAGAATACGGTAACCGTAACAGGGGCGGACACCTATGAAACGAAATATCGACGAAACCCGGGGGCGTCGATTTTCTATCCACAGCCCCTGGTGATGAAAACGCTGGTCGTTCGATTCCCGACCAACTGCATTAAGCGTTCCTGACCAAGGTATCCGGCACACCCTGCCTCTTATCGCTGCCTCTTTCGCGATTGCACCATGTAGTAGAGTACCGG
>JBFJXW010000076.1:0-16006 GCA_041622895.1 Desulfobulbus sp. | reverse complement strand
TGGATTCTTCGCAAACTCCTGTCCTCCATGAACCCCGCCGACGCCATGGAATTTCTGCTCGATAAAATGGGGCAGACCAAAAATAATCAGGAATTTTTTGCAGCAATGAACCGGTAGCTTTCGTTTTTTCATTTCAAGAAATGATAAAAAAAGATATTATCGTACTTTTTATTAAATTTCCTTGAGGACCTATTTTAAAAGGAGTGTGACTCATGAAAACAGATATCCATCCAGAATATCATAAAATCAAGGCCGTTTGCGCCTGTGGCAACGAAATAGAGCTTGGATCAGTAGAGAAGGAAATAAAGGTCGAAATTTGTTCTGCCTGTCATCCGTTTTTTACCGGCAAACAGAAATTGGTCGATACCGCAGGACGTATCGAGAAATTTAAGAAAAAATATGCCGGTTTTCAGGGCAGCACCAAGAAATAACGGATTTTTCGTTTTTTCCTTTCAACCCTCCTGACCGCAGGCGTTCTCGGATGCCGGATCATCGAGCTGCTCTGCAGTGGCCTGATCAAGATCCCGCAAACCAAACGACTGTTGTCATGAGGGCTTTTTTTTCCTGGGCATCGCCGGTATGTTTGAGAATTTACGTGATATTGATGAAAAACTGAGCGTGTTGGAACGGCAGCTTTCCGATCCGCAGCTGGTGACCGATCAGCAACGGTATCGGGGGATTGTCCGCGAGCATGCCCATATCGCTAAATTGGCGGAATTGTATGCGACGTATACAACGGTTTGTAATGATATCACGGAAAACCAGGAATTAGTCTATTCGGAACACGAGGATGCTGATCTGGTGGAATTGGCCAAGGCGGAACTCGATGAGCTTGCGATAAAAAAAGGGGAATTGGAAAAGGCCATCCGCTTGCGACTGCTTCCTAAGGACCCCAACGACGAAAAGAACATTTTTCTTGAAATCAGGGCCGGAACCGGGGGCGATGAGGCCGCGCTTTTTGTCACGGACCTGTTTCGTATGTACAGCCGATATGCGGAGTTGCAGGGGTGGCGAGTGGAAGTTATGAGTTCCAATCCTATCGGCATAGGTGGATTTAAAGAAATAATCGCTCTGGTGAGCGGTAATCAGGTCTACTCCCGTTTAAAGTATGAATCCGGGGTGCACCGGGTCCAACGTGTGCCGGATACGGAAACCCAAGGACGTATCCATACTTCTGCGGTGACCGTTGCTATCATTCCCGAGGTGGAAGAAGTGGATCTGCACATCGAACCCAATGAACTCAAGTTTGATGTGTACCGTTCTTCTGGTCCTGGAGGCCAATCAGTTAACACCACCGATTCTGCAGTGCGGGTGACCCATCTACCTACCGGTCTGGTCGTTACCTGCCAGGATGAGAAATCTCAGCATAAAAATAAGGCCAAAGCCCTGCAGGTTTTACGGGCACGCCTGCTCGACAAGATGGAGCAGGAACGCCATGACCGAATCTCTGAGGACCGTAAGACCCAAATTGGCTCAGGGGATAGAAGTGAGCGGATTCGCACCTATAATTATCCGCAGGGAAGAGTAACCGATCACCGGATAAATCTCACCCTGTATCGTTTGGATCAGGTGCTTGCCGGGATGTTGGACGATGTGGTGCTGCCTGTCATTACTCATTATCAGACAGAAGCGCTGAAGTCTGCCAATTAATCATTGTACTTTCTGCAATCGATGAATATCGATGATCTGCTTGCAGCTGCCGCCGTGGAGCTTGCCAAGGCCGGTATTGAAGACGCCGATCTCGATGCCCGCCTGCTCTTTCAACACCTGACGGCGATGACCAGATCGCAGCTGGTTTTGCATGGCCGGCAAGCTGTGGATCAACGCACAGTTGCGCAATACCGCCATCTCATCACCGAGCGAAGCCGCAGGAAACCCCTGCATTACCTCACCGGTTCCCGGGAATTTTGGTCCCTGGACTTTTTCGTCTCGCCCGCTGTTTTGATTCCCCGTCCGGAAACCGAATTCCTCCTTGACCAGGTATTGAAAGTTTGTTCCCCTATAAACGAGATAGGGCACATTTTGGATTTATGTACAGGCAGTGGTGTAATTGCCGTGGTCCTGGCCAAGGAACTCGGGTGTCCGGTGACAGCGGTTGATGTCTCGGCGGCGGCTCTAGAGATTGCCCAAAAAAACGTGAACAGGCATCAGGTAGCCGATCAGGTAGATCTGGTATGCAGCGACCTGTTCTCTGCACTCAACAGCAAAAATAAATTTGAATTTATTGTCAGTAATCCACCCTATATTGCCGAAGAACAGATAAGTCAATTGGATCCCGAAGTTGGGACAGCAGAACCTTTTCTCGCTTTGTCCGGCGGGCCGGGCGGACTGCAAATCCTTGAGCAGATAGCGGTCGAAGCTGAAAAATTTCTCCAAATCGGCGGTTGGATTTTTCTGGAAATCGGCGCAGACCAAAAAAATGCGGTGACTCAATTGTTCCAGGCTCCTGAACGTTCGTATGGCGAAGTCAAGGTGATTGATGATTGGGCTGGGCGTCCGCGCGTTTTGCGGGCAAAGTATATGCCGCCAGCACCGATCGCTGCATCCTGATTGACTATGAAATTATTCTTTTCTCTTTTCCTATAATTTTAAACGGTTTGTATGGATAAACTCATCATCGAAGGCGGTTATCCGCTGCATGGAACTGTCAGTATTAGCGGTGCCAAAAATGCTGCTCTGCCACTGTTGGCCGCCACCCTTCTGGCTCCGGGAGATCATACGCTGTATAATGTTCCCGATCTGCGCGATACCAGAACTATGCTGAAATTACTGGAAATTATTGGTGTTCGATGGCAACGGGAAGGGCAGACCATCTACATCAACAGTGATCATTTAACCGGAGTAGAAGCACCCTACGAACTGGTTAAGACCATGCGAGCTTCTGTTCTTGTGCTCGGGCCGCTTCTGGCACGAGCAGGTTTTGCCCGGGTCTCGCTACCCGGAGGATGTGCTATCGGTGCTCGGCCCATTAATTATCATTTGAAGGGGTTTGAAAAACTGGGGGTAACCAGCCGGCTTGAGCAGGGATATGTCGAGGCCCGAGTGGACGACCAGATGCGCGGCGGTACAATTTATTTCGATATACCTTCCGTCACCGGGACGGAAAACGTACTGATGGCCTCGGTGTTCGCCAAGGGTGAGACGATTATTAAGAATGCCGCGAAGGAACCCGAGGTCGGTAATCTTATCGATATGCTTACGGCAATGGGTGCCGACATTGCGGGGAAAGATACCGACCGGTTGGTTGTTCGCGGTGTGGAACGACTTCAGGCAACCGAATCGACCATCATTCCCGATCGGATTGAAACCGGCACCTATATGATCGCTGTAGCTGCCACTGGAGGCGTGGTGACCCTCACCGATTGCAATCCCGAACATTTACCTGCTCTTTCCGAGAAGCTGTCGCTTTGCGGAGTTGATATTGCAATGGAAGGAAAACGGATGACCATATCCTGCCCTGAGGTGGACGGCAGGAGCCGATGCCGTTTGCACAGTGTTGATATTACCACGCTGCCCTATCCCGGATTCCCCACCGATCTCCAAGCACAGTTTATGGCGTTGATGGTGCAGGGGGACGGCGCTTCCATTATCCACGAAACTATTTTCGAAAACCGATTCATGCATGTTGCCGAACTCAAGCGTATGGGAGCCGATATTGCCATTGAAGGATCGCGTGCCGTGGTTCGGGGCATAGGTCGCGACAAACTTTGCGGCGCTCCCGTCATGGCTACGGATCTGCGTGCATCGGCCTCTCTGGTTATTGCCGGTCTTTCCGCAGTCGGCACAACCGAGATCTCAAGGATTTATCATCTTGAACGGGGGTATGAGAACATGGTGGAAAAACTGCAACTTTTGGGGGCAAAGATCGACAAGATCAAGGCCTAGTCACCTGGGCAGAGGCAGATGCAACCGCATGATGCAGCCGCTGGAGGCGCTGGAGTCGATTACAATAGTGCCTCCGTGATTTTCAGCAATTTGACGGACAATGGCCAAACCCAAGCCTGTGCCATTTGTTCGGTTGGAGAAAAAAGGAGCAAAGACTTTTTCGCGTAGTTCTGATGGAATACCGGGGCCCTGGTCACGGATTTCTATACGAAGCATTCCCTGACTGTTGTCGCTGATTTCTTCGGCGGCAACAACAATTCCCCCTTGTTGCCCGCTCATAGCGATGCTGGCGTTTTCCAGGAGATGGCTCAGGATAGTCTGCATCTGTTGTCGATCAGCCCAGCAATTGATGTGGGTATCGATTTCTTTGCAAATCCCGAGCGTCGCCATCGTATTACTTTTTGTTTGCAATTGAGTAATAACCTCGTCAACCAAGCGGTTCAGATCAAACCATTCGGGCTGGATCGCTGCCGGACGGGCAAATTGGAGAAAATCGGTGATGGTTTTTGCCATTCGTCCGGATTCTCGCAAAATGATACTCAACAGGCTTTTAAAGGTAGCCGGGTCAAACGCAGCAATATTTGACTGCTCCATGGCCAGAATCTGGGCTGAACCGGAAATGGCAGCCAGGGGATTTCTGAAATCGTGAGCAATGGAAGCGCTCAACTCACCAATGGCAGCCATTTTTTCCGCCTCACGCATCTGCTGTTCCATCCGTTCGATCTGACTAATGTCCTGCAGGGTGATCACTTGCCACCTGGCTCGTTGCTCTTCTACCACCTGGGTGAGCGGCATATTGAGATGGGAAAAAGAGTAGCCAATTCTGATCTGTATTCCATCTTTTTTCTCGAAATCACAGACACTGCGTCCTTGGTGCCGATCTTGGAGGATAATGCCAGGAAAACATCGGCTGAAAGGCTGGCCAAGCACTTGCTCCCGAGAATAACCGGTGATCCGTTCCGCAGCCCGGTTATAGGAGGTGATGAAATTGTTTTGATCCGTGGTGATGATGCCTGTTGAGACATCATCGAAAATTTGTTTGTACAGAACCGATAAGCGATCGTATTCAAGCGTGGTTTTATGCAGTTTCTCTTCGGTAAAACGCAACCGTCTGGCCAGCTGCCCACTGAGTAGGGCTGTCAGGAAAAAGATAAGCCCATAGATGGCGAATAGGTTGGTGCCGGTAAGGAAGGTGGCGGGTTTTGCATAGTGCGTTGTCCAGAAGTACAGAGGAACCCATCCGGCCAATTCACAGGCCAGTACGGCCCCATAAAGCAGGGTGGCAGCGGCGGCAAGGATCAGTCCACCGATTTTATAGAGGATGAGTCCCCCCGTAATGACTGGTAAAATAAGGATAGGGGTAAAGACCGACTGGCTGCAACCGGTGGCATAAATCAAGATCGCCATGAAAAATGTATCGCAGCACAGCTGAAAGAGACCAAACCGGCGGGTTGACCAGGTCATCTTTTGCAGAAGCAGGGCGGAAGCGATGGAAAAACCGTATAGCCCGAAGAGATAGAGGGTGGTCAAAGCCAGAGGCGGGAGAATAACGGAATGCCCTCTGCCCTGGAGAAAAGAGGTGATACTGATGAGCAGGGTGAACAGAGCGACCCGAATGAGAATCCACCAGACAATATGCCGCCGTGTTTCCTGCTCGCTGTCGGTAACCGGGGTCAGGGCTCTCTTGAAAAATTGAAGCATAGCGGGTGAGGGTCAGTGCCAGGATTAGAGAAAATCCGCGAAGTCACGTGCGGGTGGGCCGTGTCAGTCAATGTTATGTTTTTTTGTCTTGTAGCGCAGGCTGCGAAAGCTCAATTTAAGTAGATCAGCGGCACGCATCTTTGAGTTGTCCGCTCTGGACAGGGCGTGAACGATCATCTCTTTTTCCACACGCTGGAGAACTTCTTCCAGTCCCTGTTCGAAAAGTTCGTTTTCATCACGGGCCGCAACAAACAGCGGGGTGTAAGCCGTGTCTGTCTCCGGCTTGGTTTTTTCCTGGCGATGCAGGGAAAGAATCAGGCTCTCAGGTAAGATGATATTGGAAGATTCCAGGGCGACGCCACGCTCGATGATGTTTTCCAGTTCGCGGACATTGCCGGGGAAATCGTATTTCATCAGGACTTCCATGCCGTAGGAGGAAATGGTTTGCACCTCCTTGCCAAGCAGGCTGGAATATTTCTTGAGAAAATGCTCAACCAGGAGCGGCACATCTCCAATACGCTCACGCAGCGGCGGTACCCGGATCGGTACGACTGCCAACCGATAGTAAAGATCTTCCCTGAATTTTCCTGATATGATTTCCTGCTCCAAGACTCTGTTGGTGGCGGCAATAATCCGCACGTTCACCTGCCTGGTTTTGGTCGATCCCACCGGCATGAACTCGCGCTCCTGCAAAACCCGCAGGAGTTTGGTTTGGATAATAGGGGTGAGTTCACCGATTTCATCGAGAAAGGCAGTGCCGCGATCGGCCTGCTGAAAAAGTCCAGTTTTGTCGGCGATTGCTCCGGTAAAGGAGCCCTTGACATGGCCGAACAGCTCACTCTCAAGCAAGCTCTCGGGAATGGCGCTGCAGGTGATGGGAACAAAGGGATTTGCAGCCACCCGCGACCGGTTATGGATGGCTTTGGCCACCAGCTCCTTGCCGGTTCCCGATTCTCCGTAAATAAGCACGTTGGCTGGAGTGGGTGCAATTTTGGTGATCAGCTCGAAAATTTTCATCATCTCCGGACTCTGACCGATGATTTCGGGAAAACCTTGCACCGGTGCAGGTTCGGATTGCTGTTTCTTTTTCAAGACTGCACGAACAACGGTTTTGATCTCGTCGACGTTAAAGGGCTTAGTGATATAATCAAAGGCACCATTTTTCATTGCGGAAACTGCGTCGTCGGGCGAGGCAAAGGCCGTGATCATGATAACGCCGATGTCGGTTTGCAGTTGCTTGAGCCGGGTCAGTAAATCCAGCCCGCTCATACCCGGCATGCGGATATCGGAAATGACTAGGTCGAACCGGGTTTTTTCGGCAAGGTCGAGAGCGGTTTTTCCTTCGGCCGCAGTGGCTACTCGATACCCCTCTTTTTCAAGAAGTATCTTGAGAAACTCGCGCATGCTCAGTTCGTCGTCAACAACGAGAATGGATGCCATGGTAATCCTTGTAAAAATCCTTCAAAATCAATCTATTGGCTATTGTGGCCAGTGTATCCCCAAGCATGCAATGAAGTCAAACATAATCCATAACCCGTTTACAATAGAGCTGGGATAGGGTACAAAGAGAACCAATTATTCTCCCGCAATACGACCTTGGGTGTGACAACGTGGACGCACAGGAACAATTCGATCAACAAACCCTTACCGAGCATCTGGCGGAGTTGCGCTCCTGTCTGCTGATTTCTCTTGCCGCCGTAGCTGGCGGTTTTGCCGCCGCATACAGTGTTATTCGGCCTCTTGCCGACTGGTTTCTTCGGCCCTTGATCAAAGTGATGCCAGCAGGCAAGCATCTGATTTTTACTTCGTACCAGGAAGGGTTTTTTTTTATCTAAAACTTGCCTTGGTATGCGGCGTAGTGCTCGCCAGTCCAGTCATCTTTCTCCAGATATGGCGATTTGTTTCTCCCGGCCTGTATCGGCATGAACGGAAGGTGCTGATACCTTTTACGGTCATTTCCACGCTTTGTTTTGTCGGTGGCACCGCTTTTGGCTACTTTGTTGTTTTCCCGCCGGCATTTCGTTTTCTCATTGGCTATACCAGTTCTTTTCTGGAGCCCATGCCCGCTGTCGACGAATATTTTTCCCTGGCGCTGCGCCTGTTTTTCGCCTTTGGCATTATTTTCGAATTGCCTGTATTTATGGTTTTTCTGGCAAAGATCGGTGTTGTCAATAAAGTGTTCCTCGCTAAGAACAGAAAGTATGCTCTGCTCATCGCTTTTGTGGTGGCCGCCATTCTTACCCCTACCCCGGATGTAGTCAACCAATTGCTTATGGCTGGCCCCCTGATTCTGCTTTATGAAGTCAGTATTGTTGCTGTGGCTCTTTTTGCGCGCAAACCTCTTGCAGGTTTTTCGACAAAGGCGGAGCGCGAAACAATGGAACCCAACAAAATTGAGTGATTGCATAAAGAATACGATTTTTTTCTACCGTGACCCGCAGTTACCTGGTCGATACGAAAATGCAGAGTGATGGACAGGGCGTGTGTTTACCCTTGCCGAGTGGCTAACAAGTCGTTTACCCTGGAGTGTCCGTCAGCGGCAGTTGATCGGTGTGCGAACAAACAGGTACACCACCAGCTGCTGCCGGTCCTGAATTTATTGTCCACAGGAGGAGATGTATGACGTATATTGCTGATTTTGAGAAGGCTTTGGAAATTGGCCGCCCACCGAATATCAGAACCCTGTTTCCCCATTCACGGGCACTGATCGTCAGCGGCAAGGTAATTGATCGCGCCATGCTGGCCAAAGGCGGCGCCATGACTATTGCCGCTAACGGCAGGAGCCACCTGATTATTCGAGGCGCCTTGCAAGCCGCGCAACGGGCACATTCAGCCATCATCATTGAAATCGCCCGTTCCGAAGGCGGAGCCAACGCCTACTGCCCGACCAATTACTGGAATATTGCCCGACAAGTCGATGCGCTCTGCAATGAGCTATCAATCACCGTTCCAGTCGCCATACATGCTGATCATTATGGTATTAAAAAGCCTGAAGACGTGCCGGTGGCCGCAATCGAGATTCCAACGATTTTTGAAGCAGGCATCACCTCAATTGCCATTGACGCCTCTCATATGCCCGATGCCGATAACCTGCTGGCCAGCATCGAACTGGCCAAGTATGTGCCGTCTTGGGCCGGGTTGGAGACCGAGGTTGGTGAGATCAAAGGCAAGCTCGGTCTTTCCACCAAGGAAGAGGCCTTGTTTATTATTCAGGGGTTGAACGCCCACGATATCTTTCCCGACTGGATAGCCCTCAATAATGGCACGACCCATGGTCTTGAGGCCTCGGCCCAGGGGATTCAGGTGGAATTGACCGCAGAGATCCACAAAGCGCTGGCAGGATACGCCATCTCCGGTGCTCAACATGGTACGTCGGGCAACAATTCTGACCGATTGCGCGCTATTGCCGCCCAAACCTATTCCACCAAAGCAAATGTCGCTACAGCCCTGCAGATGGTTTCCTGGGGGTTGGCGGTAAATGATTTCGGTAATGCCGTTCTGGATGATACCGGCGACTTCATCAAGATACCCGGCGAAGGAGTGACCGAAGAACTCTGGCAGATAATGCGTGCCTATGCCGATGGCAAAGGTTGGAAAAAGGGGGATTATAAAAATCTCAATCTGCCCTTTGAAAATAAAATCATGGGGCAGCCCAAGGCTGTTCGCGACCGAATGGCCCGACGGGTGGAAAATTTCGTTTATACGCTGCTGGTCGAGGTTTTCAATGCCGCAGATACCGCCCGTTACGGAGTCGAGGCAATCGTTGAGGCCGGATCCTTTGATATAGGTCCCAAGACCGGTCGGATCGAATCACCCGAGGAATGGACCGAAGCAAAGATTCGTGAACGGGCCGCGACCCTGAACACAGACAAGGGACCGCAAGGCAACTTTGACGATTGAGCGTCCCCTGTAAAAAAAAGCCGGTACCGGCACAGCGACGTGAGCAAAACAAGGGATTGCATGAAATGAAGAAAATATTGGTTACCGGAGCGGCTGGATTCATAGGACATGGTCTTTCCAGTCGCTTGCTGGCCGAGGGCAGGACCGTTGTCGGGCTGGACAATCTCAATACGTACTACGATCCGCAACTGAAACGGGATCGTCTGGCACGGTTGCAAACCCATGTCAATTTCCGTCACGAGGAATTCGACATGGCTGACCGGGAACAGACCGCGGCACTGTTTGCGGCTGAAGAGTTCGATGCAGTGGTCAATCTGGCGGCCCAGGCGGGGGTCCGGTATTCCCTCATCAATCCACATTCCTATGTGGACACCAACCTGGTTGGTTTTGTCAACATTTTGGAGGGCTGCCGTCATACCGGGGTCAAACATCTGGTCTATGCCTCGTCCAGTTCGGTATACGGTGCCAATACCCGTATGCCCTTTTCAGTGCACGACAACGTCGATCATCCGGTTTCTCTCTATGCGGCTTCAAAAAAGGCGAATGAGTTGATGGCGCATACCTACAGCCATTTATTCAATATCCCCACTACTGGTTTGCGGTTTTTTACCGTCTACGGTCCTTGGGGCAGGCCGGATATGGCTTTGTTTCTGTTCACCAAGGCCATCCTAGCCGACCTGCCGATCAACGTCTTTAATAACGGCAATATGGAACGTGATTTTACCTACATTGACGATATTGTCGAGGGCGTGGTTCGGGTGATCGACCAAGCGGCGCAACCCAACCCCGATTGGAGCGGCGATCGACCCGATGCAGCGACCAGTTACTGCCCTTGGCGGGTATATAATATCGGCAACAACAATAAAGAAAAACTGATGCGTTATATCGAGGTGCTGGAGGATTGTTTGGGGCGTAAGGCCCGTAAGAATTTTATGCCCATGCAGGACGGGGACGTGCCGGCTACCTACGCCGATGTAGCGGAGTTGGTGCGGGCAATCGATTTCAAACCGTCCACCTCCATCGAGACGGGGGTTCAAAATTTTGTCGACTGGTATCGTGATTATTACCAGGTGTGAAGTGTTTTCTCCCTGTTATTGAACAGGGGACGCAGAATGAAAGGGGAGTAAAGCCAGCGGGTTTTGCTCCCCTTTGTTATTAGTTGATGAGAAGTTCCTGTACGCTGCGGACAATGCCGTCTGCATCTATTCCCGCATTACTCCACAGTGTTGCCTGGGGGCCGTGTTCGATGAAGGTATCGCTATAGCCGAGAATCTTTATCGGGAGATGCAGGCCCCGTTGGTTGAGCAGTTGGAGCACAGTGCTGCCGAATCCACCCAGGGCGCTGTTATCCTCAATAGTTACCACCCGGCCGGTTTGTGCGGCCCAGGTAGCAATACCTTCGCTGTCCAGAGGTTTGAGAAAACGAGGGTTGATTACTGCTGCGCTGATCCCCTGCTCTTCCAGGCGGGCCGCTGCGACCAAGGCCGGATAAACCCGGTTGCCCACGGGCAGGAGGAGGACATCTGAACCTTCACGCAATACTTCCCCTTTGCCGATTGCAAGGCTCTGAAAAGAAGGCGCCAACGGAATCCCTTCGCCGCTGCCTCTGGGGTAGCGGAGCACCACCGGCCCGTGGTGGTTAAGGGCTGTATAGAGCATCTGCTGCAGCTCGTTTTCATCCTTGGGAGCCATCACCGTTAGATTGGGGATGTAGCCAAGAAAGGAAAGATCAAAGACGCCGTGATGGGTCGGACCGTCTGCACCGACGACACCGCTGCGATCAAGAGCAATCGTTACCGGCAGATTGGGCAGGCAGACATCGTGGATCAACTGATCCAGGGCTCGCTGCATAAATGACGAGTAGACGGCGAAAAAGGGACGCATTCCCTCAAGGGCCTGGCCAGCGGCAAAGGTGACGGCATGCTGTTCGGCGATACCGACATCAAAAAAACGTTCCGGGAATTCAGCGGCAAAAGGAAGGAGACCGGTCCCTCCGGGCATGGCAGCGGTGATCGCCACGACACGGGGATCCTGCCGGGCCAACCGGCAAAGGGTATCGCCAAAGACCTTCGTATAGGACACCGCGCTGCTCTTGCCTTTTTTGGGCGCCCCGGTGGCAATGTCAAAGGGACCGACGCCGTGATAAGCACCGGGATTGGTTTCCGCCGGTTTGTAACCCTTACCCTTGGTGGTGATCACATGGACGAGTACCGGTCCATGATTATGGTCGCGGACATTTTCCAACGTTGCAATCAGATCATCCAGCTGATGGCCGGGAATAGGCCCAATGTACTTGAATTTCAGGGCTTCAAACAACATGCCCGGGGTAAAGAAGCCTTTGATGCTTTCTTCACTCTTTCGCAGCACGGTAAGTATGTTTTCACCAACCGATGAAAGGGCCATCAGTCGATCTTCGATATGATCACGCAGCCGTCGGATAGTCCGGCCGGTCAGTTTCCTGCTGAGAAAACTGGACAGGGCCCCGACATTTTCCGAGATCGACATCTCGTTGTCGTTGAGGATGACCACCAGGTTTTTGCCCAGGTCGCCGGCGTGATTGAGGCCCTCAAAAGCCATGCCAGCGGTCATGGAACCATCGCCAATAATGGCAACGACCTTTCCCGTATCCGCTTGGATCGACTTGGCCGCAGCTATACCCAGACCATAGGAGATGGATGTGGAGCTATGTCCGGCCTCAACAGTATCATAGACACTTTCAGTCCTTTTGGGGAAGCCGCTCAGCCCCTTGTACTGACGCAGGGTGGCGAACCGGTCCCGGCGACCGGTAAGCAGTTTGTGTGCATAAGCTTGGTGTCCGACATCCCAGACCAGCTTGTCATGCGGTGTATTAAAAACGTAGTGCAGGGCCATGGTCAGTTCGACCACGCCGAGGCTTGGTGCTAGATGACCACCGGTTTGTGCCACGGTGTTGATGAGGGTTTCACGGAGTTCTTGGGCGAGAATTTCCAGTTGCGGCAGGCTGAGCCGGCGAAGATCCTTGGGAGAATTGATGGTATCCAGCAGTGAAGTCTGCTGTTCTACTTGGGGGTCTAGGATAAGCATGATTATTTGTTTCGTTCTACAATATAGTTGGCAAGGGCTCTGAGGGGGGCCGCCTGGTCGTCGAAGGGGGCGAGGGCTGCAACGGCCTCCTGTACGGCTTCTCTAGCCATGGTCCGTGAGGTCTCTTTACCAAAGAGTGAGGGATAGGTGACCTTGTCAGCTTTGATATCGCTTCCTGCCGGCTTACCCAATTGTTCAGTGGTAGCCTCCAGATCAAGAAGGTCATCGACGATCTGGAAAGCTAGGCCGATGTTGTCACCATAGGTGCGCAGGGCCGTTTCCTGGGTTGAGTCGGCCCCGGCAACGATAGCCCCACTGACCACCGAAGCCGTAATCAAAGCGCCTGTTTTACTGCGGTGGATGCTGCGCAGTGTTTCGTAGCCGACCTGTTGCCCCTCGAAGAGCATGTCCAGGGACTGGCCGCCGACCATACCCAAGGGACCCGCCGCTTTGGCAATAGTTTGGATAATGCGGACCCGGGCCGAATCGGTGATGGCCTTGGAAAGCGGACTGCTGAGAAGGTCAAAAGCGTAGGTGAGCAGGCCATCGCCGGCGAGTATAGCTGCCGCTTCGCCAAAAACAATATGGTTGGTCGGCTTTCCCCGCCGCAGATCGTCGTTGTCCATGGCCGGAAGGTCGTCATGGATAAGGGAGTAGGTGTGGATACATTCCAGGGCACAGGCCACAGGCAGGGCGTGCTGCCGGGATTCCTTGCTGTTGTCTACTGCTTCGGCAGCAGCGAGGCAGAGGATAGGGCGGATGCGTTTACCGCCGACAAAGAGACTGTAGCGCATCGCTTCAATATGCTTGCTGAACGTGCCGGCGGGTTCCAGCATAATGTTGGCAAGGTGCTCCTCAACCTGTTGCCGTTGTTCATTCAGATAGGTCTTGATCTCCACTGTTTCCCTCTGCAAAAGGCACTGCCACCAGTTCACCATCCTTTTTCAACAGCAAGTCAACCCGGCTTTTTGCTTCTTCGAGCCTGCTGTTGCAGAATTGCACTAACGCTATACCTTCGTTAAATTTATCAATACTTTTTTCCAGACTCAGATCTCCAGCCTCGAGTTCATCGGTGATCTGTTCCAGCTTGGCCAGTGCACTTTCAAAGTTTTTTTTTGCCATAAGGCTGCTATGAAAAAATAGAGTTCTCGTTCAACCAGTTGTTTCGGTCAGATGACTTTTTCCGGAGATAAAAATTTGAACATAACGAGGTGTCCGACGATTCTGGCTGATAAGGTGGCGAGACCATTGTAGAAGGGGCCCATAAACCATCACGACCCGCCTGGCCCTGCTGACGAATTTGTTTGCCGAAAAAAGTGAGCAAGAGTAATCATCTATATTAAACATTCTATCTCATGGTTTCAACATCTGTTTACTCATGACTGCTTATATAGAACAATTCGTTGCCTGGTTACTGGTTGAAAAAGGGTATTCGCCCCATACCGTCGACGGGTATCAGCGGGATGTTCTCGAATTTCATCGTTTCTGCGGAGATTCCATCCATCCTGAACGGATCACCGCCACCATGGTGCAATCTTTTGTCGGTTCACTGTACACCAGCAACGCCAGTGCCTCGGTGGCTCGGAAGCTCTCAGCTCTGCGTACGTTCTTTCGGTTTCTCCAGCGCCGGAAAGTGATCGGTAGCGATCCGCTCATCGGGGTCGCAAGCCCCAAACTGGGGCATCCCATCCCCGCTTTTCTCACTGTCGACGAAGTGTTCAGCCTGCTGGAGGCACCGGTGGCCTCGGATTGTTATTTTCGCCGGGACCGGGCGGTGATGGAGTTGATCTATTCGACCGGTATGCGGGTCTCCGAGCTGGTAGGGAGCAATCGAGAGGATTTTGACTGCGTTGCTGAAATGGTACGGGTCCGGGGGAAGGGAAATAAGGAGCGGTTGATTCCTTTCGGCAGTGCCGCCAAAGAGGCCTTGCAGCAGTATCTGCCCGAACGGGAGGCCCTGACCATTGCTCGTATAAACCGGGGATACGATGCCGAGCACAGAGCGATGTTTCTCAACAGTCGAGGGACACGGCTGACCGCACGCAGTGTAGAACGGTCTGTTCAGATGTATGGTTTGCGTGCAGGGGTCGGTGTGACCGTTACCCCGCATGCCCTGCGCCACTCCTTTGCCACCCATCTGCTGGAAATGGGGGCTGACCTGCGAACGGTTCAGGAATTACTTGGGCACGCCAGCCTGTCAACCACCCAGAAATATACGCATATTAATATCGACCATCTTTCCAGAATCTACGATCAGGCCCATCCGCAGGCCAAACCACCCCATGGCTGAACGTCTAAGTGGCAGCTGGTGAGCAACCGGGAAGGGTTGACGCACCCGGAGATAATGTTTACACATCCTCCCCATGTTTATCTTCTCTGAAAAATCAATGAAACACGGACATGAAGACCCAAAAAATACGTTCTACCACCATTGTTGCCATTCGTCATAAGGGCGATGTCGTTGTTGCCGGAGATGGGCAGGTATCTCTCGGGCCCACCATTATCAAGCATCAGGCAAAAAAGGTCCGTCGGCTCTATCACGATCAGGTGATTACCGGTTTCGCGGGATCGACCGCCGATGCTTTTACGCTCTATGATCGCCTGGAGCAAAAACTCGAACAGTATAATGGCAATTTGATGCGGGCTGCGGTTGAACTGGCCAAGGACTGGCGCACGGATAAGATGCTCCGCCGACTCGAGGCTATGCTGATCGCCGTGGATGCCAAATATTCCCTGTTGCTCTCGGGTAGCGGTGATGTAATTGAAGGGGATGACGGTATTTTGGCCATCGGCTCCGGCGGGCCTTACGCTCAGGCCGCGGCCAAGGCGCTGATTGCCCATTCCGAGCTTGATGCCGCAGCTATTGCCAGGTCTTCTTTGGAAATCGCCGGCTCCATCTGCGTCTACACTAATACCAACATTGTTGTTGAAAAAATATGAAAGGATTGAAAGGGATTAATTCACTAACCCCCAAGGAAACCGTTGCCGAACTGGACCGCTATGTCATAGGTCAGGCCGAAGCCAAACGGTCGGTGGCCATAGCTCTGCGCAACCGCTGGCGGCGGCAGCAGGTCGAACCGCCGTTGCGCGAAGAAATCGCCCCGAAAAATATTATCATGATAGGTCCGACCGGGGTGGGGAAAACCGAGATTGCCCGCAGGCTTGCCCACTTGGCCCAGAGTCCTTTTATCAAGGTAGAAGCTTCTAAATTTACCGAGGTTGGGTATGTCGGCCGCGATGTTGAATCCATGGTCCGCGATCTCACGCAACTGGCGGTGAATATGGTGGCCAAGGAAGAAGAAGAGGGCGTACAGGGCAAGGCCGAAGCGATGGCCGAGGAGCGGCTTCTCGATCTTCTGTTGCCGCGAACATCGAGCCAGGGGATGACCGCCGCACCGTCGTCGAACGTCATTTCCCTTGGTTATGAAAATGAAACTGCCAAAGCCGATGAACAACC